>NZ_JBXAPM010000011.1:49591-201182 GCF_058803965.1 Reyranella sp. GW821-FHT14A01
ACCACTTAAGAAAATTTCGGGCCGTTCCCTGACACCCCCCCCCGCCTCGAGCGTCAGTCACGCTGTTTTGAGTCCGGCTCCTGCTCGCTGAACTCACGGACAACTGTGCGGCCGGAGATGGGATAGGCATCGAATTTAAGCGTGAGACCTTTCCCGTCCCGATTGGCCCAGCCAGCGCCGATGCGCATCCAGCGTGCTTTGTCGCCTTCGCCCAGCACTTGCCAGACAGCGTGGGTAGGACGTTTCTTGGTGGTGTTTGTGTTGCTCATAGTCAGTCTCCTTATTTCAGATCGGCTCAGCACCGCGCTTGGCCTTATGGGGACGTGAAACCACGGAGACAGTGAGCGGGTCATACAGGCAACACGGGAGCGAAGCGAATGGAGCGGGCGGCCTGTTGACCCATAGCGAGCGATCCGGGGTAGACCCCATACCCAAAGGCCACAGAGCGGGATGGAATGCGGCTGAAGGAGACCCTTGAGCCTCGTAAAACGCCGCCCTTGTTCGCCACGACTTGGCAATGCCGCGGCGGTAGGCACAGCAGACACGATGACCTGGCTTCAGTGAAACGGGATAGAAAACCTCTTCGCATTCCATCCGATTAACAGTGATATGGCGCACGGCGGTCAGCGCATTCAGTTTGCGGCAAACCGGCACTCACAAGCGGCACGGCCCACATGCGGGCGGCGAGCTCCCGCTCCTCCTCGCCCATCGCCTGAAGATAGATAGCAGTCGTCAGCATGCTGGCATGTCCCAGCCAGCGCTGAACGAGATTAAGCGGCACTCCACTGCGGACAGCATGGATGCCAAAGCCGTGCCGCAGGCCGCGCGGTGTCGCATGCGGTCCAGGCACCACGTCCGCATCTGTCATCAAGCGCTTGATCAGCCGCCATGCCTGACTGCGGGACCAGGTCCACAAGCGGGCATCCATCGAAGAGCGTCGCGCTTCTAATAGCAGTTCCATTAAGGCGGCGGGGATCGGGATCTCGCGCATGACGATCTCGCGCTTTCGCCGCTTGAGGCTTCGGACTGCAATAAAGCCTGCCTCTGGCTCTATCGAATGCCCGCAGAGTTCTAATGCCTCGGATATACGACAGCCTGTGAGGGCGAGCGTAAGACAAAAGGCTTTCAGCTCTGCGCGGGTACATGCCCACGCGATGCCGATAAGGCGCTCGCGCTCCTGCGGCGTCAGATACTTTCGCAAACCCGTGCGCGTATAGAGGCTTCCCGCCTCCCGGTTTTGGTGACGCATTGTCGTTCCTTTCGTCGGCGCTCCGACGAGGACGCGACAGTCTTGCCTATTCTGTTGAGGTGCCCTGAGCGCCCGAAATGCTTGCATTTGGACGCCGTAGCTTCGGCGAACTTAGCCCAGTTGAGCACATGTCGCAATGTACTAACGGTTGCAATGACGAAAGGCGCAACAGAATAGGCAATTCTGTTGCAGAGGACATCGCACTTTCTGGGTCATTCAGCCAAGCGTCATCGTCACGTCGGATCGGAGAAAGGTCATGGATCATCTGTCGTTCTCAGATAAATGCGGCCTCGCAATCCTCTTCGTTCTAGGGGGCGGATTTGTGCTTTTTTGGGTCACGGTCGTGCTCAGCATTCTGATTAAGGGCATGGCGTAGTCGGCACTTCTTGCGACGCTCCGCTTTTTCGCCGCGCGTTGATCATTCTCTTTGGGAAGAAATCGCTATGCCTGTCGTCCAACCGCGCACGACGAATGTCGTGCCGCCGAAGTCTGATTTCGAACTGCTCGATAACGGACAGAAGCTCGTCTACCGAGCGAAAACCCAGCACAAGGACCGCGTTGTGCCGCACATCATGCTGGTCTTGGTGCTGTGCATCCTCACCTTTTGTGGAGGGATATCGGGGCTGGTCGGTTTGTTCTCGCCAAGCAAACATTATCCGGATCGGGATTTCATCTACGGCCTCATTGGGGCCACTGTCGCCGTCCTATCCGTGATCGGCATTCGCCGTTCCTACCAGTGGGTGAACGCAGACAAGGTGCGGGTCATCACCTTCGACAAGGATGCGATCACGTTTGACGGCAATAGCTATCTGCTCGATCACGTCACAGCGGTTGGCTGGCGCTCTGGAAGCGGCCTCTCTGGCGGTGGTTTCGGTTTGCAGGGTACCGCCGTAATGGCGGCTGTGCAGTACGCCGATACATTCAGCGGCCAAGTCTTCATGGAGTATGGAGCCGATGAGGTCAGCATCATCAAAGACCTCAATCCGAACCAAGCGGAGGCTGTGTACGACAAGATCTCCGGATTTCTTGAGCAATTCGGCCGGAGTTTCCGCGCCCGAAGAGCGCTCTAGTCTAAGTTCATTCCGCCGAGAGCGCGCAGAGGCTCAATGATCTCGAGTCTGCCGCGCAGGGTCCGCTCTACGTATACGGCAATCATTTCGGCGGCGAAGGTATCGGGCGTATAACCCACAAGCAATCGCCCGCCGCCGCCGAGGAAACTGCGGTAGCCGGTATCACTGAGAAAAGGCTTGTCCCTGTCGATGGCATGCGCCGAGAAACCAACCCATGCCATGCTCGTCGCACAGATGCCAAAGACACCGTCCAGCTCAATACGCACGCGCATGGATTTGTGCTCGATCTCGAATGATCCCGTCTGTCCCCATAGCGGCACTGTGCCGTCCTGTGCCCGTGTCAGCCGGGTGAGGACTGAGCCGGGCGCATTGTCGCCAGCAATGAAACCGCGTTCATAGCCATTGAGCTTGAATGCAAGATCGTGGGCGCGCTTGCGGCATTCCGAGACGCGTTCGCTGTTGCCTTCGCGCATGAACGCGTGATGCTCTGTAAGCAGAGTCCTGAAATACGGCAGAGCCTCTTCCATTGTCACAGGAAGATGAGCGTACCGCTTCCCGCGCTTGCGCTGGAGATTAGCGGCCCCTGCATCGGTCAGCAGGGTATCAAAGGACAGTTGGTCTATGTTTGAAGAAGGGTTGCGCATGCAACCTACTAGCCAAGCGGCGATGAGCGGGGTTGGGCGTCAAGACCGGAGCGCGAGGGGTGGTGCGGGCGGGCCCCCGGCCTCCTGGCCGGGGGACAACACGGCCCGACACGGTCCGCCCGGCAGGGCTTGGCCTTGACGCCAAGGGGCCGCAGGCCCCTCATATTTTTTCAAACGCCAGCCAGACTGGCTGTCCGCTTGTTTTCGCGCGAGGGATCGTCACCCGAAGGGCGAAGACGCCCCTCCCTAAGCTTCAGCCGAGGGGCGGCTTCGGGAGGCCGCTCGCCCAGGCGGCCGAGTAGAGCCCGGTCCGGCTTCGCGGACGTGCCCGAAGTAGAGCTACGCTCCCACTTCGCCATTTCCCCCTTCCAGACTTCCAAGCCTAGAATAGTTCTAATAATGCGTGAACGGCGACCGAACTCACAAGAAAAGGTTGCGGCCCTCTTGAAGATTTATGGAGCATGACCATTTCGCGCTGATCTCCTGGCAATGACCTGGCGATCACGGTGTGGCGCTATATGGCGCTACGGCGTTTTGGCGGTTCTACGCTACGCACTTCGCTACGTAGCATAGCTTACTTGTCTCGGTTGTCGGCTCCATGAACATGGGTCGCGGGTAGCTAGGAGGTGAACTATGGAGGCGTCACATGCGCAAGAAGATCGCGCACGCGGCGCGCCTTGTTCGCGAAGTTGCATTGGTTCTTATACCCGTCCTGCGGGTCATAGAGCTGGTGATTGACATCGTGAACAAGGCCGCCAACTACAATGATCGAGAACTACAAACACAAATTCGTATTGCGCGGTAAGCACGTCTTCGTCCCTAACGAGCGGGGCGAACGCAAAGGGCGGCGCATCATCGGACACTTCCGCGGGATACAGTTCCCGGACTATTTCTATCACTATAGATCAGGTGGACACGTCGCGGCGCTACATGCCCATCTGGATAAGCGCTTCTTCTTCAAAATCGATATCAAGAGCTTTTACTATTCTATCGCGCGAGAACGCGTTACGCGCGCTCTGCGCCGCTGGCGTATGCCTGGTGCACAGACACACGCGAAGTGGTCCTGCGTCAGAAACCCAGTTGCTGGACTCCTCCCACAATACGTTTTGCCTATTGGGTTCGTTCAGTCGCCTCTGCTGGCAAGTCTCGTTCTCCTTTATTCGCCCGTCACCGCCGCTATCGAGCGAGCGATCGCGCGTGGCGTGACTGTCTCCGTTTACCTGGACGACATTGTCGGCTCCTATGACAGCAAGGCCCTCCTGACAGAGACCTACGACGACATTCGCCTTGCATGCATAGCGGGTGAGTTCGTTCCGAACGCGGCCAAGCTCACGCCGCCGACGGATGCAATCGTTGCATTCAATTGCGATCTCATGCGCGGCCAGACCAGCGTAACGGATGCGCGCGTGCAGAAATTTTATGCTGACCCTACGAAGTCGTCGGCATCTATGCAGTCCTTTGAAGATTATCGCGAGCTAGTCGCATCGGCGAACGGTGCATAGAAGGAGTTGCAGGCAGTCGATGGACCGCCGCATGAACCGTTTCGCTCCCCTGGTCGTCCCTAGCTCTCCCAGCGCGCGTGCGGCTCCACTATCCCACTACTGATCTTGCCCTTTCAGACGCCAGATTATCCAAGATACCCAATATTTGACGAACGTAATCGGTCCATAGATTAACCGCGCCCAGAATGGCAGATAGACTCGGGCAAGGCTTGGCACGAATGGGATCCGCCGAGCCATGCCCATCTCAAAGACGGTGCGGCTCCTGGGCGTGGGATCCTCTGGGATAAGCTGAATATCCTTCGCACGAAGCCCAAGAATGCCCTCAAGCGGAACATGAAAGGCAATATCAGTCCCCTGAAATTGACTGCAGTTCACACCACAAATGCGTCCCTTGTAGTCAAAAACTGGCCCCCCGCTGTTGCCGCCGTACACAGGTATATCTGAGCGAAAGCAGGGAAACGGCATCATGACCTTGTCCCTTGCTTCTCTAAAAATCTCCATGACCTGCCCGAAACCCAAGCGAGCGACGAATTCTAGTTCCTGCTCCTTTCCTGTCTTCGGATTGGAGTAGCCGCCCTGGTATGTCCCGGCAGGAATGCCCTCAAATTTCTCACCTCCGAACTCTGTATGCCGCGAGGAGAAGGCATGTGTGAAGATTGGGGAGCCGACCGGCGGTATCTCGGTCGTCATACCGAGGGGTTGCGTTGGAACTGGCCTCCCATCTTCATCGACGAAACGCTCGGTCTCACAGAGCGCTAGATCAAATGCCGAATGTCGATGCGACCGAATTATTAAGCGTTTGAACAGCCCTAGATCTGGCGTCGTCTGGAATGCCGCGATGTAACCAACATCGTTTTCACTCTTATCGAAGTTTGCTTCGATAACATGCGCCGCAGTAACCAGAAGACCTGTATGATTTATCCAGAATCCAGTGCCAACGAATTCGGGCTCCAGATCCCAGGACAGTTTGTAAATGGGCGCAATGCCCACGAGCGCAAGCAGGCCTTGATTACGCCAATCCTCTCGTCCTTTCTCTGTCATCCACCATCCTGAGCGCGCTGACTCCGGATTGATCATCGATCTAAGGCGACACGAAGACGGCGAGCGCGCTCCTTAAATGCCGCCTCTCCGCCTTCCAAGATCTGACATACAGCCTCGCGGATAGGTGCCGTTTCCAGTCCGCCCGAGACGTAGGTGATTGTGGGCAGCTGTCCCGCCGCATGGAGACCCGCAGTCGCGACGATGATCTGATCTGCGTCCGTGTTGACGACCAGATTGGCATTGTGGGTGACCATGATGACCTGGCGCTTGCGTTTAGCCTTCAGAAAAAGACCAACCAGCTCGTCATAGATCGACTTGGGATCGAGATTTTCTTCGGGCTGGTCAATGATCAGTGGCCGGTCGTCCGCGTCGTCAAGGCCAAGGTAAAGAAGCAGAAGAACAATCCCGCGTGTTCCAGGTGATAACTTGCGAATATCAGTCCTGTCATAATCGATGCTGTATTGCAGTTGGATATGCTCAGTGCTGAAGAGCCATTTAGCAAAGCTCTTAGCCCACTCACGATATGAAGCTTCCTCCGATCGCGGTACCACAGAATGCTCCAGCAACTCCTTTTGATGCTTGGTGCGAAAATCTGTCATCGCTGTCGCTACGGTTTTAGAATCGCCCGTTTCCCAAGCCGAACGGAGCATCTCTTCTGCGGCTGATTCCAATGCGCCCTTACCCCTGAAGGCGCCCTGTCGTCTCAGATCTAGAAGAGCCTCTCCTTGATCCGCCCAGCTCTTCACGTCGACCGAACGAGTAACAGAGAAGGATAGTTTCTGGAGAGTACCGTCCGCGTGCTCGAGGCGCTTCATCAGGGGATTGTAGAGTTCCTTAAGAACAGTCTCTTTCGAAACAATCGCGTCGAAAACACGCCGATATCCCTCCTGGCGTTCCGTCTGTGCGGCTTTCATTCTGTCCAAGGCGCCGTGGCAGTCGTCGTAGCGCTCCTTGAGACGAAGATGAATCGTGGATTCTTCACTGATGCGCTTCGAAATCCCTGCAAACTTCGTCGCGGTCTCCTGGTCGACGTTTAGAGCCTTTTGGGCTCTCTCAGTCTCAGCCAGGAGCAAGCTCAGCGGTTGCTGGTTAAGCACACTGCCTTCCGCAATGAAGCGTTCGCTTGCGTCACCCTTCGCCGCTGGCGTTGCACCCTTCCAAGCATTTGCTCGATCACGCGCGTCCTTCAGGCCGCTTGTGATCGTGGTGTCAACATCGCCTTTATAGTCGAGAATAAAATCTTTCCAGTCGTCTGGCTTCAGCGCACTGGCCTTATGGCGATCACTCAGCTTGCGAAGCTCTTCGACAGCCCCGAACTTTCGAAGCCGAAAAACTTCGCCTTGCAGGGACAACAGATCTTGTTCGCGTAATGCAAAAAACCTCAGATATCCACGGACAGTCTCAGCGGCACTCGTCAGGTCATTGAGATATTTCATGCTCGCTTCGCTGTTTTTTGGCGCGAGCTTAGCGCGATCTTTCTCATAGGCGTCGATGGATTTGACCTTGGCATCAACCTGCCTCTTCAAGCTTTCGACTTGTCGGCTTTTCTCAATGTCTGTTCCGATGCGCTCTGAAAGATCGACCAGAGCTTGCTCTTCATGTTCACGCGCTTCTTCGAAACGCATGGTCCGCAGGTCCCTAAGCTCCGCAAAATCTGCTGATCCGTCACGCTCATCAAACGGATGCGCTTCAAATACAACACGCTCGATTTCAGCGAGCAACTCATCCGTCATACCGGTCGAGGAGCAGAGCTCTTCCACGAATTTTTGCGATAGATACCGTGCCCTTGGCAGTTCCTCGGCCGCCCACCCATCGGAATCATCCAGCATACGGACGACATTGCCGCCTTCTTGCCATTCAAGTGCTACAGATGAGCCCTCCAACAGATGGCCTGCGCGCTTTAGAAATGAGTTTTCATTCGGCGATTCCGCCGCACTGCACCCACGGGCAATCATATCGGCCAATGCAGTTTTGCCAGATCCTCTGGCACCTATGATGGCGATGAGACCGGGGTTCAGTGCAAGTGTTGGGGTACTGACCCAAGATGCGCCGGCGATCTCCACACCGGCGATAACGCGCGATGGCGTGGCCGCAATTGGTGGCTCATCCCCAACAAATGCGCGTCCTGCGGGATCAATGCAGGCTTGGAGGAGTGTATCGAAGGCGGGAACGCCTTTGATCCAGGAGAACCTGTCACCATCAGGCTTTCCAACCTTGTCTGCGGCGTGCGCATCGCTCCCGTGCATGCAGGGTTTAAGACTGCCGTATTGTTGAATGACCTCAGCTTCAGTGAGGACCTTCCTTCCGAGCCAAAACTCTCGCTGTGCGATGCTGCTTGCGAAGATGATATGTGCGAAGCGCTCAATCTCCTGCCGCAACGTAGCGTCTGCACCGGCTCGAACACCCCCTGCCCCATCTGTTTCGCTTCCTGCGACGGCGACAAGGATATTGTCTCGCGCCCAGGCACTGCTTTTGAATGCTGTTCGGAGCTCATCCAACGACACCTTGAACTGCTCTACGCCCAAGCTGAGTGCGGCATTCGGCTTTTTCGACAGCTTTGCGTCGGCGCGCATGCCTAGCTTAATCAGGTCTGCCTTGTTGCACCTGTAAACTTCATTATGGGCTTCAAAGGTGATGCTCTGAAGGAATCGATGTAGCTCGCTGAGATGATCAGGGTCTGCTGGATTAACCAACAAATGGATATTGACCCACCTTCCCTTGACGGTTCCTACCCCGAGCCGCATTTCTACGTTCGGAAATACGAGCTCACATTCCTTGAGACGTCCATTATCTCGCTTCTCTTTGAGAACTTGCTCGTAGACCTCGGTGCTGTAGTAGTCGGTGACGCCCAATGCTGAGATGGTAGGGACCGCCGTCTCCACAGCCTTCAGATAGTCACCCCATGCGTCAGGACCCTTGAATTGATCGTTGAGCACAGTTCCAGGTGCGTGGATGTGCGGATCCCACCTGTGCCAACGCGAACCGGAATTGAGAGGGTCTTGATCGTCTTTTGCAGTCAAGGTCGTATCAGTCTTGGGAGTTGGTCAACGCCGCGATCATCGTCATGCGACACGCGACGGAAAAGTACTGTGTACTACGCTTGTACTGGTGCCGGTGGTCGGGGTCGAACCGACACTCCTTTCGGAACGCGATTTTGAGTCGCGCGCGTCTGCCAATTCCGCCACACCGGCCGGCGGGAGGAGTTCTAACGGATAGACCCATTCCTTCCAACAGGAATATCGACCTAGGCCGCCTGCCCCTCTGGGTCGATGGCTGTAGGGGTCCGTTTTGCCAGCCTATTGGCGATATTCTCAGTGGCCTGCCCCTCCTTGAACGCCTTGGATTTCCTGACGTTGATGGCCGAAGCGTCCAGCGTCGTCTTCAGGTGGGCCGCGTAGTATTTTTCGATCATCTCGACGGATGTCCGGCAATTCTTGGCGATTTGGTAGATGTCTGCCCCCTCCATGAGCCGGATGCAGATATAGGTGTGCCGCAGGCTGTAGCAGGTACGCCGCTTGCCCTCCCGATCGAGCTTTAGATCCAGCTCTGCCAGAACAGTGTTCATCAGCTCGCGGGGTGTGCCGTCCGGGAACAGCCGATCCGTCAGCTGGGCGCGATCACCGCCTGGGCGGCGGCGATCGCGAATCCGCTTGAACGGCACGACCGCGCCCGTCGTGCTTTTACAGTATCCAGTCCCGCGCTTGCCGCGGACTTCGATCTCCAAGATCGTTTCGCCAGAGGCGCGATCCTTGACGATCTTCACGTCGCGGAATTCGAGAAGCGCCGCCTCGTCCGGCCGCAGACCAGTATTGGCCATGAACAGCACGTAGTCATGAAACTGCTCGTAAACCCACTGCCACCTCTTGATGAAAGGACCAGGCGGATTCTTCGTCCGCGCGCGGGTGGCAGTGTAGAGGGTGCGGTATTCCTGCGGTGAGAACCAAGCGCGGTGCTCAACCTTGTTAGCTTTCCGGTAAGGCATCGAGAGATCAGGAATGGCGGTGATCCATCCCATGCGCTGTGCGGCCTTCATCACGTGACGAAGCGTGATGATCTCGTGATGAAGCTGACTGCGGCCGGGCCGTTTGCCACTGCGCGGATTCTGAATGCGGTCGATGCGGTAGTCCTGAACCAAGCCCGCGGTGATCTCTGAAACACCCTTTCCAGCGAAGAAAGGGCGCAGATGAACGCGAAGATTCTCTTTGAGCTGTTTGACGTAGTCGGGACTGCGCTCACCTTCGGTGATGACTTCGTACTCGACCTCGAAACGGTCCGCCGCATCTTCGAATGTATGCTCAGGGCGCTTCAGTAAGCCGGCGCGGCTCTTGCCGCGCATTTCGAGATACCAGTCTTCGGCGATTTCCTTCGCACGGGATAGGCTGTCTTCCTTCGTCGACTTCCGGTGGTTGCGCCCATTCAGGAATGTCGAACACTGCCAATAGGTGCTGTTATCGCGTTTGTAGACGCGCAGTTTCCCTCCCATCAGTTCGTGAACTTCCGACATACCGCCCCCCAGCGGCGGGGAGTGTGCAACTAATTCGGGTGCTTCGCTAGACTCTTGAGCCGGGCATAGAGTTGTATGCATGCTCAGCGAGGGTCGTAGCCCCGTCAACGCCGTCCGCTGAAAGAGGAATTAAGAGATGGACGAACCTTATGAACATCCCAATCTCACCAGCTTGGTCCGCAATGTGTACGTGTCCAGATTGGGAGAAGCGCCCAATGTGGCTTGCCGTCCAATACCTGGCGGCGCACGGATCCGTCTCTCTCTGGATCTGCCGAAGGAGCGCCAACGTGCGATGATCGATGAGGCGCAGGGCGCTGTCCTTGAAATCGAACTGCCAGAGGAAGGCACTTTAGCTCTGCTGGCGTCTCTGCAAAGGGTTGCGGTCGACATGGGTTGGCTTCAGCCTGCTTCTCTGCCCAGGTCTCGCAAGGCTGTGCAGTATCGAATGAGACGCAACTTGCCCTTCGACCAAGGGACATTTTCTGCGATCAAAGAGCGATTTGACGAATTCATTTCGCTTAATGGGTATTCGAGAGCCAATGCGCGGCTTCAAGCCGGAGTGATCCTATTCGAATTCAAGCACGAGATAAGTCGCGCTGAGGAAGATAGGCTTGGCATGCTATTTGGCCCACTGTCAGACGAGTACGACTGCACAATTGGTCGGTAGATATTTTTTTGCGAGCAAGAGCCCCATGGCTTCCGTACTTCCCAGCCATATCGTCAATGCCATCGACAGCATGTTCGGAGCGAACCGGAATGAACTCGATGGACGTACGATCAACCATACATTTCGAGCGAAAGTGCATGCACTCCTCAAAATGCTCGATGACGTGCCGCCTCCCCTGATCGATTTGAATGCGCACGATTACTTAGAGTTCTGCCAATGCCGTGGCGTGCTAGCCGTAGCTCTGTCGGGCTGGGTTGTCGGTGATATATTTCCGGTTCGGGACGTTGGCGGCCGTGATCCTGTTGAGCGTATCCGTCGACTGATGTTGGCTTGTCGCGATTTTATGCCGGCACCGGACCCTGAACTTCCCTTCATCGCCGACGATGATGCACGAAACGGTCTGGAGGATCGCATTCAAGCGGCATGGAAGGACTTCCATGCAGGTGAATGGATGGGTGCGACCGTACTCGCTGGGCACAGCCTTGAAGCGTTGCTTCTGTGGGCGGTGAAGAAAAAAGTCGACCAGAAGTCTCGATCTTCTTCACCGGATCATTGGATGCTCCAGCAGCTCATTGATGAAGCGGTGAAATGCAAGCTGATTACAGACGATGCCAAACGGCAGGCCGATCTCGCACGTGATGCCAGAAATCTGATCCATCCTGGGAAGGCAACGCGTTCTGGCACGGAATGCAGTAAAGCAACTGCGCTCGCCGCATTGGCGGCGGTTTACAGAGTTGCTGAAGATCTGAGCGTATCATTCGCATCATAAGGAATGCTGGATCATCGGATGATCACCTGCTTTTCGGCGAGGGAACTAGAATTAGTGTCGGCCGAGCGGGCACCTTTTCGTACATTGATTGCGGAGGCATCGATCGTCGTCTTCAGATGAGCCGCATAGTATTTCTCGATCATCTCAACGCTGGTACGGCAGTTCTTAGCAATCTGATAGATGTCAGCTCCATCCATAAGCCGCATGCAGATATAGGTGTGCCGTAGGCTGTAGGAACTACGCCGGCGTCCTTCGCGGTCAAACTTCAAGCGAAGCTCGTCGAGTACGGCATTCATCAGCTCGCGCGGCGTGCCGCCTGGAAACAGAACATCCGTTTCACTGGGCTTCGCCTCCTCTCGGCTTCGCTCGCGAAGTCTTTGGAAGGCGAGCACGGCGTCCGCCGTGCTCTTGCAGTACCCAGTGCCGCGCTTCCCCCGCACCTCGATCTCGAGAATTGTTTCTTGTGTCGACCAATCCTCAACGATCTGAACGTCTCGGAATTGAAGCTGTGCGGCCTCGTCGGGCCGCAGACCCGTGTTTCCGAGGAGGATGACGTAGTCGTAGAACTGCTCGTATTCCCATTTCCAGCGAAGCGGCCTGCCGCCGACGCCGGTTTCAATGCGAGCTTGCGCGGCGGCTTTCAGGCGTTCGTATTCACCGGGAGAGAACCAACCGCGATGCTCCACCTTGCCGGACTTCCGGTAGGGCATGGACATATCAGGCAGATGCTGGATCCAGCCGTGGCGGATCGCGGTTTTCAGGACCTGTCTAAGCGTCACGATCTCGTGGTGCATGGCACTCCGCGACGGCGGCTTGCCTGTACTGGAGGTCTTCGCCCGGTGCATCCTGTAATCCTGCACAAGGCCGGGCGTGATTTCGGAGAGGCCCTTCTTGCCGAAGAAGGGCCGGAGGTGGACCCGAAGTCTGTCGCTGTGGGACTGGGTGTATTTCTCGCTTCGCTCGCCCTGAGTGATGACGGTGTATTCTTCGACGAAGCGGTTGGCCGCTTGGTCGAAGGTCGTTTCACGGGTTTTGAGGAGGCCTGCGCGGCTTTTGCCGCGCAAATCAATGTACCAGTCCTCTGCCGCCTCGCGCGCTCGCGCGAGGCTCTCTGTTTTGGTGCTCTTGCGATGGTTCCTTCCGTTGAGGAAGGACGAAGCCTGCCAATGGCCGCTGTTTTCGCGTTTGTAGAGGCGGAGTTCTCCGCCGAACAACTCGATGGTTTCACCTGACATAATGCCCTTTCGGGCCGGAAACTGTGTAAGTGTGTAACGGCTGTGTAAATATTAAGTCGTTGTTTTTATTGACTAATTACACACTTATTAGCTTTTGAGTCAGGCGCGTCTACCAATTCCGCCACGGGGGCATCCACCGAAAACCAGCGTTTTCCGGGTTGCTCCGGTCTCGCCGATCGGCCTGGGTAGGCTGGCCGGCGGGCGTTTTAGCACCGGCAAGAGCGACTAGTATACCCTCTTGCACGGCTGTCCGGCCTCCCGCGGTCCGTCGGCGGCAAAACCGTGACGGGCGCGCTTTTTGCCTGGGTTACGGCAGCAGGGTGCCGTAGGTGCTGTTGAAATCGTACTGCACGATCAGGTCGTTGAAGTCGCGATCGCCGCCGTTCTGGGTGTCTTCCCAACCCCAGGTGTTCAGCCCGTAGTTCCAGAGATGGCCGACCGACTGGCCGTTGACCGCCTCGTTGCCCGAGGAGAAGGCCCAGTAGGTATTGCCGCTGCTGCTGTTGACCAGCTTCATGGCAATCAAGTCGCCGGAGTCCACGTCGGTCAGCGTGGCCTGGGTGAAATTGCCGTAGCCCGGCCCGTTGAGCACGGTACCGCCGCTCGCCAGCTGGTAGGCGCGCGCCTGGGCGGCCTGCGCGTAGCCGGCGTCGCCGGCCTGCAGGCCGTTGATCGAGCCCGACAGATCGTCGACGCGATAGAAGCTGACCGCCAGGCTGTCCTGGCCGTTCTGGCGGACCCGCACGATCGCCGTCTGGTCGTCCAGGGCATTCACGGTCTCGGCCACCGCGACCGCCCGGGCGACGCGGACGACGCCGCTGTCGGTGACGAAGTCGGCGAAACCGTACGGGCTGCTGAGCGCCCCCTGGATGGCATCGGCGGAGATGCCGTTGATCGAGACGCCGAGGCTCTCGCCAGTCGACACGAAGGCCTGCGTCAGCGCACCTTGGCCGAACTTGTCGAACAGACGCACGAGGTTGGGATCGAAGTCGGCCTGCATCGACTGCTGCGCCAGCTGGTTCGTCCAGGCGTAGGCGGCGCTGGCACCGCTGGTGAAGGACACGGTGTCCGAGCCGAGGTCGAGTGAGATGTTGGCATTGGCGCCCGACATCGTCTGGAACAGCAGGCTCTGGTCGGTGCCGCTGTCCCAGCCGCTGCCGTCGGCATCCAGCATGTCGGGGCTGGTCGAATACGATATCTGCGAATGGGCGATGGTGGTGAGCGCCCGCGCCAGCAACAGCGCGTTGGGGCTGCCAAGGCCGGTCACCAGGTCGTAGCCCGGGCCGGCATAGTAGCCGTTGCCGGTCGGCGTCACGTCGACGTATCCGGTGCCGTCCTCGTTCAGCGTGCTGTAGGGGCCGCCCATCGCGAAAGACGAGAAGTTGCCGCCCATCGTGATGTCGTTGAACGCGGCCGGCGCGATCGCCGCAGCAGTGTAGAGCAGGTCGTTCATGTAGCCGAGCTGCGGCAGGTCCTGGTCGGCGAAGATCGCATTGAGCTGGATCGCAAGCGACGCCCACAACATGGCAGACGAACCGGTGCCGACCTGACCGGTGTTTCCCGTCAGGTTGCCGTTCGGGACGAGGTACTGGAGGTTGCCGCCGGCGTTGGCGGAAACGTCCGGCACGCCGCGGCCCGGTTGGGTCAGGCCGAAGGCGGCTTGGTACCAAGGCGCCGGCTGGGTCGTATCGACGCCGCCGGACGTTGCGTTGTCCTGCAGGTAGCCGCCCGGGAAGTCACTGGATGTTCCGATCGTGTTGCCGGTGACCTCGTAGGTGTTCCACACGGTCTCGACGAAGCTCTGCATCGCGCCCGCGTTGGTCAGTCCGCCGGCGACCAGCTGCCAGATGACGGCGAGATTGGCGTTCGCCGCCGGACCGACGACGGAACTGGCCAGCGTCGGATCGGCCACCGCGGCTGCCAGGGTCGAGAGCGAGGTGCCGCCGACCGTCACCGCATAGGGGCTGGTGAGGTTGTCCTGGACGTTGGCGAGGCCGTTGCCGATCCCGTTGCCCGATCCGCCGTCGCCGAGCCCGGAGAACAGCGTCTGGTTGCGCAGGGCGGCGTCGATATAGAGCTGCCAGTAGGCCTGGCCGTGAAGGTCGAGGAGTTGGCATTGCCGTTGTAGCGCGAGCCGACATAGAGGCCGATGTCGCTGTTGGGATTGACGGCGGCCACGACGCCGACGTCCGCCGAGCGCTGATCCCCATCGCCAGAGGCACGGCTCGACCGCTCCAACGAGGTCCTCAATGCCCGCCTGGCCGAGCGTGAGGCCGAGGCCGCGGCGCTGTCGCGGCTGGAAAAGATCGAAGCGGCGCGCCTGGTGCGCAAGCAGGAACGGGGACGCCTGACCCGCGACCTGCACGACGGCATCAGCGGCCATCTCGTCTCGATCATCGCCCTGTCGGAACGGAGCGAGACGCCGCCGATCGAGCAGGCTGCGCGCGACGCCCTGAACGACCTGCGGCTGGTGATCTACTCGCTCGATATCGGCGAGAAGGAGTTGCCCCTAGCGTGCTGGAGGTTTCCGGTGTCACGCCCGGCAATGCGCTGGTCGTCCTGCGCATCCTCCAGGAAGCCATCACCAATGCCCTGAAACACGGGCCGGCGCGGCGCATCGCCGTGCGCGGCGGCGCGGCTGCGGATGGTCGGGCCGCCATCACGGTCGACAATGACGGCCGGCCGTTCGCCGTCGACAGCCGCGGACGCGGTCTCGCCAACATGCATCGCCGCGCCGTGCGGCTGCAGGCCGTCATGACGATCGAGCCGCTTGAGTGCGGCGCCCGCCTGGTCCTGCAGCTGCCGCAGCGGCTGCCCGACCTCGAAGTGTAACGGTCCGGACCTCTTCCTTCGCACTCTTCACGGCGTCGGCCAGCGCCGCGGCGAGGCGGCCGCCGCGACGATCCTGCCGCTCCAGCAGGACGATGTTGCGGATGAGCTGGGGCTCGCCGAACGGCAGGCAGGTCAGCGGCAGGCCGGCAAAGACTTCCTCCGACACGGCCAGCACGGCGACGCCCAGCCCCTTCTCGACCATGCGCAGGATGACGTCCTGGCTGTCGAGCACCATCTCCTCGTGGACCTCGACCCGCATGCGCCGCAGCTCGCGGTCGATCACGCGGCCCGCCCAGGCCTTGCTGTCGAAACGGATGAACGGCAGCTCGGCCAGCAGGTCGCGGGTGCTGCGCCGCTCCTGGCCCGGCGGCGCGAACAGCCAGAAGCGGTCCTGGTAGAGCGGCGTCCAGGCCAGGCCCGCGGGATAGGGCCGCACCGGCTCGGTGGTCAGCGCCGCGTCGAGTTCGCCGGCCGCGACTTTCTCGGCCATTTCCGCCGACAGGCCGACCGAGACGGAGACGCGCGCGCGCGGATGGGCGCGGTTGAGGGCGACCAGCGCATCGGGCAGGACGCCGGCCAGCGCCGTCTGCACGGCGCCGACCCTGAGACGGCCGGTGAGCGATCGTTCGTCGCCCAGCGCGCTGGCAATGTCGTCGTAGAGTGCCAGCACCTCGGCAGACCGCGCGACGACGATCCGGCCGGCCTCCGTCAGCACCGGCAGGCGGCGCGAGCGGTCGAACAGCGGCGCGCCGAACTCGTCCTCCAGCGCCTTCACCTGCAGGCTGACGGCCGACTGGGTCAGGCCGACCGCCTTGCCGGCGGCGGCGAAGGAGCCGTGGCGCGCAATGGCCTGCAGGGTCCGGAGGGCGCGAAGCGACATGCGATATCGATGATAAAATATCATCGATCAGTTGAATATTAAGAATTTTCTCTTGTGACTGAGGGCGGCGTACATATCCGCGCATGACCGCCGACGTGATCCTCGCCCTCCTCCCCATCGTCCTGCTCATCGCGCTCGGCATGGTCCTGAAGCACCGTGGCTTCCTCACCGACGGGTTCTGGCCGCAAGCGGAACGCCTCAGCTACTACGTGCTGGTGCCGTGCCTGTTCTTCCACAGCCTCGCCACGGCCCGACTCGATTCACTGCCGGCGCGCGAACTCGCCGCGACGTTGGTCCTCTCGACGCTCACCGTGGCCGCGTTGGTCGTCATGCTGCGGCCGGTGCTGAGGGTCGACGGGCCGTCCTTCACTTCGATCTTCCAGGGCGGCATCCGCTTCAACAACTATGTCGGCGTGACCTTGGCCGCCGGCCTGTTCGGTGCAAAGGGCATTGCGCTCGCCGCCATCTGCAACGCCGCGATCGTGCCCACGGTCAACATCCTTTGCGTGCTGGTCTTCGCGCGCCACGGCTCCACCCGGCTGACCGGCCGTGGCATCGCCAAACAGCTCGCCACGAACCCGCTCGTGCTCGGCTCCTTCGCCGGCATCGCCTTCCAGCTTCTCGGCCTCAGCGTTCCGGCGGGCGTCGAGCCGGCCTTGCGGGCGCTGGGCACGGCGTCGCTGCCGCTCGGCCTGCTCTGCGTCGGCGCGGCGCTGGAGTTCGGATCGGTGCGCCGCTGGATCGCGCCGGTCGCCGCCTCCTCGGCGATCAAGTTCCTGGCCATGCCGGTGGTGACCGTCGTGGTGGCCTCGCTCATGGGCCTGACGGGCCCGGCGCTCGTCACCGCGCTTCTCTTTCAGGCCCTGCCCACGGCTTCCTCCGCCTACATCATGGCGCGCCAGCTCGGCGGCGATGCACCGCTGATGGCCGGTATCACGGCGACGCAGACTCTCTTTGCCCTCGTCGCCTTGCCAATCGCAGCCGCCGGCATCGGAGCGATCACCGCCTGACGCCTTGACGGACGAACCCGTGGCGGCCCGTCCTGAAAGACGCCACACTCCGCGCCGATCGAACAAGCGTGAGTGATAGCGATGGCCGAGATCCTGACTGAACATCACCGCCTTCCCGGCGGTGATCCCGGCATCACGCTTTATCTGCGCAATCGCAGACGTGCGGACCTGGGCCCTCAAGGACCAGAGCGGACACTGCTCTTCATCCACGGCGCGACCTATCCGTCGAGCGCGACCTTCGATCTCGAACTCGACGGCCTGTCGTGGATGAGCTTCATCGCCGAGCATGGTTTCGATGTCTGGTGCCTCGATCTGCGCGGCCACGGCCATTCCTCGCGCCCACCGGAGATGTCGAGGCCGTCGCAGGAGAACGGCCCGATCGCGCGCGGCGATGTCGCCCAGCGCGACATCGGGGCAGCCGGTGCGTTCATCCGTGAAAAGCGCGGCCTGCCGCGCCTCACGATGATGGGCCATTCCTGGGGAACGGCCCTAGTCGGGCGTTTCTCGGCCGACAATCCCGATCTCGTGGAGAAGGTCGTGCTGTTCGCGCCGGTCTGGATCCGGCGTACGCCGAGCCTTGTGCAGGCGGGTCCCGACCCGCTCGGCGCCTGGCGCGGCGTGACGCGCGAGCAATGCCTGGCGCGCTGGACCACCGGCCTCGCGGAGGGCGAGCGCGAGGCCTTCATTCCGCCGGGCTGGTTCGAACACTTCGCCGACGTGCTGTTCGCGGGCGATCCCGAGGGGCTGGCGATGAACCCGCCGGTCGTGCGGGCGCCCAACGGCGTGATCCTGGATGGGCTCGAATACTGGAGCGCCGGCATCCCCTACTACGATCCTGCGAAGATCGCGGCCCCCACGCTCCTCGTGGTCGGTGACCGCGATGTCGACACGCCGCCCTATATGGCGAAGGAGCTCTATCCGCTGCTTCCCGCCGATTGCAGGAGCGATCTCGCCCTCCTGGGCGGCGGCACGCACTCCATGATGATGGAGACGGGCCGGATGCGACTGTTCGACACCGTCCAGGCATTCCTGGAGCGGTAACGCGTCCCCATATCGGGTCCATGCGAGTCCTGGACCTGCCCTATCTCGACTCCCTTGCGCGCGAGCTGGTGCGGCCGGCCGGCGGTCCTTCCGTCGACTTCACGCAGCCGGCCGGCGAAAAGGCGCTGGTGCCCGCGAGTTCGGTGTCGTGGCGCGTCTTCAAGAATCCCGTCGCGCTGTTCATCGGCGGCGTGGCGGCCGTGATTCTCGAACTGGCCGACCCCGCCGTGCGTACCGGTGTGTGGGAGCATTCATCCTTCCGTACCGATCCGAGGCGACGCCTGCAGCGCACCGGCCTCGCGGCCATGGTTACGGTCTATGGCGCGAAGAGCCAGGCCGAGGCGATGATCGCGGGTGTCGTGCGGATGCATCAAAGAGTCGAAGGCCATACGCCTGCAGGCGAAGCCTATCGCGCCAACGACGTGAATCTTCTCACCTGGGTACAGGCGACCGCGGCCTTCGGCTTCTCCGAGGCTTATCATCGCTACGTTCGCAAGCTGAGCCCGGAAGAGCTCGACCGCTACCACGCCGAGGGCGCGCCGGCCGCCCGTCTCTACGGCGCGCTCGATGCACCGGCCAGTAAGGCCGAACAGCTCGCCCTGTTCGAGCGGAAACGTTCCCGGCTCGAATCCTCGCCGATCGTCTTCGAATTTCTCGACATCATCCGCACAGCACCCGTGTTCCCGCCCCCGCTGCGGCCGCTACAGCGCCTGCTCGTGCACGCCGCCGTCGAGATGGTGCCGGATTGGGTGCGCGAACGGCTGGGCCTCGGCCCCGGATACGGCCTGTCGCCATGGCAGAGGGCGCTGGTGCGCAAGGCCGGTTCGCTGTCGGACCGCATCCTGCTGCGCTCGAGCCCCGCGGTTCAGTCCTGCCGCCGCCTCGGCCTCCCCGACGACACGCTTTACCGGACGTGACCGGCCCTAAATCGTCGTCGCGGGCTTGATGTCACCGCCGCCGGACGGGCGGCAGAAGGTCAGGGCGCCGATCGTGGTGTGGCCGTTCTTGGTCACGGAGAGCTTGAGCGGCCGGCAGGTGCTGCCGTCGGCCCGCACTTCTGGCGCGCCGGCTGCCGCCGCGCTGACACCGGTCGGCTCGGCATCGATGTTCTCGGGCACCACGGTAAAGGCGAACATCTGGTCGGTCGTGGCGACGAAGGCCAGCCGGGCCGCCTCGAGAAGGCGGCGGCGTTCCTGGTCGTCGAGGCCCCGATACTGGCGGGTGCCGACCGGCGCCCCACCGGTCGGGCCGGCGGTCACGCCCTCGTCGGCACGGCCGACCGCGGCACTCACTTCACGCGCCGTCTGGCTGCCGCCCCTTCCCGAGCCCGGGCCCGGACTCGCGCCCGTCGTCGTGCAGGCGGCAACGAAACCCAGGGTGCATCCGATCAGCGCCAATCCTGTACGGTGTCCGATCCTTCGGCGGTCATGCTCCTGCATCCGATCCCCAAGCCCCCTTCACCGTTTCTTGGCGTTGCCGTTGGCGCCGAACTTCCACTCGTAATTCAGGATGACACGATAGTCCCGGATCGTCGTCAGGGCGCCGTCCTGATACTGGTCCAGCAGACCGATACGGCCGCGCAGCCAGAGAGGCCGCATCCAGTCGGGCCAGTCGAGCACGCTGTTGGCGACGAGATAGTCGAGCGTGAAATCGTATTCGTTGTTGGTCGACAGCGCCCGCCGCGTCAGCGCATCCATGGCGCCGTTGCCGAACACGACGTTGGAGGTGAGCGCGAAGCCCGGCAACTTCACCACGGCCAGGTCGAGCTTCATGCCGATCAGGGCGGCGCCCTCGTTCGCACGGTTGAAGTCCTTGACGATCATGCTGGTGTAGCCGGCCCAGGTCCCGTACGGCGAACGATAGGCGGCGGCGCTGCCGGTCTGCGTGTAGGTCGCCGACAGGGTCACCGGGCCCCAGGTAAAGTCCAGATCGAGGCCTCCCGACCAGGTGCTGAAGGCGCGACCGGTCAGCGCGTGGATCCCATTGCTGCCCTGGACCATGACCTGGCCGCTGATGCGCAGGTCGATGTCGTCGGTCAGCGAGACCATCTTGGAGAAGTCGGCATATGCCGAACTCAAGACGTTGGGGACGTGATAGCCCGACAGGCGCGCCTTGAAGCTGTCGTCCGGCGCAAAGGTGAGGCCGAGAAGGCCCATCCCCTCGCTCACGCCGGCGGGGGCTCCCGCCACCTTCGCCATGTCGATGAACTCCACGCTGTTGCGCGGCTTCTCGTTCGCCACGTAGCCCGCGAAGTAGCTGAAGTCGCCCAGCCGGCCGGCCAGCGTATAGGCCTCGAATGTATTGGGCGTCATCCGGTTGTCCTGCGGATTGACCTCCGGCTGGTTGATGAGTTGGCGAAAGGCGGTGAACTCCTGTCCCCAGAGTCTCAGCTGGCCCCAGGCCTGTCCCAGCACCGTGTAGCCGAGCTGGCCGGGCCGCAGCAGGAGCGTGCCCTCCGTATCCGTGGGTGCTGCGAGCGGTTGGGAGGTGTAGCCCACGACGCCGAAGCGGACGGCATCGTAGAACCATCCCGTCTCGTAGCCGATCCAGCCACCCCCCGCCCAACCCATGTTGTTCGGCGGCGCCGGGTTGAGACGATCGAGAAAATAGCTGCGGACATGGACCGTGATCGTGGCGTCGTCATAGAGGCCACGCTTCAGCGCCGATCCCATGTCCTGCGCGACGGTCGGTGCGGCAACCATCGTCGACAGGATCGCGGCCGACAGAATCCTGGATGCCTTCACGTCATTCCTCTCCCCTGCGGCGCAGAGAAGCCTACTTGTCCCCGTTCAACAACCCTTCTTCCAGCATCCAGGTCGCTTCGAGCACGGTCCTCATCCCCACCGTGTGCGCGAGCTGGAAGGCATCGCCATAGATTGTCTCGTCGGGATATTCGCCGACGATGGTGAAAGGCGGCGCATACTGATCGGTCATCGACGAAACGTACGGAACGCCGCGGTGGACCTTGAAGGGCAGGTTGCCGACATGCGCCTCGAAGGTCTTCAGATGCGATTCGTTGAACTCGCGGAGGCCCGGCGTCTCGCTCACCCGTCCCGCCAGCTCGTGCACGAACCGCTCGGCGGCCTCCTGGAAAGCAGCATGATAACGCATGATCAGGAAAAAGCCGCGCGGCACCATCCACAGGAGCGAGTCGCGCGGAACGTAGCCCGTATGGGGACGCGTCCATTCGTGTGCCGGGTAGCCATGAAGATTGACGTGCAGGCGGACGTTGCCGCGGCGGTAGGCCTCCTGCCTCACGGCAAGCTCGTGCAACGGCTCGCTGTCGCGATAGGCGATATCATCTCCCAGCGCTGAGTAGCGCGCGGCATGATGCATGTGCCGCGGATTGTGCAGCCGCAGCGCGCGATGCAGCGCATAGCCGTCCGGGTTCTCCTGCGGGAACAAGGCGAACTTCACGCCGCGCGCCTTGAGGGACGCCGCCGCCCGCAGGACGCCGACAACGCCGGACGTTTCGTTCGCATGCTGGCCCGCAGAAAGCACCAGGCCGAGATCCTTGCCGTCGACGAGGGTGGCAAGTACCGGGGCGCCCCGCTTCGAGGCGCCGTCGAACCGGACACCGCCAAGGCGATCGACCTCTTCGGCAATACGCTCCGGCGTCAACGGGCTTTGCGCGTCCTCCAGCTCCCGCGGCGATTCATCGATGGCAAAGGGCGGCTCGATCGCCGACCGGATTTCCAGGAGCAGCTCAGTGGGGCCCGTCCCGCGCCTTATGTCCGGCACGATCTGCCCCGGCTGCAGGGTGCGGTCGCCGGCGACCCGGCCGTTGAGGAACTGGAAATACTCCAGGGCCGAGAAATACAGGTCTTCATGCAGGGCTTCGCGCGTGCTGATGCACTCGTCGCCATAGGGGAGTGGCTGCTCGATGCCGCCGGTGCGGACACTCATCCGCAGCACGTCGAAATGCGGCGGCGGAGGCCACGCATGGTCCTTTACCGCCTTCATGATCTCAAGGAATGCCAGCTCGTACTCGGTTTCCACGGGATGACCCGTTTCGGCATCGCCGACCCAGCCGCACGGCGCCAGCGCGGGATCGCCGAAAGGCGTGCGCCGCTCGCGGTTGGGCGCAAAGATCTCGTGGACCACGGTCCTCGAACCGTATTGCAGCGTCACGACGTAATGCAGTGGTTTGCTTCCCTCGGCAAAAACGATCGGCACTTCGCGCAGCAGGCCTGCCAGCGGATAGGCTTCCAGTCGGAAGCGCTGCGGTGCCGCGAGTACATGGTTCGGCGTCTCGATCCTGACGCCAGAGAGGCCCGACAGCTCGACCTCCTCGAGGAAGAAATGCAGAAGGGGCTTGTAGGCGCTGCGGATCCGCGCGCCGATTCCCCGCGCCGCCAATTGGCTCTCCGCCTCGTGGCGCGATTCGCGATCCTCGAACAGCCAGGCCCGGAAAGTGCCGCCGGCCTGCTGGACGAGCGTGTCCAGGGTCCGGGAGATGGTCCGTTGAAAAATCACACCCTTATCCATCCTCGACCGATCTTTCTGTTTGCCCCGCAGTGCCTTTACAATAAGCCCAATCGGACCCACGCCTCTTGAAATTACTTCACGCTTAGGTCCGGTAAATCTTTACTGAGCCCCTTCCGGGCGCGTGAGGGCCGACCTCCCGCTCAACGGTTCAGCGCTTTCGAACCGCTGACAAATCGAT
Source organism: Reyranella sp. GW821-FHT14A01 (assembly GCF_058803965.1). Lineage (NCBI taxonomy): Bacteria > Pseudomonadati > Pseudomonadota > Alphaproteobacteria > Hyphomicrobiales > Reyranellaceae > Reyranella > Reyranella sp. GW821-FHT14A01. The sequence goes on from NZ_JBXAPM010000011.1 coordinate 72,702, forward strand.
CGCCTCGGGCATAAAAGCGCAGAAGACGATCGGCCTCCTTCGAGAGGCCGATCCGTGTGCTTGTTCCGATTTCGGTACCGTCGCCAAGGTCCCGTGCAAGCCATAGAGGCCCTTTGCGACACAGGTCGATACCGTCGAGGCGCCGATCGATGTCAAAGGCGGCGGAAAGACGTCCCGGGCCCCGGGCCAGATCGCGCAGGCTCTCGACTCCCCGGTTTCGCTGCATCGCTGCAATGCCCTCGAGCGGCGCCACCGCCCGGATCAGGACTCCGGCCCCCACACCGGCGGGCTCGCTCGAGACGTTGAGCATGTAGGACACGCCATAGGCCAGGTACACATAGGCATGGCCGGGTCGCAGGAAGAGTGCATGAGTGCGAGCCGTCTCACCGCGATAGGTATGACCTGCGGCGTCCCCGACGGGATAGGCCTCCGTCTCGACGATACGTCCGCTGAGGATACCTGCAGGCGTCGACCGCACCAGGAGCTTACCGATCAGGTATCGGGCAAGCTCGACGGTATCGACGGGCAGCTCCGACCGATTGAGCACGCGATAGCCGTGGTCCGGCGCCCTCGGCACGGACTAGACCATCCGCTCGACCCATTGGGCGCGCGAGGGGCCGGGCTCGAACGGCTCGCCGAAATATTGCGTCTCGCGAACCACCTTGCCGTCCTCGAACTCCATGATGCTCACCACGTGGAACGGTTCCTCGTCGTAGGTAAGAATGAGTTCGCTGACCCAAAGCGTGCCACCGCCGAGTATACGCCGCACGCTGAACCGCTTGCGGCTCGGCTGAGCCATCCGCGACGCCTGGATTCTGTGCACCCCGCGCATCCGCTCGCCCGACTGAGGATATTCGAGCACCGCGTGCTCGCTGTGATTTCATGCTCCGCCACGAAATCGTCGGCGTCGGAGGCCTCCCAATGCCGCAGCAACGCGGCGCGCATATCCTCGTCCTGCATTCCGTCGCTCCCTGCTTCACACGAAAAGCCTGTCGGCGTGCCACTCTTGTCCGGCGTCAATGATACATGAGAAGTCGCTTCGGCATTCCCGTTGGCGAAACCGGGAGGCGGTTCGTGCGCGCCGAGGCTTGCCAGCGCGCGTGAGGGCTGCTCCCCTTCGCCAAGGGAGAACACAAAATGCAAGGCGCGACCTATGACTACATCGTCGTCGGTGCCGGGTCCGCGGGCGCGGTCGTCGCCAGCCGGCTGAGCGAGAGCGGCACCCATCGCGTCCTCCTGCTCGAGGCGGGCACCCAGGGCTCGAACTTCTTCTGGTCGAAGGTGCCGGTCGGCGTCGCCAAGATGATCGACGATCCGGCCGTCAACTGGTGCTACTCGTCGGAGCCCGACGAAGGCTCGGGTGGACGCCGCATCGCCGTGCCGCGCGGCCGCATGCTGGGCGGCTCCAGCTCGATCAACGGCATGGTCTATATCCGCGGCCAGGCGCAGGACTACGATCACTGGGCACAGCTCGGCAATCGCGGCTGGAGCTACCAGGACGTACTGCCGATCTTCAAGCGCATGGAACGCTTCGAGGGCGGCTCCGACGAGTTCCGCGGCCGCGACGGCATCCTCCCCGTCACCCATACGCCGCGCAACAAGGTCCCGCTGCTGGAGAAGATGATCGAGGCGGCCGAGAAGATGGGCCTGCCCTACAATCCCGACCAGAACGGCGCCTCGCAGGAAGGCATCGGCATGTCCCAGGTGACGATCACCAAGGGCCGCCGCCAGAGCACCGCCTTCTGCTATCTCGATCCGGCGCGCTCACGCCCGAACTTGCAGATCGACCAAGGCGCGATTGCCGAGTCTCTCATCCTCGAAGGCAAGCGTTGCGTCGGGGTGCGTTACTCAGTCAATGGCGAGACGCGCGAGGCGCGGGCCACGCGCGAGGTCATCGTCTCCGGCGGCTCGATCAATTCGCCGAAGCTGCTCGAACTCTCCGGCATCGGTCAGGGCGACCGGCTGCGGTCGCTCGGCATCGCGCCGGTGCACGAGCTGCAAGGCGTCGGCGAGAACCTGCGCGACCACTATTCGCCGCGCATGAAGTTCGAGATCACCGGCAAGAATCTCACCTTCAACGACAATGCGCGCGGCTGGCGACTGGCCCGCGAGGCGCTGAAATACGCGATGTTCCGCGAGGGGTTCCTGGCCTCGACCTCGGTGCCGATCCGGCTCTACTTCCGCACGCGCGTCGGCCTCGACTCGCCCGACGCCACCATCTCGATCGCGCCCTTCCTCTACGAGATGGTCGGCAAGGAGCGGCGTGTCTCGGCCCAGAAGGGCATCACCATGAACGTGAACGTGCTGCGCTCCGAGAGCGCGGGCTCGGTCCATATCAAGTCTGCCGATCCAAACGAGCCGCCGGCGATCCGCTTCAACTTCCTGTCGACCGAGCACGACCGCACCGGCATCGTGAACGTGCTGCGCAAGGGCCGCGAGCTGATGGCGACCTCGCCCCTCAGGGAAGTCGCCGGCAAGGAGATCGCGCCCGGCGCCCATCTCCAGAGCGACGCCGAGCTGCTCGAATGGGTGCGCAACAACGCCGAGACGACCTATCACCCGGTCGGCACCTGCAAGATGGGCAACGACCCGCGCGCCGTGGTCGATCCCGAGCTGCGCATCCACGGCCTGACCGGCCTTCGGATCGCCGATGCTTCGATCATGCCGACGCTCACCTCGGGCAATACCAACGCCCCCACCATCATGATCGGCGAGAAGTGCGCCGCGATGGTGCTGGCAGCAGCTGACGTGGCGCGCGCCGCCTAGATTACGGCCGGCCGCCGATCCGCATTCTCCGCCCACGCGGCCACCTTGCTTACACATGCTGGCAGATCATCGCGAACCTGATAGACCCAGAAGCGCATGACATCCCAGCCCATCTCAATCATGCGCAAGTTTCGAAGCTGATCGCGCCGTATGAGTTCACCGTCCCAGTCCCGGTGATAGTGCTCGCCGTCGACCTCGATATTGAGCCGGCGTCCATTTGGCCGAATCAGAGCAAAGTCGAGAATGTAGGAATCGACATCGTATTGAGGCACAGGCCGCAAACCGGCTTTCACCAGGGCCGTCCAGAGTACCTTTTCCCAGTCGGAAACAAGATTCGGCTGCGCGACCGTGGGGTAGTCTGTGCCCTGGGAGAGGGATCCTGTCGTCGTGCTCAATTCAGCTGGGTGCCTCAGCCCGGCTACATATTTGGCGAAAGCACTGAGATACTCGACTTCGCTAACCTGACAAGCGACGGCGTCGCCTACAACGACCAGCGCGCCGCGAGCGCGCGTAATACCGACATTGAAGATATTACCCTGACTCTTCAAGAACCCGGAGGCCGTGTCGGGTGCATCGCAGGAAATCACCGGTGAAAACAGGATAAGGTCGCGCTCGTCGCCTTGGAACCGGTGCGCGGTTTCACAGATAAAGTTGCGAGACGATAGGACCGCAGCCAGTGCGGCATCTCGCGCTATGAGCTCTTCGATCAAGTTAGCTTGCGCCCTGAATGGAGTGACAACGCCCATCTCGCCTAAAAAGCGCTGATCAAGGGCAAGCCGCCGCAGTTCGGCTACAACCGCGGTCGCCTCTTCGTGGTTGAATGCGCCGCCAGCAAGAGGGCGCCCGGTGCGTCCTTTGACGTCCACCCACCGCACCGCTGGTCCGTCAGGGCGTTTCAACCGCTTGTAGTCGGTCGCCACACGCAGGCGACCGCCATAGAAGAATTCGTTGGAAAACCGAATGATCGACTCGTGGCTACGATGATGGTCGCGTAAGGCCACGATCGACCCTGAAGACACCTTAGCAGCCGCGAGATCGTAGAGCGCGTTCGCTCGATAGCTCCAGTTCGCCCCCGGCGCCGAAAGAATGTCATGCTTCACCATCAACGCCTGCTCACGCTGCTGTGACAGACGTGTTATGTGGCGAAGCTGTTGCGGATCTCCGATGATTACCGCCCGCTTGGCTCGATAGAGAAGTGGGATTGCCGACGCAATATCGCACTGGCTTGCCTCGTCGATAACCACGAGATCAAACGCCCCTGCTGTCAGCGGAATTCGGCCGCGCGCTGAAAGAGACGTGACAGCCCAGCAAGGCAGAGCCTTGTTTGTCTTACCAGCAAGCTCGTAAAAGCGGCGCCAGACCTTGCGGTCGATTGTCCCGCCCTGTTCGTCTGTCTTGGCGATGAGCCGCAAGAGTGCCGCATACTCTCCTACAGCTGACCGGTCATCCTTGTTCAAACGGTCCGGTAGAAGCGTCGACCATGATCGCCAAGCCTCTAAGGACAGGGCGGCAATTCCTTCGACTTCACGAGCAATATCGATCGCAAGCTTGCCCGAATCACTTCCGTTCGACAGCTCAGTGAGGGCCGAGCGATAGCTAGCTGCATCTTGCGCCGCCCTAATGAATGCCTCACCCAATCGCCAAATATTTTCCGGCTCTTCCGCGCCGCCCGGCCAGCGATCAAAGCGGATGAGCACCTCGCGGACCGCCATTGCCGCTTCGTCCACCCGGCGCCTCAGCGCGCCTTTTCGCATCGGCCAAAGCAGCCGGTCGATCAACGGCACCCCTTCGCGCTTCGCTCGATGGAGTGCTTCCGCCAGAACTTGTACATAGTGTGGCAAGTTTGAATCGAGTACATCCGCAGGGCTCGAAAACTGCTTATCGTTTAGGACCGCGCGGCTGCCTTCGGCGAGTCGTTCGAGCCCATCAACGCGATTACGTAGCGCGACCAAATTCTCGTAAGCACGCAGCTTGCTATTAAACACCTCACCTTGCAGCCTGAGCCGCGCTAGCGTCTGATCGTAGACGTGCCGATCATCTGCTGTCGGCTTAAAGGATAAGATCGCACTCAGGTGTTGCGCCAATTCCTCTTGCAGCGCTCGCGTTCCAAGTCTCAAGACGGTGGGCCTGGGAGCCAGACCGTTGACCCGATCGAGCACCACGTCCACCGCCTTGTTGTTCTTGCTGGAGAACAGCACACGCTGCCCACGCCATGCCGCGTTGACGAGTATCGCTGATACGACTTGGGACTTGCCGGTCCCAGGTGGGCCGGTGATGACGGTCAGAGGCTCGGTGAGGGCATCGCGCACTGCGTTCCGTTGCTCTGCGTTGAGCGGAGCCGGCTCTAGCAGCAGTTCATCGTCAACAAGCCGCGACGGTGTCTTGCCAAGCAGTACACCTAGACTTGATTTTTCTATCTCGCTGTCACTGACCCGCTGAAGATCGGAGAGGTCCCGTTCAAGTCCAACAGTGAACGGTGACCTGTCCACGATAACGGCTATCGCAGCATTGTAAACTCCTGGCTCCACAAGACTGCGAAGGGCTCCTACCGGTCGCAACGGCGCGGGCACCAACGCCTCCTTCCACGGCCACTCGGGACGAAGATCGCGCAACCGGGCAACCAATTCGTCCAGCGGCGGTTGGTCGCCAACGTCGAGCCCCAGTTCCTCGGCTAGAAGCGCCACCTCTTCGAGAATATTCTCCGCCGCGCCAGTGCTGCGAACGGCCCTCGTATTCACGATGGGTTCGGGCAGAAAGGAAAGTTCGTTTGCGTCGGGGCCCTGTGGCCAAAGCAGCAGCGGCTCGACCATCTTGCCCTCCCAGCCGCCGCGGCCACGTACTTGCCGCAGCACTACTGGGTATCCGAGCCACAAGATTTTCTTACGAGAGTCGCGTCGCTGCCGGCCGACCAGCTTACGCAGCGAATCCGAGTGGCCTTCCGGTGAAAGGCCATCCAGTGGCCAAGATGGCAATTCGACGTAGTCTAGATCGTAGCGGGAATCCGCGAACACGCTTACGCCACTGTCGTCGTCTTGCGCGAGGCAGTCGAGGTAATAGCCGAAGAGCGAGTGCAAGGCGTTGCCCCCAGTTTCAGGCTGGATGGAAGCCTCCGACTGTGGCAGCTCGTCGGAGCTGATCGACCAAGCGTACTTCTTGTCCTGTTTCACTTTGCCCCGCAGCGATCCGTGCAGGAGCTGATTGATTGCGGTCCGATCGACACCCAGCGAGTCTGCAAGATCTTTTGCCTTCATCCGCCCGCGATCGCGCAGATGTTCCAGAATGCGACTCTCTAGATCCTCGGCCACGGTTGTGCTCACACGATTCCACGGGAGAAGGTGACGAAGCCTGCCGCCGAGGAGTGGAACAACTTTCCGCGGCGCCAGCAAGGAGACGACCAGGATGGCCGGCTGAGCCTAGGGAGTGACCACCAGGTTAGGTGTGAGGTCTTGCACGTCATCGACGCCTATACTGACTGTCATTTCAGCAGTAGCCAACCGATTGGATCTACCTCCAGAGCGACGCCGAACTGCTCGATTGGGTGCGCAACAATGCCGAGACGACCTATCACCCGGTCGGCACCTGCAAGATGGGCAACGACCCTCGCGCCGTGGCGATTCCGAGCTGCGCGTCCATGGCCTGACCGGCCTGCGGGTCGCCGACGCCTCGATCATGCCCACGCTCACCTCGGGCAACACCAACGCGCCCACGATCATGATCGGCGAGAAGTGCGCTTCGATGGTGCTGGCAGCAGCAGCGGTGGCGCGCGCGGCCTAGACGTGGATACCGTAGGTTCTGCGAACCTCGCGCTTTGCTAGCGAAGGTTTCGACATGCCGGAGATCGAGGACGGTGAGCCATGACCCTTGAGATCATCGCAAGTGACTACATTGCGCGCTTTCGTGCCCCCGCCATCGCCGAGATGACTTACTACAAGGAGCAACCCTCCTTGAGCGAGGCCATCCGATTGGCAGCACTATCACGTACGACCCACGGCAAACGCCATGCACATCAGCGCCGGATTCCCGGGCATGTGTTGAAGACCGCCGAGCAGCGCCTACAAGGCGTTTCGGTGAGCCTTGGCAAAGCAAGGTCGTTCGACGAAGTGCATTACCTAGTTACAAATGAGATAGGATCATTGCGCGGGATTGGCGAACTTGCGATCTACGATTTCTCGCACCGAATTGGCGCATTCCTCGAACTTGCGCCTGACCTCGTCTATCTCCATGCCGGGACGCGAGTCGGGGCACATGCCCTGAACCTGGAAGGTGACGCCATTCCGACGAGCGACTTCCCTCCGGCATTTCGCTGCCTTTCAGCAGCAGAGATCGAGGATTGTCTCTGCATCTACAAGTCACTGCTCAAACCCGGCACGACGGGGCGCATTAGTCGTTCGTTGTGCATGACCGTCAAACGGCCGGTTTGCCACTAGTTGGATTGGGGAACCGACCTCGTCCGGTTCAGCAGCGACAGGATCGCGAGCGCCGTCACGCTCAACTCAGCGAGGACAGCGAAGGTCGCCTGCGCGCCGATGCCGGTCATCAACCCCGCCAGCACCGGCGGCGCCAGCGCGTTGATCAGGTTGATGGGAAGGGCGATGGTCGCCATTGCCGCCGCATAGTCGGCCTTCTTGAAGAAGACGAGCGGCAGGGTGGCGCGTGCCACGGCAAAGGCACCGCTGCCCAGCCCGAACAGCGCGAGATATCCCGCCACGGACAAGGCACCCGCGCCACCGAGCCAGAGGAGCGCGAGACCGAGCGGGATCATCGCACCCGCGACCAGCCCGGTGGAGAGACCGTCCCAGCGCCGGCCGCCCACCAGATCGACAATGCGGCCGCCGACCTTGCAGATCCCGAGGAGCGACGCGATCGCGACGGCGCCGGCCAGGTCCATGCCCATTGCCTGCAGGAGCTGGATGCCCAACGCATCGATCCCGAAGGTCACGAAGCTGTTGAGCGCGATGGCGGCCACCATCAGCCGGAAGACCGGTCCCTTGCGCAGGTGTCCAGCGGCCGGCGTCGCGTCCGTCGCTGCGTGTATCGCCGGCAGGCCAAAGCGCACCAGCGGGCAGACGATGAGGAGCATCACGGCTGCATAGGCCGCACCAACGCCGCGCCAGCCCACCAGATGTTCGAGGAAGGCGGTGATGGGCCAGAAGACGCTGCCCGCGAGACCCGTCACCAGCATCAGCGTGCCGATCAGGCTGCGCGCTCTCTCTTCGGCATGGTCGGCGATGTAGGCATAGGCCGCGGTGGTCAGGAACAAGGCACCTGCCGCACCGACCAACGCCCACGCCATCCAGAAGACCGCCAGGTTCGGCGACAGCGCGAGCAGCCCCTGCCCCAGGCCGATTCCGGCGGCGCCCGCGACCATCGCGCTCTGCGCGCCGAAGCGGCGGAAGGCACGGCCGGCCCACGGTGCGGCGAGTCCCATGGCCATGAACATCACCGAAGTGCCGAGGAAGATCGACGGCAAATCGCTGCCGAAAGACGCCGCCACCGGTGGCGCGATCACGGGCAGCACGCCGATCGTGCCCCAGCCGGTGATCTGGGTCAGCGCGAGGATGAGCAGTACCCGGAGATGGCGGCGCATCGTTCGTCGTCGGCGATCGGACGAAGGCTTGCCTTCAGGCCAGTGACTTCTCGAAGTAGACGCGGTTGAAGCCCGATTCGGTACGCCGTCCGACCTCGACATAGCCGAGCCTTGGATAGATCGAGAGGTTCTCGATCATCTTCTCGTTGGTATAGAGGTGCACGGCGCCGAAGCCGCGCTGCCGCGCCGTGTCTTCACAGAAGGCGATCAGCTTCTTGCCGACGCCGCGTCCGGCGGCGCTGGGCAACACGGCGACATTCTCCAGCATCACATGCCCGTCCTCGGCATAGAAGACGATGAAACCCTCGAAGACGCCCTGGTCGTCGGTCGCGACATAGACATGGCCGTCGGCGATCTGTGCGGCGAAGTCGGCAACCATCGGCGCGGGTTTACGGCCCATCGCCGGCACGTAGCGCGCATAGGCCTGCTCGGCACAGGTCCTCACCTCGGGTTCATCGCTGGGCACGGCCTGCCGGATCATGTCGCTCTCGTCCATCGCGGGTGCGGCGATACTGACTAAGGGAAACGCTTCTTGAAAGCCGACAGTTGCGTCCTGACCGGTTCTGCAACGCGCCGGGGCAGCGCCTCGAATCCACACGCAAGGCCACCACGCCGCAGAGTCGTTAGTTGGAGCGCGGCATGGCTGGCACATGAATTGCTGCGTTCTCCGCAAATCGTCAGGACTTTGATCAGTGCCATCGCGCCGCAAGTCGGGCGCAACTGCACTCAACAGGAGACGAAAATGCGTAAATTGACGCGGCGGGCGCTTGCCCAGCAGGGTCTGGTGGCCGGCACGTTGGCAGCGGGATTGAGCAGCCAGGCACTGACCTCCCGATCGGCCGGCGCCCAGACTCCCGCCATGACGCCAAAAAAAGGCGGCACGCTGAACACGATCCTGACGCCCGAGCCGCCCGTGCTCGTCCTCGGCGTCAACAACCAGGGCCCGACGCAACTCGCCGCGAGCAAGCTGTACCAGGGCCTGTTGCAGTATTCCTTCAAACTCGAACCGCTGCCCCAGCTCGCCAAGAGCTGGACGCTCTCGGACGACAAGAAGACCTACACGTTCAAGCTCCAGGAAAATGTGAAATTCCACGACGGCCATCCGATGACGGCCGACGACGTGATCTTCTCGATCATGAAGTTCCACACCGAACTCTCGCCGCGCGCCAAGCCGATCTTTGCCAACATCGAGAGCGCAACGGCGCCGGACCCTCTCACGGTGGTGCTCACGCTCAAGAGGCCGTTCGAGCCGTTCCTGTTGATGTTCGACGCCACCGCCTCGGCCATCGTCCCCAAGCACATCTACGACGGCACCGATTACCGGACCAATCCGGCGAATCAGAAGCCGATCGGCACCGGTCCGTTCCAGTTCGTCGAATGGCAGCGCGGCAACTTCATCCGCATGAAGCGCTTCGCCGACTACTGGGGGAAGGACCAGCCGTACCTTGACGAAATCATCTACCGCATCATTCCCGACAGCCAGAGCCGCGCCCTCGCCCTGCAGACCGGCCAGGTCCAGCTCACCCAGGCCAACGACATCGAGCCGTTCGACGTGCCGCGCTTCAAGGCGATGCCCAATCTCGAGGTCCAGCTCATCGGCTGGGAATATTCCTCGCAGCTCGCCTGGATCGAGATCAACCATCGGGTCAAACCGCTGGGCGACGTGCGCGTGCGCCAGGCGATCAACATGGCGATCGATCGCAACTTCATCCGTGACCGGCTGTGGTTCGGCATCGGCAAGCAGGCGACGGGACCGATCTGCTCGACCACGAAGTTCTACGACCCCGCGGCGGCCAAGCTGTCGGGTTATAATCCGAAGGCTGCGATGGCACTGCTCGACGAGGCCGGGCTGAAACCCGACGCCAAGGGCATCCGCTTCACGATCAAGCACATGCCGTTGCCCTACGGCGAAGTCTGGACGCGTTTCTCGGAGTACTTCCGCACGTCGCTGCGCCAGATCGGCATCGAGGTCGTCCTTGAAACCGTCGATGCCGGCGCCTGGGCGCGTCGCGTCGGCGACTGGGACTACGAGACCAGCGTCAACTTCCTGTCGCAGTTCGGCGATCCGACGCTGGGCGTCGAGCGCAGCTACGTCTCGACCAACATCAAGAAGGTCACCTTCACCAATACCGGCGGCTACGCCAATCCGAAGGTCGACGAGCTGTTCACGACGGCGCGCGATGCCAACGATCCGAAAGTGCGCCAGGAGGCCTTCAGCGCGGTGCAGAAGATCCTGTGCGAGGAAGTTCCGCAGATCTGGTTCCTCGAATTGGCGTGGCCGACCATCCATGACAAGAAACTGCACAACGTGATCAAGACCGCGACAGGACCGAACTCTTCGTTCGACAACGTCTTTCTGTCGTAGGCGGCCGACATGGGCGGCGTGCACTTCGCCCGCTTCCTTGCTCAGCGCGTGATCAAGATGGTGGTGATGGTATTCGCCATCATCACCGCCAACTTCCTGTTGGTCCACGCGGCGCCGGGCGATCCCGCCAGCGTGATGGCCGGCGAGGCCGGCGCGGCGGATCCGCAGTTCCTGGCTCAATTGCGCACCCAGTTCGGGCTCGACCAGCCGCTGTCGACGCAGCTCTGGCTCTATGTGAGCCACGTGGCGCACGGCGATCTCGGAATGTCCTATCGCCAGCAACGCCCCGTGGCCGGGCTGATCGCGGAGCGTCTGTCGGCGACGCTGTTGCTGACCGGGACGGCCTTCGTCCTGGCGGTCCTCCTGGGCGTGACCCTGGGGGCGCTCGCCGCCCGGCGGGTCGGGCGAACCTCGGACAGCCTGATCACGGTCCTGGCCCTCGGCCTCTACGCCACGCCGCTCTTCTGGGTCGGGCTGATGCTGGTGCTCGTCTTCAGTGTCTGGCTGGACTGGTTGCCGAGCTTCGGGATGAACACCGTGGGCGCCAACCTGACCGGCTTCGCCGCCGTCCTGGATACGGCGCGCTATCTGCTCCTGCCAGCTCTCACACTCGGCCTCTTCTACATGGCGGTCTATGCCCGGCTGACACGGGCGGCAATGCTCGAAGTGGCATCGCAGGACTTCGTGCGGACGGCGCGCGCCAAGGGCGTCCCGGAAGGGGCCGTGCAGCGCCGCCACGTCCTGCGCAACGCCCTGCTGCCGGTGATCACCGTCGCCGGCATGCAGCTCGGCCAGCTCATCGGCGGTTCGATCCTGGTCGAGACCGTGTTCGCCTGGCCGGGGATCGGCCGTCTCGCTTTCGATGCCCTGCTCGCGCGCGACTACCAGATCCTGCTCGGCGTGTTCCTGGTCACCTCGGTGATGGTGCTGCTCTTCAACCTGCTGACCGACCTCCTCTATGCGTTGATCGATCCGCGCGTGGAGGTCATGTGAAGCAATTGCTCGGCGAGTTTGTCGGTACTTTCCTGCGCAATCGCGGGGCGGCAGTCGGTCTCATCGTCCTCGCGCTCGTGGGCCTGGCCGCCGCGACGGCCGATATGGTGTTTCCCTTCTCTCCCTGGGACATGCGGGGCGGGCCCTTCATGCGGCCCGGCGAAATGGATCTTCTGCTGGGCTCCGACAGTCTGGGACGCGACGTCGCCGCCGGCATCGCCTACGGCGCCCGCGTGTCGCTGCTGATCGGCGCGGTATCGACCGCGGTCGCGGTGCTGGTCGGCATCACCCTGGGCGCCGTCGCGGGCTATGCCGGCGGCGTGGTCGACGATGCCATCATGCGTTTCACGGAGTTCTTCCAGACCGTGCCGAGCTTCCTGCTGGCGGTCGTGCTGGTGGCGATCTTTTCGCCGAGCCTGGGCTCGATCGTCGCGGCGATCGCCATCGTCTCCTGGCCGCCGGTCGCCCGGGTCATTCGCGCCGAGTTCCTGTCGCTGCGCAGCCGCGAGTTCGTGCAGGCCGCCGAGGTGCTGGGCCGCTCGCGCACCGCGATCGTGTTCCGCGAAATCCTGCCCAATGCCCTGTCGCCGATAATCGTGCTGGCGAGCCTCATGGTCGCGAGCGCCATCCTGCTGGAGAGCGGCCTTTCGTTCCTGGGCCTGGGCGACCCCAACATGATCTCCTGGGGATTCATGATCGGCGCAGGCCGAAGCGTGATCCGCATCGCCTGGTGGATGAGCGTGTTTCCCGGTGTCGCGATCTTCCTGACCGTGCTGGCGCTCAACCTCGTGGGCGAAGGGCTGAGCGACGCACTCAATCCCCGCCTGGCGCGGCGTCGATGAGAGCCGGGCGATGAGCCTGCTCGACGTCCGCAACCTCACCGTCGCCCTGCCACCGGGCGCGGACCGCCCGCACGCCATCGAGAATGTCTCGTTCACGCTCAATGCCGGTGAGATCCTCTGCATCGTGGGGGAAAGCGGATCCGGCAAGTCGGTCTCGGCCGGCGCCATCATGGGCCTGCTGCCGCCGGCCCTGAAAGTCATGGACGGCGGCATCGACTTCGAGGGCCGGCCCCTCCTCGGATTGAAGCCGGCGGAGATGCGCCTGCTGCGCGGTAGCCGCATCGGCATGATCTTCCAGGAGCCGATGACCGCGCTCAATCCGCTGATGCGGGTCGGCGACCAGATCGCCGAGGTGCTGAAAGTGCACGGCGTCGCGGGCTCGGCCAAGCGTGTGCAGGAATTGATCGAGGCGGTGCATCTGCCCGATCCCGACCGTATCGCCCGCTCTTATCCGCATCTTCTGTCGGGCGGCCAGCGCCAGCGCGTGATGATCGCCATGGCGCTGGCCCTGGAACCGGCCGTGCTGATCGCCGACGAGCCGACGACGGCGCTCGATGTCACGACGCAGATGCAGATCCTGGGATTGATCAAGGAAATCCAGTCGCGGCGCGGCATGGGCGTCTTGTTCATCACGCACGATTTCGGCGTGGTCGCCGAGATCGCCGACCGAGTCGCGGTGATGCAGCAGGGCCATATCGTCGAAAGCGGACCCGCGGCACAGGTTCTGAACGAACCCCGGCATTCCTATACGAAGGCGCTGATCGCCGCCGTACCGCATCGTGCCCGCGCCATCGAAGAACCGCCGACAGGACGGCCCGTGCTGGAGCTGATCGGCTTGCGCAAGAGTTACTGGCGCAGCGGCGGCCTCCTCTCGCCCAAGGTGAAGGTGTCGGCGGTGCAGGACGCCGATATCGCGCTTCGCAAGGGCGAGACGCTGGGGTTGGTGGGTGAAAGCGGCTCGGGCAAATCCACGTTGGCGCGCTGCATCGTCAACCTCGTGAAACCCGAGGAAGGCGCCATCCGCTTCCACGACACCGATCTGCGGCGCCTGATGCGCCGTAGCTGGAAGCCTTTTCGCAAGCGCATCCAGATGGTGTTTCAGGATCCCCACGCCTCCCTCAATCCCCGCCGGCGCGTGGGCGAGATCATCGCCGAAGGCCCCATGGCGCATGGTGTGACCCGGGCGGCGGCGTTGCGTCAGGCTGGAGACCTGCTGGCGCTGGTCCAACTCGATCCCAGTGCCTCCGAACGGTTTCCCCACGAATTCAGCGGCGGCCAACGCCAGCGCATCGGCATTGCCCGTGCGCTGGCGCTGGAACCGGAGCTGCTGATCGCCGACGAGCCCGTTTCCGCCCTGGACGTTTCCGTCCAGGCACAGATCCTGGCGCTGCTCGAGGACCTCCGGCAGCGATTGGGCCTCACGATGCTGTTCATCACGCACGACCTGCGGGTCGCCGCACAAGTCTGCGGACGAGTGGCCGTGATGCAGCGCGGCGTCATCGTCGAGCAAGGGCAGACAGCCGAAGTCTTCGCGGCGCCACGGCATCCCTACACAAGGAGTCTTCTCGACTCGATTCCGGGACGCCACTGGCTACCGCCCGTCAACTAGTCCAGGCCGGTCAGACTTCCAGCCACTCCTTGCGAACGGCGGCATTGGCCATCAGTTCGGCGGGCGAGCCGGCGAACACGATGCGGCCGTGTCCCATGACGTAAAGGCGGTGGGAGATCTTGAGCGCGATGGTGAGCTTCTGCTCGACCAGAAGGATCGCCGTGCCGCGCCGGGCGATCTCGTCGAGCAGCCGGCCGACCTGCTCGACCAGACGGGGCGCCAGCCCTTCCGTCGGCTCGTCGATGATGACCAGGTCGGGGTCGCCCATCAGCGTCCGGCACATGGTGAGCATCTGCTGCTCGCCGCCCGACAGGACTCCGGCCGGATTGTCCTGCCGCGCGCCGAGATTGGGGAACAGCGAGAAGACGTCGTCGAACTTCCAGCGCCCGAACACGCCGGCGCGCTTCAGTCCGAGCTCGAGATTTTGCTTCACCGTCAGGCCGGGAAACACCTGCCGGTCCTCGGGGACGTAGCCCACGCCGGCATGGGCGATCTGGTCGGGCCGCAGGCCCGCGATCGGCCGGCCCTTGAAGCTGATTTGTCCGACCGGCGGCACCAGCCCCATGATCGCCTTGCAGCACGTCGAGCGGCCGACGCCGTTGCGGCCCAGCAGGCTCACGATCTCGCCTTCGTCGACCGCGAGATCGACGCCCTGCAGGATGTGGCTCTTGCCGTACAGGGCATGCAGGTCGCGGATCTCGAGCATCATGATGCCGACCTCATGCCGCAATCGTCCCGAGATAGGCCTCTTGCACGGCGGCGTTGCCGCGGATGGCGGCCGGCGCGTCCGAGGCAATGACCTCGCCGTAGACCAGCACGGTGATGCGGTCGGCGAGGCCGAACACCACGCTCATGTCGTGCTCGACCATGAGCAGGGTCTTGCCCTCCGACACGCCGCGGATCAGCTCGACGGCGGCGTCCGTCTCGCTGTGGCTCATGCCGGCGGTCGGCTCGTCGAGCAGGATGATATCGGCGCCGCCCGCGATGGTGATGCCGATCTCGAGGGCCCGCTGCTCGGCATAGGACAGCAGCCCGGCCGGCAGGTTCCGGCGGCCGCCAAGCTTCAGCCGGTCGAGCAGCCGGTCGGCCTCTTCGTTCAGCGCCTTCTGGCCGGCCAGCAGGTGCCAGAAAGAGTAGCGGTAGCCGCGCGACCACAGGAGGCCGCAGCGGATGTTCTCGAACACCGTCATGCGTGGGAAGATCGAGGTAATCTGGAAGCTCCGCGACAGGCCGAGCCGGTTGATCTCCTGTGGCGGCAGGCCGGCGGTGGACTTGCCGTTGACCGTGATGGTGCCGGCACTGATCGGGAATCGGCCGGAGATCAGGTTGAACAGCGTCGTCTTGCCGGCACCGTTCGGGCCGATGATCGCGTGCCGCTCGCCCCTGGCGATGCTGAGATTGACGCTCCGGATGATCTCGGTGGCGCCGAAGCTCTTGCGGACGTCGCGTAGCTCGATAGCCGGCGCGCTCACGATGCACCCACCTGTCGCTTGGCATCTTCCATCAGGGCATCCCAGCGCAGGCGGAACGCGCGCGCCTCGCGACGCAGCCAGAGCCCGCCCAGCCCCAGGGCCGCGAACGCGATCACCCAGGGTACTGGCGATGTGGTATCGATTACGTGGCCGGCGACCGCGAACCGCTTGCCCTGCGCCGCCCCGATCGTGGTGAAGGAGGTGAGCTCGACCAGCAGCACGAAGCCCAGCAGGACCATCAAGGCCGGCGGCAGGGCACGCAGGTAGGGCAGCAGCAACTCGCGCAGCCGGCCCATTCGCCAGATCGGCGCATGCATGGCGATCAGCCCGCCGAGCCCGACCGGCGCGAACATCACCATGACGATGAACAGCACGCCGACATAGAGCAGCCAGGCGTTGCTGAGCAGGCTGACGCCGCTCTGCAGCAGAACCACCACGATGGTGCCCAGGATTGGCCCGAAGAACCCGCCGGCGCCGCCGATATAGACCGCCAGCAGGGCGTTGGCCGACTTGGCCGCCGAAACCGTGTCGAAGGTGACGATCTCGTAGATCAGCACGTAGAGCCCGCCGCCGATGCCGGCGAAGAACCCCGCCAGCGTGAACTGCAGCAGGCGCACCCGCCGCGGGTCGTATCCGACGAACTGCGCGCGCTCGAAATTGTCGCGCGTGGCGTTTGCCATCCGGCCGAGCGGCGTATGGGTCTGCAGTCTCATCAGGGCGGCGGCAATGAAGGCCCAGGCGAGGACGAGGCAATAGACCTGCCAGGGCGAGGTGTAGCGAACGCCGAGCAGGCTGGTGTCCATGACGCGGTCGATGGTGATGCCGCCCTCGCCGCCGAAGAAGCCCATGAACATCAGGGCTGCCGCGGTGACGAGCTCTCCCAGCCCCATGGTGATCATGGCGAAGGCGGTGGCCCGCTGCTTGGTCACCAGCCAACCCAGGACGAAGCCGAAGAAGAGTCCGCCCAGTCCGCCCGCCAGCGGCACCAGCTCGGTCGGCAGCCAGATCGTCCCCGCCTTGACCAGGTTGACCGTATGCGCCGCGCAATAGGCGCCCAGGCCGAACAGCACGGCATGGCCGAACGAGAGCAGCCCGGCCTGGCCCATCAGCATGTTGTAGGACAGTGCGAAGATCGCCATGACGCCGATCTCGCTCATCAGCGTCAACACGAAGCCGGAATGGCGGCCCTTCGTCCAGTCGTAGAACAGGAACGGAAACGCCAGCAGGACCGCCAGCGCCAGTAGCCACGGCCAGTTGCGACGCAGCAGGCTCATGTGTCGCGCGTTCCCATCAGGCCGCGCGGGCGGAACACGAGGATCAGCACCATCATCAGGAACGGCAGCAGCGCACCGATGCGCGGCAGCGTGACGGTGAGAAGCTCCGCGAAGGGTGTGCTGGCGGTGACGGTGATCCCGAACTTCGCCAGCAGGTCGGCCAGCGATACGTCGAAGACGACGGCAAAGGTCTGGATGAGGCCCATGAGGATCGCCGCGATGAAGCAGCCGGTCAGCGAGCCCAGGCCGCCGAACACCACGACGACAAAGACGATCGGTCCCATGGTGAAAGCCATGGCGGGCTCGGTGACCTGGTAATTGCCGCCGATCACGCCGGCGAGCCCGGCAAGCGCGGTGCCGGCCGCAAAGACGAGGGTGAAGATGCGCGGCACGTTATGGCCCAGCGCCGACGCCATTTCGGGGTGCGTGAGCGCGGCCTGGATGACCAGCCCGACGCGCGTGCGCGTGAGCCCGAGCCAGATCGCCCCGAACATCAGCGCCGAGATCAGCAGCATGAAGGCGCGGTACGCCGGGAACTGCGTGCCGTAGATGCGGAACAGCGGGAAATCGAGCAGCTCCGGTATCCGGTAGGGCACCGGCAGGAGACCCCAGGTCATCTGCACGACCTTCTCGATGATGAGCGCGACGCCGAAGGTGAAGAGCAGCTCGGCGACATGGCCGTGGCGATGGACGCGCCGCAGGCCCCACATCTCGAGGGCGGCGCCGACCAGGCCGCACAGAATAGGCGCCACGATGAGGGCGGGCCAGAACCCGACATAGAGGCTGATCGTGTAGGCAAAGTAGGCGCCCAGCATGTAGGCGCTGGCATGGGCGAAATTGAGCACGCCCATCATGCTGAGGATGAGCGTGAGCCCGCTCGCCAGCATGAACAGGAGCATGCCGTAGACGAGGCCATTGAGGAGCGAGACGACGAAAACTTCCATCGAACCTGTCCGCCACAAGGGGCGATGCCCGCTTCCCTTCCGGAAAGCGGGCATCCCGGTTCAAAGCCTAGGGCCGCTTCATCTTGCAGGTGTTGGGCTGGTCGATGTCCTTGGCAAGGACGGTCACCTCGGTGGCCCAGCCGAGGCCGGTGTTCTCGGCGTCGTACTTCACGCCCTTCTTGAAGAGGCCGACGAAGTACTCGCCGACCAGCTGGTGGTCGGCCTTGCGCATCGTGGTCTCGAAGCCGAGGAAGTCCTTGATCGACATGCCTTCCAGCGCATAGGCGATCTTGGTCGCGTCGACCGCTCCCGCCTTGTTCACCGCCGCCTGGAGATACTCGAAGATGGTGCGGTAGCCGGCCGAGGTGAACTCGAACTTGTGCTTCTCGCGGAAGCCCTTGATGAAGGCCTCGGCTTCGGCATTGCCGATTTCCGTCGCCACGTTCTCGCTGAACGGCATCACCGACAGCACGCGGTTCTCGCCGCCCGCGCCGATCGCCGTCGGCCCACCGGCCAGATGGGCATAGAAGGTGTAGTAGCGCAGGTCGGCGCCGGCATCGACGCCCGCCTTGATCAGCAGGTTCATGTCGGGACCCCAGTTGCCCGTCATCAGCGCCTGTGCGCCCGACGCCTTGATCTTGGTGATGTAGGGCGAGAAGTCCTTGATCTTGCCGAGCGGGATCAGTTCGTCGCCGACGACCTGCACGTCAGGCCGCAGCTTGGTGAGAAAGTTCTTCACCTCGCGCTGCACCGACTGGCCGAACAGATAGTCCTGGTTGATCAGGTAGACCTTGGTCGTCTCCTTGGGCAGCGCGCGGACCATCACCTCCGCCTTCATGGCGGCGTGCAGGTCGAAGCGGAAATGCCAGAAGCTGCACTGTTCGTTGGTCAGCTCGGGAGCGACCGCGCCGCAATTCAGGTAGATGATGCGGTTGTCGGGATTGCGATCGTTGTGCTTGTTCACGGCGTCGATCAGGGCGGCGGCGATGTTCGATCCGCTGCACTGCATGATGAACGGCATGTTCTGGTCGGTTGCGCTCTTCAGGGCAATCAGCGCATCGGACGGTTGCGATTTGTTGTCGAAGGGGACCAGCTCGAACTTCTTGCCGAGCGCGCCGCCCTTGGCGTTGATGAAGTCGATGATGTACTGCATCTGCTTCAGGTTGGCGTCGCCGACCTGGGCGAACGGGCCCGACAGCGGATCGGTGTAGGCGACCTTGATGGTCTGCTGCGCCCAACCCGTAGCTGCGCCGCCAATCGTCAGCAGCAGGCCAAGAAGCACAGAAATCCAGTTGCGTATGCGCATGGTCTGATTCCTTCCCTAGTATTTTTCGGTTTTTTATTGATTCACTTGTTCATTCACTCACTAGTGAATTAGAGCGCGCAAGGCAAGTCCGACCTACCCGCCGATCTTCCGTGACCCGCTCTTTTTGCGTGAGCAGACGGCCATGAAACCGGCCGCCATGAAGGTGGCCATACGCTCCTTCACCGCTGCGTAGTCGCCGGACCGGCACAGGCCGCCGGAGAGCTTGTCGATGCGGCCGGTCTGCGCGAGCGTCAGCATCAGGGCCCCGGTCACGAAGTGGTAGCCCCAGAAGATGTCCTCCTCGGCGCACTCCGGAAGGGCCTTCTTGAGCAGGCCGATGAGGCGCAGGACGACCGGATCGAAATGCTCGTCCATCATCCTGGCGCCCCATTCGGGCGTGCTCGCCACCTGAGCCCCCAGCGCGCCGTAGTTGCGCCAGCCCTCGCCGCCTTCGGTATAGAGATCGAGATCGGTGTCGAGGAAGGCCCGCAGCGCGCCCTCGACCGTCGGAGAATCGCCGACCTCGCTCGCATAGTCGTCGAGCACCTTCATGCGCCGCTCGCTCGTCACCACGGCCCGGCGTGCGAACACATCCTCGAAGAGCTTCTTCTTGTCCTCGAAGTAGTAGTTGATCAGCGTGTGGTGCACCCCGATGCTTTTGGCGACATCCTTCAGGGTCACGCCATAGAAGCCGTGCTTCGCGAACAGGTACTCCGCGGTGTCGAGAATCTGATCCATTGTCTCGGCACGTCGCTCTGCCTTGGCCGAACTCTTGCGCCGGGGTTTCACTGCTGCGGACAAACTGGGGCCTTTCGATCCATCATCAAAGCTCATGGTTACCGCTTCGAACCCATATGGACAAATGCGGCAGACGCCCCAGCTTGAAAGCGCCCTGCCGCTGGCGCACTGTCTTGACGGTGATGACATGCTGACGGACCGCTACGACCTGCCCCTCTCCACGACGAGCGCTGCCGCGCGCGATGCCTATGTCGAGGGCGTCGATCTGCTTTTGACGGTCTATCCGGGCGCGGCCGCTTCTTTCGATCGGGCGATCGCGGCTGATCCCGCATTTACCCTCGCCCATATCGGCAGGGCTCGCGCCTCACAGCTCGCCGGCAAGCTCGATTCCATGCGCGAGGACCTGGCCAAAGCGGTGTTGCTCGGCGAAGGAGGCCCGGCGCGCGAGCAGAGCCACATCGGGGTCTTCCGCCACCTGTTTGCCGGCCAGGCCGTTGCGGCGTTGGCGGCACTCCGCACCCATGTGCGGACATGGCCGCGCGACGCGCTGGTGCTGAGCCTGGCCGCCAACCAGGGTGGATTGATCGGGATGTCGGGCCTGTCGGGCCGGGAACAGGACCTCACCGACTTCCTCGATGGGCTCGCCCCGCACTATGGCGCGGATTGGTGGTTCGAGGCCCATCGCGGGATGGCGCTGTCGGAGATCGGCCGGCACGACGAGGCGCGCCCGATGATCGAACGCTCGCTGGCCCAATACCGGCGCAACGCCTATGGCGCCCATGCCTTCGCCCATCTCTGCTACGAGACCGGCGAACAGGACCAGGGCATCGTCTTCCTGCGCGACTGGCTGCCGCTCTACGATCGCGGCGGCGGCCTGTTTGGCCATCTGAACTGGCATCTCGGCCTGTTCGAACTGCATGCCGGGAACCTGGAAGGCGGGCTGCGCCTCTACAACGACGCCTTCTGCGCCGACGATCATCGCGGCGCCATTCACCAGAAGCTCTCGGATTCCGCGGCGTTCCTGTGGCGCTCGGAGCTGGCGGGCCATCCGCGCGATCCCGCGCGCTGGGCGAAGCTCAAGGACTATGCGCGCGAGAAACTTCCACGCCCGGGCATGTCGCTCGCCGACTGGCATGTGGGGCTCACCTACGCCGCCACCGGCGATGACGAAGCGCTCGAAGGTTGGGTCGAGGCCATCGAGGAACTGGCGAGCGCCGGCCGCTATCCCTCCGGATCCCTCATCCCCGCCGTGGCGCGCGCCTTCGCGGCCTACCAGCGCCGCGACTATGCAGCCGCCATCGACCTGATCGAGCCGATGCTGTCCGAACGGGAACGGATCGGCGGCAGCCGCGCGCAGGGCGACCTGGTGGAAGCGACCTTGTTGCGGGCCTACCTGGCCGCCGGACGCGACGCTGAGGCCCGGCGCCTGATGGGAGGTCGGCGTCCCGGCCCGCCAAGTCTTCCCGTCATAGGTCTCGGGCAAGCCTCCGGCTGAAAAGATCCGCTGGGACCGTCGGACTTATGTGCGATTCCCAGATACCTGGCCAACGCGACCAAGTTGTTTCCTGACAGCCACCATTGCCGTGTCGGCCGCTTTGCGGGCGTAGTGCCATGCCCATGCTTTTTCCGCGAGCATCGCGACCGGACGTCCCAGCCCCCTGCTCAGTTCGGTTCGAATTGCGGTGCGCCCGACGGCGTCGATTCTCCTGAACACGAGGCCATCCAACTGCTGGGTCGGAATACCGGCTCCCGAGGGAATTGGATATTCCGGAACTTCGACCGCGGCCTTGCCAACGAGCGGGATGATCGGAACGTAAGGCACCTTGGTACCATCGGCCCGGGTAAACATCTGAACCGAGCCATTGCGCTCTTTGACATGGAAATCGCTGAGCACTTCCGGGTCTGTGCCGGCCACGATGCCATTGGTCTCCGGAACACAGAAACGCCACTTGAGGAAGGCCTGGCAATTGCGCCGCCCGAGATGAAAGTCGTGTCGGCGAAAGGACTCATGGAAGAACCCTCCAAACCCGTCCATGACGCTGGAGGCGATGGCCGGTTCGATGGGATTTCCCGATGCGTCGCTTCGAGACGGTGAGATCATGAAGCGACTGAAGACGTCAGGTTCGAGCGCCAGCTGAAGTTCCTCGGGCTTGAAGCGCGCCTGGTTCTTGAGAGCTGAAAACATCGAAAGGACGAGTTTGGCGAGCCCATCGTCGGGTCCATACGGTTCCGTCAGAGTCGCTTCATTCGGAAATGGATCGACAAGAACGACGGCACGATGAGCAACTTCTCCACCCGTCGGATTCTTCTTCTCGCGCCCACCGGCCAGATATTGCCGCGCAAGCTCAAGCGGCTCGTTGTTCATCAAGCCGCCATCCACACAGAGAAAGGAATATTTCTCATCCTTGGTCCATTCCTTCCATTTCTCGGGCCATCGCGGGCCCTGGCCGTAACGATCTTCGTAATCCTCAAGGGGTCGATTAAGTATTTGAGGTGCCAGTCCCACCGGAAATGCACCGCTCGCCAGTGCCGTGGAAACCAGTTCGGCCCATGCAGCGTCGTTCCCACGGGAGGGAGGCACGAGCAGCCTGGCGCCTTTCAGATTCTTTCCCGTCTCGCTCAGGGAAAATCTTGCATGGTCCATATGTTCGAACATGCCGTAGCGCCTGGCCGGGACCGAACCAGGCAAATCGAATCCATAGGGAACGCCCCGTAGATTCGCTACGGTCAGCATGACCGCGAGAGGGTCGCTGACGTAAGACCGTCTTTGGGAACGCTTCTGTGTTTCCAGCGCTTCTGTCGCAATCTCCTTCAAAGGAATTGCATTCAGCAGGCTCTTCACCTTGCCAGATTCGCCGTCGACGTCGGAGGTCGAAAGCAGCCGGGCAATATCGATCTGGCGCACCCAGGCATCGTAGAGCCGATTACGTTTGGCTTCGGGTGGATTCTCTGAATCCACGACGGGATCGATTTCGGAGTCCAGCGAGACTGCGGCAAGCGCTGCCGTCATTGCACCGGCCGAGGCTCCTGAAATAACGCGAATGGAAACCCTATGCCGGGGCACTCTCGCCGTCTGGTCCGCTTTCTCCGCCTCCCAGCAGTCGAGAGCTTGGATAAGGAAGTCAATCACGCCGGCAGAGTACGCACCCGCCGAGATAGCACCGGCGAGCACGAGACCAAGCTCAAACGTGTTGTTCTGCGAATCGCTACCCATGGGCTCCCCCGATGTTTCTTCAGTTTTCGAGCGCGATCGCCTCGGAGGATAGCATCACAAGTTCCGTCAATCTACCTGCAGTAGTGGTCGTTTATTCCTTTTACACCGTAGAAGAGCGCGTCCCGCCGAAGCACGACCAACGAAGGTCGTATTTCAAGGTTCAGACGTGCCGGCTAAAATCAAAAAATACATAGATCATATGGTGATTTACACGCGGGCATGGCACTTCACTGGACCGTCCAATCCCACCTCCAGCTGGTGACCGTCGTCGCTGAAGGCGATGTCACGCGAAGCGATGTCGAGGCCTATCTCGACATGGTCATCGGCGCGAACATCGTCGACTGGCGCAGACTCTTCGATGCGCGCAATGGACGTGCGATCTTCACGGACCAGGATGTCAACGAACTCGGTGTGCGCATCCGGGAAGCGGCCACCGTGCAGGTGGTCGGCCCCATGGCCTTCGTCCTGCCGGAGATCGAAACGCCGGAACTCAGGCGGTTTCTCGGCTTCCTGGCCACCGCCAGGCGGCCGATGCGGCTGTTCCGCAAAATCGATCCGGCGCGGCGATGGATCATGAAGGCGCCCCGCTGACCCACCGGCGGGTAGATCAGTCGAACAGCGTCGCCAACTGGAACAGACAGTCGCCGCGCTCGCAACGCGCCGGCACTCGCTTGGCGATCACAAGCCCCGGCCGCTGGAAAGCGACAACCTCCGGTTCACGCCATGGCGTGTGGTGGAAATGGATTCGACCTGCGGGTTGACGCGCGCTCACCTCGTCGCCCAACTCGGCCAGAGGCTCGAACAGGCCGCCTTCGGAGGCATAGACGTAGTAGTCGTCGCCAACGGTTTCCGTCAGGCGCGTGGAGGCGAGCGGAGGTACCGCGCCCTGCAACAGTCCGACGTGAGCCAGCACGCGACGCATGCCTTGCTCGCCAATTGAGAGAGACTCCGCCGTAACGAAGCCTCCACCGCCGAGTTCGGTCGTTAGCGCAACGACGCCCTGGCGGGACGCGGCAGACGTAAACGCACGATCGCCTCCAGGGGCCTTCGAGATGAAGGTCACGGGTGCACCAAAGGCCTTTGCCAGACCGATGGTCTTTTCCAGAATTGCGGGCTCTGGATGGTGTGCGACCAGCGCACTCGGAATGTAGATCAGAGAGCTGCCACCCGAATGAAAGTCGCAGGCATAGTCGAAGCCAGGCAGCAGTGCATGTTCGATCCAATAGGCGATCTGTTGCGTGATGGTACCTTCGGCATCCCCGGGAAAGGCGCGATTGAGATTGCCCTGGTCGATCGGAGACGTGCGTCGACCCTCCAGTGCGGCAGGAAAATTGGCGGAGGGAAGGATTATCAGGCGCCCCCGGACATCTTTAGCTTCGATGTTCCGGATCAAGTTTCCCAGTCCGATCTGCCCTTCCCATTCGTCGCCGTGATTGCCCGCCACCAGCAGGACATTCGGGCCTTCGCCATTTCGGATCTGCACGATCGGGACCGGGATCCAACCGTACGCGGAGCGGTGAACCGAGTGCGGCACCCGGACAAAGCCCGTTGCCTTGCCCTCGGCCTGCAGATCGATGTCCACCGAAAGCCGACTCCTGGACTCTTCAAGGGAACAGGGCGCCGGCATATTCGCTACCATCAACCACCTCCATCAGCAGCAGCCTGACTTCGGCCGAACGGATGTGACTCTTCTCCGATCGCCATTCAGAAAAGATCGACCTGGCGCGCGTCACACTCGCAATCTGAACGCCGACGGTACTCAGGGCCGATCCAGCTCCCTCGCCCTGCTCCGTTCCCACGAACTTGATGCAGGCTTCGGTGCTGGTTGCCAACAAGACGACGCGGTCGAGTATCCACGTTCGGAAATCGGCTCTGTCCGCAGGGAATGTGCAGAGGATCAATGCGCCCACGGGGGACTATCCATTTCTGAACGCATACCCGTATCCATTGAGAGCCGGGGCGCCACCCAGGTGCGCATAGAGAACCTTTGAGCCCTTGGGGAAGTAGCCTTTCCGGACGAGGTCGATCATGCCTTGCATCGATTTTCCCTCGTAGACGGGATCCGTGATCATCCCTTCGAGGCGTGCGCAAAGACGGATGGCTTCCTTGGTTTCTTCGGATGGTACGCCATAGACGGGATAGGCATAGTCTTCGACGAGCACGACGTCGTCCTCGACAATGTCCTTGCCCAGTTCGACCAGCCTGGCGGTGTTGCGCGCGATCTCGAGGACCTGCGCTCTGGTCTGCGCCGGCGTGAAGGACGCATCGATGCCGATGACCTTGCGCTCGCGTCCGTCCTTGGCGAAGCCCACCAACATGCCCGCATGCGTCGAGCCGGTGACAGTGCAGACCACGATGTGGTCGAAGGCGAAGCCGAGTTCCTTCTCTTGCTCTCGTACCTCTTCGGCAAAGCCGACATAGCCCAGGCCGCCGTATTTGTGGACCGAAGCCCCGGCGGGGATCGCATAGGGTTTGCCGCCCTTGGCCTTGACGTCCGCAATGGCCTCCTCCCAGCTCCGCCGGATA
This sequence comes from Reyranella sp. GW821-FHT14A01, assembly GCF_058803965.1. Classification (NCBI taxonomy): domain Bacteria; kingdom Pseudomonadati; phylum Pseudomonadota; class Alphaproteobacteria; order Hyphomicrobiales; family Reyranellaceae; genus Reyranella; species Reyranella sp. GW821-FHT14A01. Next base: position 98,338 of record NZ_JBXAPM010000011.1, read on the forward strand.
CCGATATCGAAACCTTCGTCGACCATCTGCACGTCGGCGCCCATTATGCGGCTGAGCATGATATTGCCGACGCGATCGTAGACCGCGTCCTCGTGCGGCACCCAGCTCTCCTGAACCAGCCGGCATTTGAATCCGATTTTGGCGGCGACCGCGGCAATCATGCGGGTGTGGTTGGATTGCACACCACCGATGGAAACCAGCGTGTCGGCGTTCGACGCGATCGCGTCGGGGATGATGTACTCGAGCTTGCGCAGCTTATTGCCACCGAAGGCAAGACCGGAATTGCAATCCTCTCGCTTGGCATAGATCTCGACCTTGCCGCCGAGATGCTCCGACAACCGGTCGAGTTTTTCTATTTGAGTTGGCCCGAATGTGAGGGGATACCGCTCGAACTTGGACAGCATGGAAGTTCCTTCCGCTGAGGCGATTCAATCTGGCTGGATCGTACCGAACTCCATCTGGAAGGTGCTCTCTAACGACGGGACCAACCTTGGCTCCATGAAAGATCACTGATATTCAGATCGACCAATACTTTCATGATCAGGCCTATACGGGGAAGATTATTCCATGTCAGAAAATCTCGACCGAATCGATGTCCGCATGTTGCGCCTCCTGCAGGGTAACGGGCGACTGTCCAATGCCGAGTTGGCGAAACTGGTCTCCGTCAGCCCCGCAACGTGTCACCGCCGAACACAGCGCCTCTTCGACAAAGGCTATATCGGCGGCGTCCGGGCGGCGGTGGCGCCCAAGAAGATCGACAGGGGAGCGCTGGTAATCGTCGGAGTCGTGCTCGACCGCTCGACTCCTCAAAGCTTTGGCGATTTCGAGAAAGCCATCGCCAAACTCAAGTTTGTCCTCGACTGCCATCTGGTGGCGGGGGATTTCGATTATTTCCTGAAGATCCGGGTGAAGGATATCGAGGGCTTCAACCGCATTCACGGGGAGAAGTTGATCGCCCTGCCCGGCGTTCGGCAGACAAGAACGTTCTTCGTCATGAAAGAGGTCATCGACAATGCACCTCTTGATTTTTGACGGTGTGGCGTCGGACAGGACCCCGCCGGATCCGAACAGGATGACGCCGCAACCACGGGCGTCCGGCGTCCCGAACCACCCCGTTTGGTCGCTGCAGGCGTGACTCAGTCGAACAGCGTCGCCAGCCGCTGCTTCATCTGATCGGCGATGTAGAGCGCCAGGGCCTGGATGGTCGAGGTCGGGTTCACGCCGCCCGAGGTAACCCAGATGCTGCCGTCGACGATGAACAGGTTCTTCACGTCGTGGCTGCGGCCCCATTCGTTCACCACCGAGCGCCCGGGATCGGTGCCCATCCGCGCCGTGCCGAGCAGATGACCCGGATAGTTCAGCGCCGTGCGCGAGGCATAGATCCGGGTGGCGCCGGCTTCCGTCAGGATCTCCTCGGCGCGGGCAATGCCGTGCTCCATCATGCGGCGCGTGTTCTCGCTGATCGCGTAGTCGATCTTCGGCGCCGGGATGCCGTTGCTGTCCTTCAGCACGGGATCGAGGGTGACCCGATTGTGTTCCTCGGGAAGGTCCTCGCAGGCGACGCCGATGTTCAGCCGGTGATCGAGCAGCTGCCGGTACTGGCGATGATGATCGCGGCCCCACGGCACGAGGCCGGTGACCGCGCCGAGCATTGCCTGGTTGGCCGGACCGGTGCCGCGGCTGAACTGCAAGGTGTAGCCGCGCACGAAATCACGCGACGGATCGGTCTCGTAGAACTGCTTGCTCCAGATCGTGTTGATGGGCCCGCGTCCGCCGTCCAGCGGCTCGTCGACATAGCCGGACACCATCGGCCAGGGATGCAGCATCAGGTTCTTGCCGACCAGGCCGGACGAGTTGGCGAGACCATTGGGAAACTTCGCGGAGGCCGAGTTCAACAGCAGGCGCGGCGTGCCGACACCGTTGCAGGCCAGGATGACGACCTCGGCCGGCTGGAAATGCTCGACACCGTCGGCATCGTAGTAGATCGCGCCGGCCGCCATGCCGTTCTCGTCGGTCGTGATCTCACGCACCCGGCAGCGCGTGCGCAGCTCGACACCGGCGCGGATCGCGAGCGGCCAGTAGGTGATGTCGGTGCTGGCCTTGGCACCCTGGGCGCAACCCGGCGTGCAGTGGCCGAGGTTGATGCAGCCCGCCCGGCCTTCATAGTCGGTGGTGGCGATGCTGCTGTCGGACGGCCACCAGTGCCAGCCCAGCCGGTTCATCGCCTGGCCATAGCGGGTGCCGGTTTTGCCGAGCCCGATCGGCGGCATCGGTGGATGGCGCGGCGGCACGCCGGGATCGCCGGCGAGGCCGGAGACGCCCATCATCCGGTCGTTCTCCTCGTAGAACTTCTCGAGCGCCCAGTAGTCGACGGGCCAGTCGTCGGCCACGCCATCCAGCGACTTCACCTTGAAGTCCGAGGGATGCATGCGCGGCCAGTGTGCCGTGTAGATGATCGTGCCGCCGCCGACACCGTTGAAGTTGGCGATCTTCATCAGCGAATTGTCGTCGTTGATCGGATAGTCGGTATCCCGCCCGCGCCGGTTGGGGCTGATCTCGAAATCGGTGTAGCGCCTTGCTTCCCAGTCGCGGCCGTTGCTGGGAAAGTCGGTCGGCTTCATCCAGTCGCCCTGCTCCAGGCACAGGATGCGCATCCTGGTTTCCGCGAGGCTCCAGGCCACGGCCGCGCCCGAAGCACCGGAGCCGATGATCAGGACATCGACCTTCTCGTTGCCGGCCATGTCAGCGCTCTCCCGTCGAGGCGACGCGATCGTCGCGCCAGAAGGGCGGCCGGCTGCGCACGGCATCGAGCAGGGTCCAGTCCCCCTGCTCCAGCACATAGCCTTTCGGAAAAGGCGCGCGGGCCTCATGCCCGAGGGCCAGCAGGACTCGATGGTCACGATAGTAGGCGCCCGCGATCACCCGCCCGAGGGCGACGGCCGGCACGCCACCGCTCGCGTACCACTCGTTGATCAGCGCTTCCCTGCCGTCCCGGTCCATCTCGGCGAACGCACCGCCCGACTTTTCTACGATCTCGGCCAACGCTTCGCGAACCAGAGGAAGGTCCCGGCCCACCGATCGCACGATATCGTCCAGGATGGCAGGATCGTCGGCGCCCGGCATGCCGAGCGTAGCGTCTGCGGGAACCATCGTCCCGGCGATCTTTCCGAGGTCTTTGATCTCAGCGGCTGAAAGAGTTTCTAAAGCGGCGGCCATGTGAACCCTGCTGACATGCAGCATCGATCCTAGGCGATCGAGCGGCCACCATCGACGTAAAGATTGACGCCGTTGATGTAGGCGCCAGCGTCCGAGCAGAGCAGCAGGGCCGCGCCCACGAGATCGCCCGGCTGGCCGAGCCGGCCGGTCGGAATGCGTTGCACCAACGTCTCGCCTTCCGTCGCCATCTGCGCGCGGTTGCGCGCCGTCAGGATGGCGCCGGGCGCCAGGTTGTTCACCGTGACGCCCTGCCCGCCGAACTGCCGCGCGAGATTCCACGCCCAGTTCAGTTGCGCCGCCTTGGTGCCGGCATAGACCATCATCTGGGGATGCGGCCGGACCTGCTGCACGCTGCCGATGGTGACGACGCGGCCCCAGCCGCGTTGGCCCATGGGCGGGACGAGGTCCTGCAGCAGTTCCAGCGGGCTGCGCAGGTTGACGGCGATCTGCCGGTCGAACCGCTCGCGCGTGATCGCATCGTAGGCCTCCGGCAGTTCGATCGAGGCGTTCAGCACCAGGATATCGACCGGCGACCAGGCCGAGACCGCTTCCGCCAGAAGATGGCCTGAGTCATCCCGAGCAAAGTCCTGCCCGAAGGCCCGCGCCGTTCCGCCGGCCTGCTCGATCTCGCGCACCACCGCGGCGGCATCGGACCGCTCCTCGCCGGTGTCGGCGTGGTGGATCGCCAGCCGCGCGCCGGCGCTGCTCAGTGCGAGTGCAATGGCCCGGCCGATCTCGCGGCGGGCCCCGGTGACCAGCGCGGTACGGTTTGTCAGGCGAAAAAGGTCGAGCGCGTTTGCAGACATGGAAACTCCAGAGGCCATCGTCATCCCGCCGAGCTATGCAGCGAGTCCGGTTGCTCGCCATCAAGTTGAACGTATGCTGATCGCCTATCTGGGGGGAGAGGGTCATGTGCAACATCTGTCTGTCACGTCGTGGTCTGTTTTCGGGAATGGGCGGCCTCGCGGTCACGGCCGCGATCGGCGCGGCGTCGGTGGGCGCGGCCATGGCCCAGCCGTCGCGGTCGGCCGCGACACCTGATGCGGCGCTCGCGCTGCTGATGGAAGGCAACACACGCTATGTCTCCGGCCAGATGTCGGAGCGTGATTTCTCGGCCGGCCGCGCCGCGCGCGCACAAGGGCAGGCGCCCTTTGCCGCCATCCTCGGCTGTGCGGACTCGCGTGTCGCGCCGGAGCTGGCGTTCGACCAGGCGCCGGGCGAGATCTTCACCGTCCGCGTCGCCGGCAACTTCGTCACGCCCGACGGGCTGGGCAGCCTCGAATACGGTGCCGCCGTTCTGGGCACCAAAGTGATCATGGTGCTGGGCCACACGAGTTGCGGCGCGGTGAATGCCACTGTCGAGGCACTGCAGAAGGGCAACACCCTGCCCGGCCACATTGCCGATCTGGTCCGGGCCATGAAGCCCGGCATCGAGCCGGTCCTCGCGAAGCCGGGCGACGACCTCCGCCAGCGCGCCGTGGTCGCCAACGTGCAGGCCAATGTCCGCCGCCTGCAGACCGAGAAGCCGATCCTGAACGACATGGTCGCGGCCGGTAAGCTCAAGGTCGTCGGCGCCTACTACGACCTGCCCACCGGCAAGGTGGTCATGGTCTGACGATCGGCTCAGGGCCGGGTCGTGGCATCGATGCGGGAAAGGCTCCTGCATCGATGCCGGTCGACCGACTCTAGCCCTTGATGAAAGCGAGCAGGTCCGGGTTGAGCACATCGGCATGCGTGGTCAGCATGCCGTGTGGGTAACCCTTGTAGACCTTGAGCGTGCCGTGCTTCAGAAGCTTGATCGAAAGCTCGGCCGCCGCGACGATCGGGACGATCTGGTCATCGTCACCATGCATGACGAGCGTCGGCACCGCGATCGCTTTCAGATCTTCGGTGAAATCGGTCGCCGAGAAGGCCGCGATGCAATCATAGTGGGCCTTGGCGCCGCCGATCATGCCCTGCCGCCACCAGTTCTGGATCGTGCCCGGCAGGACCTTTGCGCCCTCGCGGTTGAAGCCGTAAAACGGACCGCTGGCGACATCGAGATAGAACTGCGCGCGGTTCGCCGCGAGGGAAGCCCGCAAGCCGTCGAACACTTCGAGGGGCAGGCCCTTCGGGTTCTTGTCCGACTTCACCATGATCGGTGGCACGGCGCTGACCAGGACCGCCTTGGCGACACGCCCCGGCTTCGAGCGCGCGACATAGCGGGCCACCTCGCCGCCGCCCGTCGAATGGCCGATATGGACGGCCGTCTTCAGATCGAGGTGGTCGGCGAGTTCGATGACGTCGGCGGCATAGGTGTCCATCTCGTTGCCGGTGTCGGTCTGCGTCGAGCGGCCATGGCCGCGGCGATCATGGGCGATCACCCGGTAGCCCTTGTCCAGGAAGAAGAGCATCTGGGCATCCCAGTCGTCCGCGCTGAGCGGCCAGCCATGATGGAATACGATGGGCTGCGCATCCTTGGGCCCCCAATCCTTGAAGAAGATCTGGGTTCCGTCCTTGGTCGTGATGAAAGCCATGTGAAGTCCCATTGCGATTGTGAACGCCGCAGGAGGTTGGCCCAGAAGGCTGGCCGCCGCCATCGTACATGAGCAGGCGGCGCCCTATACCAAAGTACAGTGGGCCTCTCAGTCAGGGACAGCGCAGCGCGGCCAAAGCCGAAGAGCGGAACGGGGCACAACGCTTGCGAGCGTCCTTACGGTCCGCTCTTATGCGCCGCCATGCATCCTTACCATCACGCTCGCACCCATCCCGACAAGCCTGCCTACATCATGGCCGGCAGCGGCGCGACGGTGACCTATCGACAGCTCGACGAGCAGTCCAACCGCATCGCGCAACTCTTCCGCTCGCTCGGCCTCAAGGCCGGCGACCATGTCGCGATCTTCCTCGAGAACAACCCGCGCTTCTTCGAGATCTGCTGGGGCGCCCAGCGTTCGGGCCTGATCTACACCGCCATCAGCTCGCGTCTCACCGCCGCCGAGGTCGACTACATCGTGACCGATTGCGGCGCCCGGCTGTTCGTCACCTCGAAGTATCTGGCCGACAAGGCCGCCGAGCTGGCGCCGCTGATGAAGGGTGCCCCGCACCGCTTCATGATCGGCGGCACGATCCCGGGCTACGAGTCCTGGGAGGAAGCGGTCGCGCGCTTTCCCGCGACGCCGATCGCCGACGAGACGGCGGGCCACGACATGCTCTATTCGTCGGGAACGACGGGACGGCCCAAGGGCGTGATGCCGGTCGTCGAGAAGCAGCCTATCGACTTCGACAATCCCTTGCTGGCGATCAGCCGCAAGCTCTACGGCATCGACAGCAACACCGTCTATTTGTCGCCGGCGCCGCTCTATCATGCGGCTCCGCTGCGCTTCAACATGAGCGTCATGCGGCTGGGCGGTACCACGGTGATCATGGAGCAGTTCGACGCCGAGGACTATCTGTCGCTGATCCAGAAGCACAGGATCACGCACACCCAGGTCGTGCCGACCATGTTCGTGCGCTTCCTCAAGCTGCCCGAAGAAGTGCGGGCACAGTACGACGTCTCGTCGCTGAAATGCGCGATCCACGCTGCCGCGCCCTGCCCCATCCCGACCAAGGAAGCGATGATCGAGTGGTGGGGGCCGATCGTCTGGGAATATTACGGCGGCACCGAAGGCAACGGCCTCACCATGTGCAATTCCCAGGAATGGATGGCGCACAAGGGCACGGTCGGCCGGCCCGTCGTCGGCAAGCTCAAGATCTGCGACGATGAAGGCAACGAGCTGCCCACGGGCGAGCCCGGCACGGTGTACTTCGCCGAGGGGCGGCAGTTCGAATACCACAACGATCCGAAGAAGACCGCCGAGTCGCGCCACCCCAAGGGATGGAGCACGCTGGGCGACGTGGGTTACGTAGATGCCGACGGCTTCCTGCACCTCACCGACCGCAAGGCCTTCATGATCATCTCCGGCGGGGTCAACATCTACCCGCAGGAATGCGAGAACCTGCTGATCAACCACCCCAAGGTGATGGACTGCGCCGTGTTCGGCGTACCCAACGCCGACTTCGGCGAGGAAGTGAAGGCCGTCGTGCAGCCGCGCGACATGGCCGACGCCGGTCCGGCGCTGGCCGAGGAGCTGATCGCCTACTGCAAGCAGCACCTCTCGCCCCTCAAGTGCCCGCGCAGCGTCGACTTCGAAGCCGAGCTGCCGCGCCACCCGACCGGCAAGCTCTACAAGCGCCTGCTGCGCGACCGCTACTGGCAGGGCATGGCCGGCAGGATCGCGTAGACGGTCGCCGCCCTCTGCCGATGTGCTAAGGGTGGTCCAACAGTTTTAGGGAGATCACCATGAAGGCAGCCGTCGTCACCGAGAAGGGCGTCCAGTACACCGACGCCCCCAAGCCCGCGCCCAAGGGCAACGAGATCCTGATCAAGGTGAAGGCGGCATCGCTCAACCGCGCCGACCTTGCCGTCGCCTCGGGCCATGCGCACGGCCGCATCGGCGGCCCCGGCACGATCGTGGGTCTGGAATGCGCCGGCGAGGTCGAGGCGGTCGGTCCCGACGTCAAGGACTTCAAGCCGGGCGACAGGATCATGAGCTCGGCGGCCGGCGGCTTCGCCGAGTATGCGCTCACCGACGCCGGCCGCGCGCACAAGATTCCGGCCAACAACATGAGCTACGAGCAGGCCGCCTGCATGCCGGTTGCCGTGCAGACCATGCACAATGCGCTGGTCGGCGCCGGCCGCCTCAAGAAGGGCGAGACGGTGCTGATCCAGGGCGCCAGCTCGGGCGTCGGCCTGCTGGGCATGCAGATCGCCAAGTTCATGGGCGCCTCGGTGGTACTCGGCAGCTCGACCAACGACGCCCGCCGCGCGCGGCTCGGCGAGTTCGGCTGCGACGTCGCCATCGACACGCGCGATCCGAAGTGGCCGGAGAAGGTCAAGGAAGCGACCGGCGGCAAGGGCGTCGACCTGATCGTCGACCAGGTCTCGGGCGGCGTGATGAACCAGAACATGGAAGCCGCCGCCATCCTCGGCCGCATCGTCAATGTCGGACGCCTGGGCGGCATGAAGGGCGAGTTCAACTTCGACCTGCACGCGCTGAAGCGCATCGACTATATCGGCGTCACCTTCCGCACCCGCAGCCCCGAGGAAGTGCGCGATATCGTGCAGGCCGCCCGCAAGGACCTGTGGCCGGCCATCGAGGACGGCAAGCTCAGCCTGCCGATCGACAAGACCTTCCCCCTGTCCGAGGCCGCCGCCGCGCTTGCGCACATGAAGGCTAATGCCCATTTTGGCAAGATCGTCCTCGTCGTCTGAGGGCGAGAAAAAGGCAGGTCCGCAATGAGCAAGTCGATCAACCATCTCGCCACCGCCGATAATCTTTTCTTCGGCAAGGGCGGCCTCGACCAGCGCAAGACGACCAAGATGGTCGACGATGCGCTGGCCGGCACCGACGACGGCGAGCTGTTCCTCGAATATGTCCAGAGCGAGAGCCTGTCGTTCGACGACGGCAAGCTGAAGAGCGCGTCGTTCGACACCTCGCAGGGCTTCGGCTTGCGCTCCGTGGCGGGCGACGTGACCGGCTTCGCGCACGCCTCGGCGCTCGACGAGCAGGCGCTGAAGCGGGCAACCGAGACGGTGAAGACCGTGCGTGCGGGCCGCGGCGGCAAGTCCGACGAGTCGCCGCGCGGCACCAACCACCTTCTCTATGCCGACGACAATCCGATCGACGGCGTGCCCTTCGCCCAGAAGGTCGCGCTGATGCAGGAGATCGACGCCTATGTCCGCGCCAAGGAGCCCAAGGCGCGCCAGGTCTCGGTCTCGCTGTCGGGCTCGTGGCAGGTCGTGGAGATCATCCGCGCCGGCGGCTGGCGCGCCGCCGACGTGCGGCCACTGGTGCGGCTGAACGTCAGCGTGGTCTGCGCCGACGGCACGCGCATGGAAGCCGGCAGCACCGGCAGCGGCCGTCGCGCCGCCTATGGCGACATCTTCCTGCCGGGCTACTGGCAGAAGGAGGCCGACGAGGCGATCCGCCAGGCGCTGGTCAACCTCGACTCGATCGATGCGCCGGCTGGCGAGATGCCGGTGGTACTGGGCGCCGGCTGGTCGGGCGTGCTGTGGCACGAGGCGGTCGGGCATGGGCTGGAAGGCGACTTCCACCGCAAGAAGACCTCGATGTTCAGCCACCTGATGGGCGAGATGATCGCCTCGCCGGGCGTCACCGTGGTCGACGACGGCACCCTGAACGACCGCCGCGGCTCGCTCACCATCGACGACGAGGGCACGCCGACCCAGCGCAACGTGCTGATCGAGAACGGCCGCCTGGTCGGCCTGATGCAGGACCGCATGAACGCCCGCCTGATGGGCGTGAAGCCGACCGGCAACGGCCGCCGGCAGGGCCATGCCTACGCGCCGATGCCGCGCATGACCAACACCTTCATGCTGGGCGGCGACAAGGACCCCAAAGAGATCATCGGCTCGGTGAAGAAAGGCCTCTACTGCGCCAATTTCGGCGGCGGCCAGGTCGACATCGTGTCGGGCAAGTTCGTGTTCAGCGTGACCGAGGGCTACCTGATCGAGGACGGCAAACTCGGCCGCCCGGTGAAGGGCGCGACCCTGATCGGCGCCGGCTCCGACGCGCTCACCCGTGTCGGCATGGTCGGCAACGACATGTCGCTCGATCCTGGCATCGGCACCTGCGGCAAGGACGGCCAGGGCGTCCCCGTCGGCGTCGGCCAGCCGACCCTGCGCATCGACGCCCTCACGGTGGGCGGCACCGCGACCTGAGCCTTAAAGGTCCTTCGCTTCGCTCAGGATGACAATTTTGCTGAGATTGGCGCAGTGCGCTGATGCAGAAAAAGTTGTCATCCTGAGCGAAGCGAAGGACCCTTGCGTCGTGTGATGCGGAGGAACTACCGCTTCTTCTTTTTGGCAGCCCGCTCGGCCAGCGCTGCCTTGTTAGCGGCGATAGCAGCGCGGATCAGGGCCTTGAAAGCCGTCTCGTTCAGCTTGCCGCCTTCGGGAATATCGATGGCGCGACGGACATTGCCGTCGAGGCTGGAGTTGAACAGCTTCTTCGGATCCGGCAAGGCCGCACCGCGCGCGAAGGTGAGCTTCACGACCTGCTTGTAAGTCTCGCCGGTGCAGACGATGCCGTCATGCTCGAAGACCGGCACGCCGCGCCACTTCCACTCTTCGACGATCTCGGGATCGGCGTCGTGGATCAGCTTGCGCACGCGGGCCAGCGTTTCGCCACGCCAATCGCCCAGCTCCGCGATGCGCTTGTCGATGTTGGCGGACGCGGCGGCACTCATGCTCAGGACTGATAGAGCTGCTTCGATTCGGCGAGGCTGACGCAGATCGATTCGATGGCGTCGAGCGTGGGCGTGTCGATGCCGGCGCTGCGCCCGAAGGCGAGCGGCGCGCGCACGATCGCCTCGACCTCCATCGGCCGGCCGCCTTCGTAATCCTGCAGGATCGACGGGCGGTGGTCGGGATAGACGCGCTTGGGCCCGTAGCGGACCTCGGGCGAATCGTCGAGCACGACGCCGTTTGCGGCGGCGATGGCCAGCGCCTCGGCATGGGCGCGGCGCGCCAGACGATTGACCATCGGCGTCGCCTGGATGGTCGTGGGCTGGCGCAGGATGAGGCACAGCGTCGAGCCGGTGAAGTTGGCCATCAGCTTGTGCCAGATGTCGTAGCGGATGTCGGTCGTCGAGGGCGAGGCGATGCCGGCGGCGATCAGAGTCTCACGCAGCTTGGTGATGCGCGGCGTCTGCCGGTCGTCGGGCTCGCCGACCCACAGCACGTTGCGGTCGGGCGAGATGTTGCGCACCACGCCGGGCTCGATCACGTGGTTCGACGAGGTGATGACGCCACCCAGCGTGCGGTCGAAGCCGACGGCCTTGAGCAGCGCGCCGCCAGGATCGAGGCGCGACAGGTCGGGCGCCTTGGGCCGATCCTTGCCGAGTCCGTGCCCGTACCACCAGGGAATGCCGTTCTGCGCGAAGACGACGGGCGTGTCCGGCCCCAGTAGAGGCGCCACAGTGTCAGCGACCGCCGAGAGGCTGGAGGCCTTCAGGGTCGAGATCACCACGTCCTGCGGGCCAAGATCGGCCGGCTTGTCGCTGGCCTTCACCTTGGCGACGATCGTCTTGTCGCCGGTCAGCAGTGTGAGTCCGTTCTTACGGATCGCCTCGAGATGAGGCCCGCGCGCCACGACCGAGACCTCGTTGCCGGCCGCCGCGAGGCGCGTCGCATAGTTGCCGCCGATCGCGCCGGCGCCGAAAACACAGATACGCATCTTAACTTCTAGTCTCCGAAAATCGCAGCGAGCTGAGGAAGCGGTTGGCCGCTGCCTTGGCCTCGACGTCGTTCTTCGCCGTGACCAGCAGGCGATAGAGCCGGTCCTTCACGATGTAGGTGCGCATCATGACCAGCGCATGTTCCTGATCGGCGATATCGAGCGCGTAGCCGTCCCAACCCTGCAGGGTCACCGGCTCGTCGAGCACATAGGTGAACTTGGCGCGCGGGAAAGCCTTTTCGGCCTCGCCACGTCCGAGCTCGCGCGCCATCGCCTTGCTGTCCTTGGACGAGAACCAGCCGGGCTCATAGTCGACATAATCGAAGTCGAACATCTCGTCGTTGCGCTTGGAGGCCCAGGCGATCCTCTCGCCGGCATGGCCCTTTTCCTTCTCGGCCGCCGAGGTCTTGTTGACCGGCGTCGGCATCTCCAGCCGAAAGCGCAGGTCGGGTCCGACCACCGTCTGCCATTCTGCCGGCTGGCCATATGCGACCGTCGGCACCGCCGACAGGGCCGGAGCCGTGAAAACAAACGAACGACGGGTCATGCCGATACTCTTGAACAAACTCATACGGGAGGCACCAATTCTTCGCGGCCCGACCAGTCCCAGGCCAGCCCGGTGCGTGAGACGCCAAGCAGCACGCCGTGCAGTTCCTTCGGATGGATCCAGCCGCCGTCGGGGTCGGTCACGGGGTCGGAGCCGCGCGGCGTGTAGCGTGCATTGGCGTCGAGCAGGCGCTGGCGGACGTTGGGCCAGTCGTGAACCTCGACGTAACACATATAGAGCGAGTCGCCGTGCTTGTGGGCGTAACGGCCCATCGAATGGACGTTGTCGGTGACCTGGCTGAGTTCGATGCGATCGAGCCGGTTGGGCGGATCGAACAGGGTCAGCGTGCCGATATAGCCGAAACGCTCGCTGCCGATCTCGCTGAAGCGCGCGGGATCGAGCCCAAACAGGCCAGCGTAGACCGCGGCGACGCGGCGCCAGTCGCTCATCAGCGTGTTGGTCGTCTCGTAGAGGAAGGACACCGGGCCGACCCGCGGCCGGTATGTGCTCTCGGAAATCACAATCGGCAGGCCGAAGGTCGCCTCGGTCGAGAGATAGAGCTGCTCGTTGTCGAGATCGTAGGGAATGCCGAGCCCTTCCCAGCGCTTTACCATGCGGTCGAGGTCGGCGGTGCAGTAGCCCGCCGTCATCAGCCCCTCGCCTCGCTTGCCGAGGAAATCCTGGGTGAGGCCCGCACCGTCGGCCTCGCAGAGTTCGAACTCGCTCTCGCCGACCGCGAGGATCGTGCGCTTGGCCGAGAGATGGCGGCTATGGTCGTGCCGCGACACCTGGCTGCCGAGCAATTGGCCGAAGCGCTGCGCCGCCTTGGCGGCGTCGTGCACGGCGATCTGGACTCGGTCGCAACGGTCGAGCATGGCCCGACCTTACCTCAGTAGGCGTAGTCGCGGAACAGCGCCGCGAAGGATCCTTTCCACTCACCGTTCCACTTGGCGAGGAGTTCATCGGCCGGTGCCTGGCCGCTGGCGACGGCACGGTCGAGCGGCGCGAGGTACATGGTCTCGTCGGCACCGTCGGCATTGAGCTGCTTGCGGGCGCGCAGGCCGGCATGGGCGATTTCGACGACGTCGCGCGCCAGCTCCGACAGGACACGGCCGCGGAACTGGGTGGCAAGGCCCGACTTCGGCGTCTCGGCGCGCAGGAAGTCGTGGTCGGCAGTGCTCCAGTCCTTTACCAGGTCCCACGCGGCGTCGAGCGCGCTCTGGTCGTAGAGCAGCCCGACCCACAGCGCCGGCAACGCGTTCAGTGCACCCAGCGGGCCGGAATCGGCGCCGCGCATCTCGAGGTAGCGCTTCAGCCGCACCTCGGGAAAGGCCGTGGTGATGTGGTCGGCCCAGTCGTTGATCGAGGGCAGCTCGCCCGGCCGCGCCGGCAGCTTGCCCTTCAGGAAGTCGCGGAAGCTCTGACCGGACGCATCGATGTACTTGCCGTCACGATAGACGAAGTACATCGGCACATCGAGCATGTAGTCGACGTAGCGCTCGAAGCCGAACCCGTCCTCGAACACGAAGGGCAGCATGCCGCAACGGTCGGGATCGGTGTCGGTCCAGATGTGGCTGCGGTAGCTCTTGAAGCCGGCCTCCTTGCCCTCCTTGAAGGGCGAGTTGGCGAACAGCGCCGTGGCGATCGGCTGCAGCGCCAGCGAGACGCGGAACTTCTTCACCATGTCGGCTTCGGAGTCGAAGTCGAGATTGGTCTGCACGGTGCAGGTCCGCAGCATCATGTCGAGGCCGAGCTTGCCGACCTTGGGCATGTAGTCGCGCATGATCTTATAGCGGCCCTTGGGCATCCAGTGCATGTCCTCGCGCGTCCATTCGGGCGCGAAGCCAAGGCCGATGAACGACGCGCCGATCTCGCCGGCAACTTCCTTCACCTCGTCGATATGCTGGCCGTTCTCGGCCGCCGCCTCGTGCAGCGTCTCGAGCGGCGCGCCCGACAGTTCGAACTGGCCGCCCGGCTCCAGGGTGATGCTGGCTTTTCCACGCAGCAGCGCGATCGGGTTGTTGCCCTCGATAACCGGCTCCCAGCCGAAGCGCGTCAACCCTTCGAGCATGGCGCGGATGCCATCCGGCCCGTCATAGGCCAGCGGCTTCAGGGTCTTGGTGTGGTAGCCGAACTTCTCATGCTCGGTCCCCATTCGCCATTGCGCGCGAGGCTTGTTACCGGCCGCGAAATACTCAATCAGCTGCCGCCGATTTTCGATCGGCGCGCCGCCGCCCGACGGAGGTGCGGACATACGATCAACTCTCCCTGATCGCTCCGCGCCGTGTCAGGGCTGGTGGAGCGGCGCGGTCGCATGAGGAATCCTCACGCGAGCCTGCGTCTGGTTCATCCTGTTCGATTCGCTCTGTCCCACATCGCCGGGGGCCTGCGCAAGCGCTCAGACGACGCCCTTGGACGTGCGATAATCGCCGATGAGACGCGGTGTCGGACGCCGCCAATCGCCCAGCAGCGCCTGCCAGCATGCCAGCGCCGCCAGCGCCGCGGTATCGGCCCGCAGGATACGCGGACCAAGGCCCACCGACGTTACATCCTTTATGCGACGCAGCGCCTGCAGCTCGACTTCGGCGAAGCCGCCCTCCGGTCCGATCACGATGGCCCAGGGTGCCGACCGTGCCGCTTCGTCGAGCTGCGACAAAGCCTCGACGATCGGCGGACCGCCGCCGGTCTCGTCGCACATCATGAGCCTCCGCCCCTCGGGCCAGCCGCCAAGCAGTTTTCCGAGATCGACCGGCTCGCGCACCTCCGGCACGGTGAGACGCTCGGTCTGCTCCGCCGCCTCGACCGTATTGGCGCGCAGCCGCTCGACATTGACCCGCTCCACCGCCGTGTGGCGCGTCACCACCGGCTGCAGGACGGAGACCCCCAGCTCGGTCGCCTTCTCGGCGATATAGTCGATGCGCGCGCGCTTCACCGGCGCGAAGCACAGCCAGATGTCGGGCTCCGGCACCTGCTCGCGCGTGCGCTCGCCCACTTCGGCAACGGCCGACTTCTTACCGCGGAACGACAAGGTGCCGCGCCATTCGCCATCGCGGCCGTTGAACAACAGCAGCGGCGCGCCGTCGGGGCGACGCATCACATTCCTCAGGTAATGAACCTGGTTGTCGTCGAGCGCGGCCTCGATGCCCGCGGCGAGCCCGGCCTCGACGAAAAGACGTGCTGCACTCATCTATTTGCCTTCATGGATCATTGTCGCGCATAGCTGCATGATGTCGCCCATGATGACGCCATGACCACCGGACGGACAACCGGCTTCACCGATATCGACACCACGCACTGGACGCTGCGCTTCCTGCCGCCGTGGGCGCGGCCCTATGGGCGGCTGGCGCGCTGGGACCGGCCGATCGGCATCTGGCTGCTGCTCTTTCCCTGCTGGTGGTCGCTGGCGCTGGCCGCCGCGCCCAACTGGGGCCGGCTCGCCGGCCTGATGGCGCTGTTTGCCCTCGGCGCGCTGGCCATGCGCGGCGCCGGCTGCACCTGGAACGACATCGTGGATCGCAAGGTCGATGCCGGCGTCGAGCGCACGCGCGGCCGGCCGCTGCCCTCCGGCGAGTTGAAGCTGCACCATGCGCTGATCTGGATGGCGCTGCAGGGTGCGGTGGGCGCCGCCGTGCTGTTCAAGCTCAACAAGTTCGCGGGCGGCGTCGCGCTGCTGTCGCTGCTGCTGGTCGCGATCTATCCGGCGATGAAGAAGGTCACCTCCTGGCCGCAGGTGGTGCTGGGGTTCGCCTTCAACTGGGGCGCTCTCGTTGGATACGCCGCCGTCACCGAGACGCTCTCCTGGGCCACCGTCGCGCTCTATCTCGGCGGCGTCGCCTGGACGATGGTCTACGACACGATCTACGCCATGCAGGACCAGCGCGACGATGCGGTGGTCGGCGTGAAGTCGACGGCGCGCCGCTTTGCGGCCGCGCCGCGCCGCTGGCTCACGCTTTTTGCCGTGCTGGCCATCGCACTGTGGACCGCGACCGGCCTGCTGGCGCCGCTGGGGCCGGGCTACTTCGTGGTGCTGGCCTGCATCGCCGCCCACTTCGTCTGGCAGATCGCGTTGCTGAAACCCGACAACCAGGCCGATTGCCTGATGCGCTTCAAGTCCAACCGGCTGGTCGGCTGGCTGATGCTGTTGGCCCTGGTCGTGGACAAGGTCCACTGATGTCGAGAGTGCCCGAGGATTCCGAAGGCTTCATCCGCGCCAACACCGCGCTCGAAACACCGGCGATGGTGCCCGAGTTCAAGCTGTGGCTGGCCAGCGAATACGTGCCGATCTGGCAGGCGACTGAATCGTGGCTGGAGGAAAAGAACGTCGACCCACCCTACTGGGCCTTCTGCTGGCCGGGCGGCCAGGCGGTCGCGCGCTACCTCCTCGATAATCCGGAAACGGTGGCCGGCAAGCGCGTGATCGATTTTGCGGCCGGCTCGGGCGTCTCGTCCATGGCTGCGGCGCGTGCGGGCGCGGCCTCGGTTATCGCCAACGACATCGACAAGCTCTCGCTGGTCGCAGCTCGTCTCAACGCGGTGGCCAACGGCCTGTCCATCGACACGAGCAACGAGGACTGGCTGGCCGGCACACCAGGAAGCCCCGAGGCCGACGTGGTGATCGCGGGCGACGTCTGTTACGAGCGCGAAATGTCGGTCCACGCGCTGGGCTGGCTGCGCAGTCACGCTGCAAAGGGCCGTCTGGTCCTGCTGGGCGACCCCGGCCGCAACTATTTCAGCGCCCAGGGCCTGGAAGAACGCGCCCGCTACGAGATTCCGACCTCATTGCAGCTCGAGAACCGGGGCATGCGCGAGACCGTCGTCTGGCGGGTGCTGCCGGTTTCCTGAGGTTATCCTCCAAGAGCGTGTTATAATTCCGTAACTGTTCTTTCACAGACGGATCGGGGTACAGATCAGCATGCCCCCTGCCACCAAGAAATCAAAGATAAGCTCGGCCGATTTCGCGAGCCTGTATGACGGCTTCAACGCGCCGGTCTCGCGCTTCGATTGCGGCCGCAAGTGCGCGCCCCTGAACGAGGGCGAGCCGGTCTGCTGTTCGACGCAGAACGCCATACCGGTGGTGCACAAGGTCGAATGGGACCTGCTCAAGACCCGCACCGACCTGTGGTCCAAGTTCAAGCCTTACGACTATTCCACCCGAATGATCGTCGAGGAGCTGACCTCCGACTGCATGGCCATCCACTGCAAGGGCGCGCGGCACTGCGAGCGCGACAACCGCACGATCGCCTGCCGCGGCTTTCCCTTCTATCCCTACCTGACGCGTCAGAAGGAATTCGTCGGCGTCGGCACCTACTGGGTGTTCGAGGACCGCTGCTGGATGATGTCCAACCTCGAGATCGTCGACCGCAAGTTCGTCGAGGAGTTCGTCGCCACCTACGAGGCGCTGTTCATCAAGGACAAGGACGAGTTCGACACCTACGTCACCTTCTCGGCCACGGCGCGGCGGACCTTCTCGCGCTGGAAGCGCGAGATCCCGCTGCTCGGCCGCAAGGGCGAGCTGCTGATCGTGACTCCCTCGACCGGCGAGATCCGCCCCGGCAAGTCGAAGGATTTTCCGAAGATGGAGCCCTTCAACTCCGAGAAGAATTACAAGCAGGCCATCAAGGACGCCGGCGGCGAGTATCCCAAGGACGGTTTGCGTCCGACCTGAAGCGTCGTTTGTCGCGAGGGCCGCTCAAGGATCCCTCGCTACGCTCGGGATGACACCGTTTTTGCAGGGCACGGCGCTTCCCCCAGTATCCGTGTCATCCCGAGCGTAGCGAGGGATCCTTCCTCGGTGCCGGCTGCGTCGTGCTAGAACCCCGCCGTGTCGTTCTTCACCCGCCGTCGCATCGCCTGGGCGCTGCTGCTGCTGACGCCCGCGATGTTCGCCGTGAACATGCTGGGCGCGCGCTATGCCACGTTCGTGCCGCCGAATGCGCTGGCGCTGGGGCGGTGGTTCCTCGTCGCCGTGCTGCTGCTGCCCTTCGTCTGGACCCGCCTGGTGCGCCATCGCCATGCGCTCGGCCGCGAATGGCGCGATCTGTTCATACTCGGCGCGATCGGCATGTGGATCTGCGGCGCCTGGGTCTATATCGGCGCGCGCTCCGTGCCGGCCCTCAACATCGGCCTGATCTATGCCGCCTCGCCCATCCTGGTCGTGGCGCTGGGCCGCCTGCTCTATGGCGAGCGGCTGACCATGGGCCGCATCGCGGGCATCGTGCTCTGCCTGGCCGGGGTCGCGGCGGTGTTCGCCAAGGGCCGGATCGAAAACCTCCTGTCGGTGCAGTTCACCGAGGGCGATCTCTGGATCGCCGCCGCCTCGGCCTGCTGGGGCCTCTACTCGGTGCTGCTGAAGGCCCGTCCCAGCACGCTCGATCCGCTGACGCGGCTCTGCGCCATCTCCTTTGCCGGTTCGCTCGTGCTGCTGCCGTTCACGATTGGCGAGGCGCTGCTGTGGCAGGCGCCGGACCTTGCCGACTGGCGCACCTGGCTCGCCTGGATCGTGCTGGCCATCATTCCCGGCGTCGGCGCCTACGGCGCCTTCGCCTACTGCGTGCGCGAGCTGGGGCCCTCGGTCACCAGCGTGTCGATGTATCTCGGCCCGCTCTATGTCGGCATCCTCGCCTGGATCGTCCTCGGCGAAGCGCCGCAATGGTATCATCTGATGGGAACCATGCTGGTGCTCCCCGGCTTGTTCCTCGCAACCCGCCCACCTGCGCCTGCGTCCACCAAAGGAGTCTGACATGGTCCGCGCGATCCTCACCGTCCTCGCCCTCCTCGTCGCCCTTCCCGCTGCGGCGGAAGAAATCGGCTCGGTCGGCTACCGCTTCAAGTGGCTGGGCCCCAACGACAAGATCGTGGTCGAGGCTTTCGATGATCCCGATCTCGCAGGCATCACCTGCTATCTGGCGCGCGCCCGCACCGGCGGCCTCAAGGGCATGGTCGGCCTGGCGGAAGATCCGCCCTACGCCTCGATCTCCTGCCACCAGGTCGGCCCGATCGACGGCGACAAGGCCGAGAAGCTCAAGAGCCCGCACGAAGTGTTCAGCGAGCGCGCCTCGCTGATCTTCAAGACCACCCAGGTCGTCCGCTTCTACGACCCGAAGCGCCGCGCCCTGATTTATCTCACCTATACCGACCGCGTGATCGAGGGCAGTCCCCAGAACTCGATCAGCGTCGTGCCCGTCGGCCTACGCTGACTTTTTCTCCGGAGAGTAATGAAATGACCACCCGTCCCCAGCCCAACTGGCGCTCGCTGATGTTCGTGCCGGTGCTGGCCGAGCGCTTCATCGCCAAGGCCCATACACGCGGCGCCGATGCGCTGATCCTCGACCTCGAGGATTCGATCATCCCGTCCAAGAAGGCAGAGGCCCGCGCTGCCCTCGCCGCCGCCGTGCCGCGGGTCGCGCAGAACGGTGCCGACGTGGTGGTCCGCATCAACCGCCCGCTCGAACTGGCCGTGCCCGACATCGAAGCCGCCGTGATGCCCGGCGTCTCGGCGCTGATGCTGCCCAAGGTGATGGGGCCGGAACATGTGCGTCTGCTGGCCGAGCTGGTGACCGAGCGCGAGACGCAGCTCGGCATGGAGATCGGCCACACGCGTTTCCTCGTGCTGATCGAGACGACGGCGGCGCTGCCGCATCTCTTCGCCATCGCCGCCGAGCCGCGCATGGCCGGCATGTCGGTTGGCGGCGAGGACATGGCGACCGACATGGGCGCCACGCCCTCGGCCGACAGCATGTACGTCTTCGCCATGCACGGGCTGGCGGCCTGCCGCGCCGCCGGCATCCTGCCGATGGGCTCGATGGGCCAGCTCGCCAAGATCGACGACCTGGACTCCTATCGCGCCGGCCTGAAGCGCGGCCGCGAATTGGGCTTCACCACGGCCTCGTGCATCCATCCCGCGCACGTGCCGATCATCAACGAGGAGTACGGCGCCTCCGACGCCGAGCTCGACCGCGCCCGCCGCCTGCTCGCCGCCTTCGAGGTCGCCAAGGCCAATGGCGAGGGCGCCGTCGCCTTCGAGGGCAGCATGGTCGACCTGCCGATCGTCATCCGCGCGGAGCGACTGCTCGCGCGGGCGGCGTCGTGGAAGAAAGCCAGCTAACCAAGGGAACGCCGACATGTCGCTCGCGGTCTACGGCCACTTCTTCTCCTCGTACACGCAGAAGGTCCTGATGGCGCTCTACGAGAACGGCACGCCGTTCGAGTTCCGCGCCATCGGGCAGGACACGCCCGAGCATGTCGGCGAATGGCTGAAGCGCTGGCCAATCGCCAAGTTCCCGCTGC
The DNA here is from genome assembly GCF_058803965.1 of Reyranella sp. GW821-FHT14A01. Classification (NCBI taxonomy): domain Bacteria; kingdom Pseudomonadati; phylum Pseudomonadota; class Alphaproteobacteria; order Hyphomicrobiales; family Reyranellaceae; genus Reyranella; species Reyranella sp. GW821-FHT14A01. The sequence continues at coordinate 118,663 of NZ_JBXAPM010000011.1, forward strand.
TGGTGGATGGCGATCGCACCGTCGTCGAAACCAGCATCATCATCGAATACCTGCAGCTCACGCATCCCGGTCCAGTCCGCCTGATCCCCGCCGCTCCGATGAAGGCGCTCGACGTGCGCTTCCTCGACCGGTTCTTCGACCTGCATGTGATGAACATGATGCAGATCGCAGTGAATGGCGCACTGACCGGCGATCCGGTCAAGCGCAAGGAGGGTCACGACGAGTCCATCGCGAAGCTGGAGCGTTCCTATGCCTGGCTCGACAATGAGCTGGCCGGCCGCACCTGGGCCACCGGTGACGATTTCACGATGGCCGACTGCGCCGCCGCGCCGTCGCTGTTCTACGCCGACTGGGTGCACCGGATTCCGGTGTCGTATCCGGTGCTCCGCGCCTACCGCTCGCGCCTGCTGGCGAGGCCCTCCTTCGCGCGCTGCGTCGAGGATGCGAGACAGTTCCGCCCGCTGTTTCCGCTAGGTGCCCCGGACCGGGACTAACGCACCTCACCTTATCGATACAGGAACGTCCCCAGCAGCACCCAGCGGCCGGCCTTCGGCGTGCCGACCAGCGGCGTGGTGTAGTGCCAGAACGGCAGGCGATAGGCGGTCACCGTGGCCGGTCGCGCCACCGACACGATCTCGCTGAAATGGCCGGCGCGGCTGTAGACCAGCCACTGGTGCTCGACCCCAGGACTGCACAGGCTGAGATGCAAGTCGATATAGCCGCCGACCGCTTCCTTGTTCTCGGGATGATGGTCGTTGTGCGGTCCGGCATAGTCGCCCGGCCCGTAGCGCAGCACCTGCAGGCCCCAGCCCGATTTGAGCTTGCGGCCCGACAGCGCCTCGGCGAAGGCGCGGAAGCTTTGCGACCGCATCATGCGGGCGAGGCCGATCCGTTCAGCCGCCTTCACGCCGGGCTCGCGGCGGTCCTCGAAATAGATGGTGCGGGCGCGGCTGCTCTTGGGTAGCAGCTCGGCATAGTCGTGCGTCATCTCGAAGATCGTATCGGGCGGAATCGGCTTTTCGATCGGCTCCAGCACGTCCGGCAGCTCCGCCTCCAGCGTGCGCCGGACGCGCGCGGCCTTGGCGCGGTCGAGCAGGTCCCCGGCACTGAGAAAGCGCGTGCGCGGATTGGCCAGCGCTCCGCACAAAGGATGCGTGCCCGCCAGCACGCGCTTGCCGGCACGGCTCAGCAGGTCCTCGAACTCGGCCGGAATGCCGTTTGATCTCATCGGTCCGCCCCTCTAAACGACGTCCCTAGCATGCCTTACGCCTCGCTTCGCGACTTCATCGACCGGCTGGAGAAGAGCGGCCGTCTCGTGCGCGTCACCGCGCCGGTCTCGCCGCACCTGGAAATGACCGAGATCCAGACCCGCCTGCTGGCCGAGAAAGGCCCGGCGGTGCTGTTCGAGAACGTGGTGCGCGCGGACGGCACGCGCTCCGACATCCCGGTGCTGGTCAACCTGTTCGGCACGGTCGAGCGCGTGGCCTGGGGCATGGATCGCGAACCCGGCCAGTTGCGCGGCGTCGGCGAGACGCTGGCTTTCCTGCGCCAACCCGAGCCGCCGGGCGGCTGGCGCGAGGCGCTCGAGATGCTGCCGATGGTGCGGACCGTCATGGCGATGAAGCCGAAGACGGTCGGCTCGGCGCCCTGCCAGGAGATCGTGCTCACCGGCGACGACATCGATCTCGCCAAGCTTCCCATCCAGACCTGCTGGCCGGGCGAGCCGGCGCCGCTCATCAGCTGGCCGCTGGTGGTGACGCAGGGCCCCAATCCCAAAGGCGACAAGCAGGACAGTTTCAATCTCGGCATCTATCGCCTGCAGGTGACGGGCAGGAACACGACCTTGATGCGCTGGCTGAAGCATCGCGGCGGCGCGCAACATCACCAGCGCTGGCAGAAGTCCGGCAAGCGCGAGCCGCTGCCGGCCGCGGTGGTGATCGGCGCCGATCCCGGCACGATCCTCGCGGCGGTGACGCCCGTGCCCGACACGCTGTCGGAGTATCAGTTCGCTGGCCTCCTCAGGGGCAAGAAGGTCGAGCTGGTCGAGTGCAAGACCGTGCCGCTCAAGGTGCCGGCCGAGGCCGAGATCGTGCTCGAGGGTCATGTCAGCCTCGACGAGTATGGCGACGAGGGCCCCTACGGCGACCACACCGGCTACTACAACAGCGTCGAGCAGTTCCCGGTCTTCACGATCAGCGCCATCACGATGCGGCGCAAGCCGATCTACCTCTCGACCTTCACCGGCCGTCCGCCCGACGAACCCTCGGTGCTGGGCGAGGCGCTGAACGAGGTGTTCATTCCCCTCTTCCAGCAGCAGTTCCCCGAGATCGTCGACTTCTGGCTGCCGCCCGAAGGTTGCTCCTATCGCATCGCCGTTGTGTCGATGAAGAAGGCGTATGCCGGCCACGCCAAGCGCGTGATGATGGGCGTGTGGAGCTACCTGCGGCAGTTCATGTACACCAAGTGGGTGATCGTCGTGGACGCCGACATCGATGCGCGCAACTGGAAGGACGTGATGTGGGCGCTCTCGACCCGCATGGACCCGGCGCGCGACATCACGGTGATCGAGAACACGCCGATCGACTATCTCGACTTCGCCAGCCCGGTGTCGGGCCTCGGCTCCAAGATCGGCCTCGACGCGACCGACAAGTTCCCCGGCGAGAGCAACCGCGAATGGGGACGGCAGATCCGCATGGACCAGGCGGTGATCGAGAAGGTCGATGCGATGTGGAGCGAACTGGGATTGCCGGGCAGCGGCAAGAAGATCTGGCGCTAGGCTAGTAGCGCATCGTCACCCTGTTGTCGGCGGTCGTGACCGGCTTGAAGCCGAGGCGATCGCAAAGAGCGCGTGCCGGGCTATCGGCCAGCACGTCGAGCAAGAGATCCTTGCGCTTGCGGTCTGCCCGTTCCTTCATCCAGCTCAGGAAGCTTGTGCCAAGGCCGCCGTCGAGCGCATCGGCCAGGATGAAGAACTGCTTCAGTTCAACCGACCCTTTGCTCTCCACGACCTCGATCCAGCCCTTGTCGGCCTTGTCCGAACACAAGATGGAGGTGCCGGCGTGGGCGACCGCTCGCTCGACGAGGCGCTGGTGTTCTGCCTCGTTCCAGCTGGCCGTGAGCGGCTGGACGGCATCGCGATAGATCGGCCAGCAGAAGGTGAAATCGGCTTTGGCGGCAGGGCGGAGTTCGAACGCAGTCATCATGCTTGAAGAGAGCCACAAGGCGCGACGCCGAGCAAGTTCGATGACGTTAACGGGCCGTCCTGTAGCGAGGGACATTTCCCGCACTTGATGTGACGGGAGCCCAACCGGCGCTCCGACGTTGAGGCTCGCAGAAAAGTCTCATTGCGCTGTTAAAGTAGCCTCGTGCCTCCCGCAAAGAACGCCCTCCTCGAAGGACCCATCCTCCGCTCGCTGCTGACGCTTGCCGTGCCGATCGTGGCGGCGAACGTGCTGCAGTCGGCCTACCAGATCATCGACGCCTTCTGGGTCGGGCGGCTGGGCGGGGCGGCGGTGGCCGCGGTGTCGATCAGCTTTCCGGTGCTGTTCCTCACCTTCGCCATCGGCTCGGGCCTGTCGCTCGCCGGCTCCACCCTGATCGCGCAATATGTCGGCGCGCGTAACGACAAGATGGTCGCGCATGTCGCGGGCCAGACCTTGCTGATGGTCATGCTGGCCTCGATCGTGCTGGGCACGATCGGCTATTTCTCCTCACCCGCGCTGCTGCGGCTGATGGGCGTGGGCCCGGACGTCTATCCCGGTGCGCTGGGCTTCATGCGCGTGTCGTTCATCGGCATCGTCTTCAATTTCACCTTCTTCGTCTTTCAGGCGATCATGCGCGGCATCGGCAGGCCGACCCTGCCGGTCTATATCGTGTTGGGCACGGTGTTCCTGAACTTCGTGCTCGACCCGCTGCTGATCTTCGGCTGGGGTCCCGTGCCGGGCTACGGCGTGATGGGCGCAGCCATCGCCACGCTGGTCACGCAGGCTATCGCCGCCATCATCGGCATCGCCATCCTGCGGCTCGGCATGCACGGCATCCATGTGCGGCGGCGCGACTTCATTCCCGACTTTTCCTATGTGAAGCGCGCCTTCTTCCTGGGTCTTCCGGCGTCCGTCGAACTGTCGGCGCGGGCGCTCGGCCTCATGGTCATGACCTTCCTGATCGCGAGCTTCGGCACGCTCACGATCGCGGCCTATGGCGTGGGCTCGAACATCCTGCAGGTCGTCATGGTGCCGGCGATGGGCCTGTCGATGGCGATCTCGACCCTGGTCGGCCAGAACATCGGCGCCGGCAACATCGAGCGCGCGGCACAGATCGGCCGGCTGGGCGCCCTGCTGGGCTTCGCCAGCCTCAGCTTCTTCGGAGTCGTGGTCTTCCTGTTCGCACCGCAGCTCGTGGCCTTCTTCGTGCCGGGCGATCCCGCCGTGATCGCCGCCGGCGCGGGCTTCCTGCGCATCATGTCGCTCGCCTGGGGCTTCCTCGGCCTGCAGTTCGCGCTGACCGGTGTATTCCGTGCCTCGGGCAACATGGTCCTGACCATGATGCTGACCTTGGTGTCGCAATGGGTCGTGCAGTTCCCGCTGGCCTACGTGCTCTCCAAGCACACCGACCTGCACGAGCAGGGCATCTGGTGGGCGCTGCCCATCTCCAATGTCGTGACGGCGCTGATCACGCTCTGCATCTATGCCAAGGGCGACTGGAAGAAGAAGCGCCTGATCGAGCCGGAAGAAGAAATCGCCGGCAAGGTGACGGAAGACATCCTGGTCGGCGAGGTTTCGCGCTGAGGCTCAGCCCTTCTTGGCGTTCTGTACGATCTGCGTCAGCCGCTCGCCGTCGATGTCGGTCTTGATCTGCACCCAGACCGGGAAATGGTCGGAGAGCTGATAGGTAAACTGGGTGCGCGTCATCTCTTGACCCGGAAAGAGCTGCCTGATCGACGCGTCGGAGACATGGAAGTCGAGCGTGCCGCCGAAATTGGTGAAACGCTTCTTCGCCGTCGGCAGATGCAGGATCTGGTCGTAGCGCATCGTCTTGCCGAGGTTCGATCCCTTCACCGTGACGTCGCCCGATTTCAGCTCGAGCAGCGAAGCGGGCACTTGCAAACCGCGCCGCGTCAGCGCCTTGAAGGTCTTGTCGTCGAGGCTCGGCGTGTTGAAGTCGCCCATCACGATCAGGTCATGATCCTCGACCGACTTGTCGTTCTGCCGATCGTCGATCCAGTCGGCCAGCATGCCGAGCTCAGCCTCGCGGCCTTCGAGACTGTCGCCCCAGCGCGTATGGGTGGCGATGGCGATGAAGTCGAAATTGCCGGCGCGGAACGAGCACATATAGGGCGCCCGCCAGAACGATTGGCTGGCGAGATACTCGGTGTCCTTCTTGGCGCGCGGCGCGTCGACCTCGGCGGCCAGCCCGTTGAAGGTGACGGCGCGGCGATCGTAGAGGAAGCCGGTGCGCTCGCGGTTGCCGCCGGCATCGGACATCCAGTCGGAATAGACGAGGTCCCAGCTCGGGCCCAGGAACTGGCAGACCCTGCCGAAATCCTCGAGATTGTCGCGCAGCTCGACCAATGCGATCAGGTCGAACTGGCCCAGGATCTCGGCGATGTAGTGCAGCGCCGCCACCGTGCGCCGCTTCCTGCCGAATTCGCGGATGTTCCAGACGGCGACGTTGATCGTCTCGTCGAGCTTCGAGGACGGGATCTCCGCCGCCGCGATGCGCTTTTTCAGGGCCAGCAGGCCGGCAGCAATTTCCGGTGACACGTCGCCATGATGCATGGGAGCCCCCGCTCTCGCTTTCAGGCAGATACAGGGTAGAAAGTTTTGCGGCGCGGGACACGCCGCATCTCCGCATATCCCCTGTCATTTCCTCGCCATTTGAATGGAGGGGGGAAGGCGATGTAAACTCCCTTAACATGAGCTGGAAGCGTAACGACGGCGAGGAGCGGAAGTATCATCACGGCAGTCTGCGTGAGGCGCTGATCAAGGCTGCCCGCGAGCTCATCAAGGAAAAGGGGCCGGCGGGCTTCACCTTCGCCGATGCCGCGCGCTCCGCCGGCGTCAGCCCGGCCGCGCCCTACCGCCATTTCCGCGACCGCGACGCGCTGATGGCCGATGTGGCGCGCGAGGGCTTCGAGCGCTTCGCCGCGATGCTGTCGACCGGCTGGGCCAATGGACGACCCGACCCGATCACGGCTTTCCACAATATCGGCAAGGCCTACCTCACCTTCGCGCGGTCCGAGCCCGCCTACTACGCCGCCATGTTCGAAGCGGGCATCTCGCCCGAGCTCAATGCCGAGCTGCGCGCCGCGTCGGAGCGCGCCTTTGCCGTGCTGCGCGCCGCTGCCGACCAGCTCGTGACCCTGCTGCCCGCCGCCGGGCGCCCGCCGGCCTTGATGATGAGCCTACACATCTGGTCGATGTCGCACGGCATCGCCTCCCTGTTCGGTCGCGGCGATGCCGGGCGGCGCCCGCTGCCCATGTCGGCCGAGGAACTCCTGGAATCGGAAGTCCTCATCTACCTGCAGGGACTGGGTTTTCCCTCTCCGCGCTGAAAGTTTTTCCGCCAGCCCTTGACTCCCCGGGTCGCCGACCCCAATGTAAATGTCGTTAACATTCACATCGTTAACATCAGCAAAAGGGGGCTCCGTATGGGCCTGATCGAAAAAATAGACGACCTCGGCAAGCCGGCATGGATCGCCCTGACGGTGCTGAGCTTCATCCTGTTCTGGCCGGTTGGCCTGGCCCTGCTCATCTATCTCAAAGGGAGTGGACGCATGTTTTGCTCGAAGCGCTACGGTCACTGGAACATGCCGGACGGCCGTTCGTGCCGTGAGGAATTCCGCGGCTGGAAGCGCCGCAGCGGCTGGGGCCGTTCCAGCTCGAGCGGCAACGTTGCCTTCGACGAATATCGCGAAGAGACGCTGAACCGCCTCGACGAGGAACAGCGCGAGTTCCGCGACTTCCTCGACAAGCTGCGCGCCGCCAAGGACCGCGCCGAGTTCGACCAGTTCATGGCCGACCGTCGCAACCGTCCGGCGACCGAGCCGCCGCCGGCCCCGACTGCGGCCTAACTTCAGGACAAGGCCTGTTCGACGAGACGCCCGCGGCACTGCCGCGGGCGTTTTCGATTCAGTGATCGAGCTTCATCGGCAGGCGCTCCTCATGCGCCCGCTGTGCCAGATCGGTCATGACGGCGAAGGCGTAGCGTGCACGGGCTTCCATCGGCCCCTGCTCGGACTGCCCCCGGCCCCACGCCGCGATGTCGGCGGTCGATGCCTTCCAGGTCGCTGCGTTCAGGTCGGCCAGCTGGCGGCGCAGCGTCGTCACCGAGCCCATCACGACCCGCCGCCCGCCCACATCCTCGCCCTCGAACGTGATCTCGAATGTGACCGGCAGCCACATTTCAACATTGCGGACGAGATGCGAATAGCGCGAGCGAAAGCCTGGGGCCGTCGACCGCGTCAATGCGACGTCGTGATCCCACTCCTCCGGCAGGATCTCGGGCCGCCGCAACGACGGATGTTCGGCATAGGCGGCCCACAGGACCAGAGAGCCGAACCCGTCCCAGCCCGGGCGATTGGTGAACCAGGGCGCCTCCATCGTCTCGTCCCAATCGAGCGGCACTGTGATGCGCTCGCCCAGCGCCTTCGCCAGCGTCGTGCGCCATGCGAGCACCGTCGGACGAATGCGGTCCTGGGCCTTGGCGGCATCCGCGGGACGGCTCGCCCGCACGGGCTGGGGTATCCCACGCTCGCGCAACGCCTTCTCGACCAGATTCTCCCAGCCACCGGCGTAGTAACGCGTAAGCGACCCGACATAGACGTCGAGGGCCATGAACGAGGCGGTCCTTTCTCTCGGGCACGCAGGCCGGCGCGCCTTGACGCTTGCAATTAACATGAACCTACAATTTTTGCGTGCAAATAAGCAATCGCAAAGAGAGACGGAAGACTTCTCGAACTCGGCCTGCGATACGGTTTATCGGAACAACCTGCCCGAGTGCTGCACAATATATGCAGGCACGACTATTGCGGTTCGATGTTCAGGCCTTTCACCAGGTCGATCCAGACAGGCCCTTCCTCGGCGACGATCTTCTCGAAGAAGACATGATCGCGCGCGGCATTGTCGATGCCGAAGGTCGCGAGGATCTTCTGGATGCGCTCGCTCCTGCCGCCCTCGACCATCATGTCCGAGAGTCGCTGCACGATCTCCTTCGGCATTCCGGCCGGACCGACGAGACCGATCCAGCCCTGAACCTGGAAAGCCTTGTCGGTAACCCCCTGCTCATGGAAGGTCGCGACGTCGGGCAGCTTCTTCATGCGCTGCCGGGTCGGCACCGCAATCGGCCTTCCACTGCCCGACTGCAGCACGCCCGAGGCAGCGGCAACGCTGCCGCTGCCGCCCTGTACCGCGCCCGAGCCGACGTCCTGCCACATCGGCGCTTCGCCACGATAATGCACGGCCTCCATGCCGAGCTTGTAGTGACGGTTCAGCGCCTCGACGGCGACATGGCTGTAGGAGCCGGCACCATAGGTGCCGAGGCTGACCTTGTTGGCGCGCGCATAGTCGGCGAACTCGGCCAGGTTCTTCACCGGCAGCTTGCTGTTCACGATCAATGGCAGATGGCCCGCGTCCATCCACGAGATCAGCACGAAGTCCTTGTCCGGGTCGTAGGGCAGCTTCTTGAACAGCACCTTGTTCATGATCATCGTGGTCGAGATCGTCCACATCAGCGTGTAGCCGTCGGGCGCGGCGGCCTTCACCTGCTCGGCCGCGATCGCACCGCTGGCGCCGGACTTGTTCTCGACCGACACGGGTTGGCCGGTCTTCTGGGCGATATACTCGCCGTAGGCGCGGGCGAACGTATCGGTGAGACCGCCCGCCGGATAGCCGCAGACGATGCGGATCGGCTTGCTGGGCCAGGCACCTTGGCCGATGGCGGGGGCTGGCAGAGCGGCTGCAGCGGCAGCGGCGGACCCATAACGCAGCACATCACGTCGCGACGCACGCACGATCATCGATTGCCTCCCTGCGGCGCGGTAATTTTTTGCGACAGTCCAGGCTGTCAGGTCGCGCCTCACATGAGCATGGCGGCGATTTCGCAGGGCGTAAAGGCCACTCGCAGGACAACCGAGCCGAAACCCGGTATCGGCAAAGGCGTGAGCTTACTGCGGCTCGATCCCCAGGCTCTTGATCACCTCGAGCGACACCGGGCCCTCTTCGTCAAGTACCTGACGGAAGTAGGCGGCGTCGCGGGCGCCCTCGTCGATGGCGAAGGTGTCGTTGACCTTCTGGACGCGCTCGGTCTTGCCGGCCTCGACCATCAGCGCGGACAACTTCTTCACCACCTCCGGCGGCGTGCCGGCGGGCGCGGCGCAGCCGACCCAGCCGCGGATCTGGAACGCCTTCTCCGTCAACCCCTGCTCGTAGAAGGTCGCGACGTCGGGCATCTTCTTCATGCGCACCATCGTGGGCACGGCGATCGGCTTCACGCTGCCGGCCTGCAGCACCGCCGCGCCCGAGGCGTAGCTGCCGGTCGCGCCCTGGGCGGCGCCGGAGGCCACGTCCTGCCACATCAGCGACTCGCCGCGATAATGCACCGCCTCCATCTTCAGCCCGTAGTGGCGGTTCAGCGTCTCGGTGACGATATGGGCGAAGGAGCCGATGCCGTAGGTGGCGAGCGAGACCTTCCGGCCCTGCGCCCAGGCAGCGAACTCGGCAATGTTCTTCACCGGAATGTCCTTGTTCACCATGGTCGGCAGGTGGCCGGTGTTGAACCAGGCCACCAAAGCGAAGTCCTTGTCGGGATCGTAGGGCAGCTTTTTGAACAGCACCTTGTTCTGCACCATCGTCGTGGAGTTGGTGAACATCAGCGTGTAGCCGTCGGGCGGCGACTGCTTGACGATCTCGGCGCCGATGGCGCCGGCAGCGCCCGCCTTGTTCTCGACGATCACCGTCTGGCCGGTCTTCTCGGCCACGTACTCGCCATAGGCGCGGGAGAAGATGTCGGTGAGCCCGCCGGCCGGATAGGTGCAGACGATGCGGATCGGTTTGGTCGGCCACGCCTGGGCTATGGCAGGCGCCGGCAACGACGCCAGCGCCGTCAGAGATCCGTAGCGCAGCAAGTCACGCCGTGTTGCACGGATGATCATGGTCGCCTCCCGATCGGGCGGCGACTCGTTGTCGGGGCGGCTTAAGCCGTCCTGGTCGCGCCCGACTTGAGCATGGCGTCGATTTCGCCCTGGGTAAAGCCGGCCTCCTGAAGGACCTCGACACTATGCTCGCCCAGCCGCGGCTGCAGGCGGGTGATCTCGGGCTGGGTCTTGCTGAAGCGCGGCGGGATGTCGGGCATGCGCAGCCTGCCCTCGGTCGGATGGTCGACTTCCTTCCAGAAGCCGGTCGCCTCGAGCTGCGGATCGACGAACAGGTCGTCGAGCGTGTTCACCGGCCCGTGCGGCACGTTGGAGTTCTTCAGCAGCTCGACCCACTCGGCATTGGTGCGCTCGGCGCAGAGGCCGGCCAGGGTCGAATAATACTGCTCGACGTTCTTCAGGCGGTTGGCCATGCCCTGGAAGCGCTCGTCCGCGGCGAGATCCTCACGGCCGACGAGGGTGCAGAACTCCTTCCAGTGGCCATCGGTGTAGGGCAGCAATGCGAAGTAGCCGTCCTTCGACGGGTAGGGCCGGCGCTCCTTGTTGAGCACGCGCTTGTAGCCCGCGGTGTCGAGCGCCGGACGGAAGGTTTCGCCGTAGAGATGCTCGACCATGACGAACGAGACCAGCGTCTCGTACATCGGCACCTCGACCGCCTGGCCCTTGCCGGTGCGCTCGCGCGCGAACAGGGCGGCCAGCAGCGCCGAGACGACGCCGTTGGAACTGGTCTTGTCGGCCACGATGGTCGGCAGGAAGCGCGGCTGTCCCGCCACCACGGTCTGAAGGGCGGCAAGGCCGGAACCGGCCTGGATGATGTCGTCGTAGGCGGCCTTGGCGCCCATCGGGCCGGCGGCGCGATAGCCGTAGGTCGCGAGGTAGACGAGGCGCGGATTGATCTTCTCGAACTTCTCGTACTCGACGCCGAGGCGCTTGGCGGGGCCGGGCCGGTAGTTGTGCATGATGACGTCGGCGGTTTCGGCGAGCTTGAACAGGGCGGCGCGGCCGGCCTCCTGCTTGAGGTCGAGCACGATCGAGCGCTTGGAGCGGTTGCAGCCGAGATAGAAGGCGGCCATGCCGGGATTGCGCGCCGGTCCCAGCACGCGCGTCGTGTCGCCTTCCGGCGGCTCGATCTTGATCACGTCCGCCCCGAGATCGCCCAATTGCTGCGCCGCCCACGGACCCAGCACGACGGTCGTGCAGTCGAGAATGCGAACGCCGTCCAACGGACCTGCCATCTTGAATTTCCTCCACTTCAGGATTCCCGCTTACCACAAGTTGGTCACCCTCCGAGGGCGAATTCACAGGCAACATCCTTCTCCTGCAGGCGTTTCACCCTGCAGCAAAGGAGAGCCCAAAATGAACTTCGAGGTCTTGCGTCTGGCCGGTTCGCTCGCGATGGCGGGTGCCGTCATGCTGAGCGCCTCTGCTGCCATGGCCGGCGACTGGAAGAAGGGCCGCGGGCACCACAAGCACCACCACCATCATTATCATGGCGGTGAGGTCATCGTCGTGCAGCCGGCGCGGCCGGTCTATTACGCGCCGCGCCCCGTCGTGGTCTATCCCGCTCCCGTCTATGCTCCGCCGGTCGCCTACGCGCCGATGTACGGCCCGGTCTATCCGCGCGGCGGCAACCTCAGCATCGGCGTCGACGTCCCGCTGCGCTAATTGTTCTACCTCCCCCGCATCGGGGGGGAGGTGCCCGCGTAACCGCGGGCGGAGGGGGCGAGCGACCGTGCGGATGCCCTTACCCCTCCGTCGGCTGGGCGGCTTGGTTACAAGCCGCGAGACGCCGACACCTCCCCTTGGCGGACTCCGCCAAGGGGAGGAGAGACGAAGTCGGGTTGACGGCCGGCGGCAAATCGACGATTGTCCGCCCAACATGCTGCGACTGACGACGCTACGACTTATTGGCTGATCCGCCGCCCGACCGGTCACACCGGAAGGGCCCTGCGGATCGCTTGTCGTTCGTCTCTGTTCTTACCCAACCAGTCGCCGCCTCCCTTTCATCCATCGCAGTGTTCGTTTGAGCCATACGGCCGTGCGCGGCGCGAGGAGCTACGTCATGTCATCCCAGAATCCCCAGAAGCCCATGATGCCGTCCGCGGCCGAGAAGTACGTGCCCTTCAAGCCCGTGCCGCTCCCCGACCGCAAGTGGCCGAACGCCGTCATCACCAAGCCGCCGATCTGGTGCGCGGTCGACCTGCGCGACGGCAACCAGGCGCTGATCGAACCGATGGACTCCGACCGCAAGACCCGGATGTTCAAGCTGCTCTGCGACATGGGCTTCAAGGAGATCGAGATCGGCTTCCCCGCCGCCTCCGAGACCGACTTCGACTTCGTGCGCGAGCTCATCGAGAAGAAGACGATCCCCGACGACGTCACCATCCAGGTGCTGACGCAGAGCCGGCCCGAATTGATCGAGCGCACCTTCGAGGCCTGCCGCGGTGCCAAGCGCGTCATCGTCCATCTCTACAACTCGACCTCGACCCTGCAGCGACGGGTCGTGTTCAACACCGACTTCGCCGGCATCATCGACATCGCGGTTTCAGGCGCCAAGCTGGTCAAGCAGATGGCCGACGCCGATCCGAAGACCGAATGGGTGTTCGAGTATTCGCCCGAGAGCTTCACCGGCACCGAACTCGAATTCGCGCGCGACATCTGTGCCGCCGTCGGCGACGTCTACAAGCCGACGCCTGAGAAGAAGATGATCATCAACCTGCCGGCCACCGTCGAGATGTCCTCGGCCAACGTCTATGCCGACCAGATCGAATGGTGCCATCGCAACTTCAAGTATCGCGATTCGATGATCCTCAGCCTGCACCCGCACAACGACCGCGGCACCGGCGTGGCGGCGGCCGAGCTCGGCTACATGGCCGGCGCCGACCGCATCGAGGGTTGCCTGTTCGGCAACGGCGAGCGCACCGGCAACGTCGACCTGGTCACCCTGGGCCTCAACATGTTCACGCAGGGCGTCGATCCCGAGATCGACTTCTCGAACATCAACGAGATCCGCCAGACCGTGGAGTACTGCAACCAGTTGCCGGTGCATCCGCGCCATCCCTATGGCGGCGACCTCGTGTTCACCGCCTTCTCGGGCTCGCACCAGGATGCGATCAACAAGGGCTTCAAGTCGCTCGAAGCGTCGAACAGCAAGGTCTGGGAAGTGCCCTACCTGCCGATCGATCCGGCCGATCTCGGCCGCAGCTACGAGGCGATCATCCGCATCAACAGCCAGTCGGGCAAAGGCGGCATCGCCTACATCCTGAAGAGCGACTACGGCATCGACATGCCGCGCCTTCTGCAGGTCGAGTTCTCGAAGGTGATCCAGCAGATCGCCGACGAGACCGGCAAGGAGATCCAGCCGGCGATGATCTGGGACACGTTCCGCAAGGAGTATCTCGAGAACACCTCGCCGGTGGAATTCGACAGCCACACCACGGTGCCCGATTCCGACCATCCCGACGTGCGTCTTCTCGATGCCAAGGTGACCTTCAACGGCAAGCCGGCCACCATCTCGGGCCGCGGCAACGGCCCGATCGCGGGCTATGTCGATGCGCTGGGCAAGAACTGCCGCATCCAGATCCGGGTCCGCGACTACCACCAGCACGCGACCGGCGCCGGCTCCGACGCCCAGGCCGTGAGCTTCATCGAGGCCGAGACCGCCGGCGGCAAGGTCCTGTGGGGCGTCGGCATGGACTCGAACATCGTGGCCGCCTCGCTCAAGGCCGTGACCAGCGCCGCCAACCGCGCAGCGGCGATCAAATAACGGTAAAGTGCCCCACGGCGCGATGGCATCCGTGGGGCACTGGACCGGCATGTTTGAAAACAGCCACACCGAGCAATCCCTGAAACGTCAGGCGGCACTTCCAGATCGCCCCTTGCTCGACTTCGTCGACTATATCCATGCCGTATGCGACCTGAATCATTCGGTTTTCGAGGAGGTGACGCGAGAAGAGGTCTTTCTCGCGAGCGTCGCCCGTTATGTGTCGAGCGGAATGATTTGTCTGGGCTATGCGGCGCACTGCTTTTTCGAGCGCCGCAGAACCAACTCGCCGATCACCACCCACGTGCAAGCGGTGGACTATGTCAGGTTGGCATCCTACCGCCGGACTCTGCCGGCGGCTGATCCCCGCAGTTTTTCGCTTTCAGCCGACCGGTTGAAAACAGATTTCTCCGACATCTTCCCGGAGACACGGATAGGTGATCCCAGGAATTTGGATCTGCGGAAAAAGATGCTGTCCGCGATGGCGTCCTTTGCGACGGAGCATCCCTTGCGCCTGACGTCGTTCGTATTCGCCCGAACGGCAGATCAAGCAGCCTATGTTCGATTACTGGCTCGCCCGCTCGGAAGCTCAAATATCCGAATACATGAAGGACCCGAGATTCGCAGCTGGCCTTCAAGCAATGAGCGAAGGCTTGCTGAGCTTCCACGGTTTGTTGGAAAATGTTTATGGCCGAGACTACGAACGCGTCTGGAAACCCAAACAGTATGCACTGTTTCGCGATATCGACCCTCTGTTGACCCGCGCTGCTCTCTTTCGTTTGGCAAATCAGATTGCTGAAGGGCGCCGAAGGGTCCCGTCAGATCTTCGCGCCCGCTTTCCCGATTTCTACAAGGCCTACGATCCGGAGGCTTTTGGTCGGCGCGAGTAATGCGTCACCTCGGCTGCAGAAAGGGCTGCTGCCGCGAAATAAGGTGCATGCAGGCATTGCGAACGTTTAGCATCGCGGGCGGGATTTTCCCGCCCGTTTCCGTCTGGAGTGAGAGATGATCAGTTCGTCCGTCAAGATTTCCGCCGTCAGCCTCCTCATCGGCGGCGTCATCGGAGCCTGCGCCGCCGGCGCCAACCAGCCCAACATGCAGGCCGCTCTCGGCTCGCTGCAGGCGGCCCGCGCCGAGCTCATCCAGGCGCGTCCCAACAAGGGCGGCCATCGCGAGCGCGCCATCAACCTGGTCAACGCGGCGATCAACGAGACCGAGGCCGGCATCTCCTACGCTGGCGACTAAGCAGATGCTGCCTCCTGAACCGACAGCTTCATTGCGGCGGCAGGAGGGCCCGATCCGGCGCGGCGTTCGTCACATATGGAACGCCGCGCTCTCTCTCATGCTGGGTGCGATGATCGGCATCCTCGGCCACCAGTTCGCCGCCGATGCCGTGGCCCGCCTGTGGCCCGACCAGGCGATGCTCGCCGACCTCGTGCGCGCCCTGTTCTGGACACTCGGCATCGCCGCGACCGGTGTGTTGTTCTTTTCCTACTATCTCGACGACACGACCGGTTCGCCGTAGAACGGCGGCATGGCCAAATCGAAGAAGAAGTCCTCCGAGAAGTCCGCAAGTAAGTCGAAGAAGCCGGCGAAGAAGAGCGTCGCCGGCGCACCCGACCCGAACCTCCTGTCCGACCTGCTGAAATGGGCGAAGGGGTTCGGTGCCGACGCTGCCGACGCGCTCTACGTCAACGGCGAGTCGATCTCGGTGGCGCAGCGGCTGGGCAAGCGCGAGAAGCTCGAGAGCAGCGAGGGCCGCGACCTCGGCCTGCGCGTCTTCGTGGGCAAGCAACAGGCTTTCGTCTCCTCGACCGACTTTGACCCGAAGGCGCTGCGGGAACTGGCGAGCCGTGCCGTCGACATGGCGCGCGCCGTGCCGGAAGACCCGACCTGCGGCCTCGCACCGGAGGAACTGCTGGTCCACACGTGGCCTGACCTCGACCTCGACGACAAGACGCGCCCCTCGGCCAAGAAGCTGCTCGCCATGGCGGGCGAGGCCGAGGATGCGGCGCGCGCCGTCAAGGGCGTCACCAATTCCGAAGGCGCCGAGGCCGGCTGGGGCCGCACCTCGGTGATGCTGGCGGCCAGCAACGGCTTCTCCGGCGGCTATCGCCGCAGCGGCTTTTCGCTGTCCTGTTCGGTGCTGGGCGGCGAAGGCACCGGCATGGAGCGCGACTACGAATGGACCAGCGCCGTCCATCTCGAGGACCTGATGGCGCCCGGCAAGGTCGGCCGCAACGCCGGCAAGTTCGTGGTGCGCCGCCTCAACCCACGCAAGGCGCAGAGCGCGCGCGTGCCGGTGATCTACGATCGCCGCGTCTCGGGCGGCCTGGTCGGTCATCTTGCGGGCGCCATCAACGGCCGCGCCGTGGCGCGCGGCACCTCGTTCCTCAAGGACAAGATGGGCGAGCGCGTGTTCGCCGAGGGCATCCGCATCCTCGACAACCCGCTGCGCAAGCGCGGGCTGGGCAGCCGGCCGTTCGACGCCGAGGGCCTCGCGACCTCGCGCCGCGCGGTGATCGACGACGGCGTGCTCACGACGTGGCTGCTCGATCTCGCGGCGGCGCGCCAACTCAACCTCGCGCCGACCGGCCACGCCTCGCGCGGCGTCTCGGGCCCGCCCTCGCCCACCACGTCGAATTTCTATCTCGAGAAGGGCAAGCTCTCGGTCGCCGAGCTGATCGGCGACATCAAGAGCGGCCTCTACATCACCGACCTGATCGGCTTCGGCGTCAACGGCGTGACCGGCGATTACAGCCGCGGCGCCTCAGGCTTCTGGATCGAGAACGGCGAACTGGCCTGGCCCGTGAGCGGCATCACCGTCGCCGGTAACCTGAAAGACATGTTCCTCAACATGACGGCCGCCAACGACCTGCAGTTCAAGAGTTCGACCAACGCCCCGACCGTGAGAATTGAAGGGCTGACCGTCGCCGGCTCGTGATAAACTCCGGGGCATGACCCTCATGCCCAATGCAAGAACTCTCGCCGCAACGACGGCGCTCCTCTGCAGCTCCGCGTTTCTCGGGGCCGATATCGCGCAGGCCCAGGATGGCGGCTTCCGCGACTGCCTGAACAGCATCAAGGCCGACGCGCTGAAGCAGGGCGTGCCGGCGCAGGTCGCCGATCGCGCCTTCCAGGGCCTGACGCCCGACCAGAAGGTCATCGACCTCGACAACCGCCAGCCCGAATTCTCCCTGACCTATGCGAAGTATGTCGGCGGCAGCGTGTCGCTCGACCGCATCCAGAAGGGCCAGCAGAAGATGGCGCAGCATCGCGCCCTGCTCGACCAGCTGCAGGCCGAATACGGCGTGCCGCCGCAATATCTGATGGCCTTCTGGGGCATCGAGACCAACTACGGCACCTACATGGGCGACTTCCGCGTCGTGCGTTCCGTCGCGACGCTCGCCTGCATGACCAAGCGCCGCGAATTCTTCAGCAACGAGACGGTGCAGGCGCTGCGCATCCTCAACACCAACCACATGACCAGCGACCAGATGCGCGGCTCGTGGGCCGGCGCCATGGGCAACATGCAGTTCATGCCGTCCACCTTCACCAAGTGGGCGGTCGATCGCGACGGCAACGGCCGCATCGACATCTGGAACAGCCTGCCCGACGCCTTTGCCTCGGCGGCAAATTTCCTGCGCGGCATCGGCTTCAAGCCCGGCCTGCCGTCCAGCGAGGAAGTGATGCTGCCGGCCGGCTTCCCGCTCGACCAGGCCGACACGACGGTCGAGAAGCCGGTCAAGGCCTGGGCGGCGATGGGCGTGAAGAAGATGAACGGCGGCGCGCTGCCGGCCGTCGACGATGCCGCCTCGATCCTGCTGCCCGCCGGCTTCCGCGGCCCCGCCTTCATCATCTATCCGAACTTCAAGGCGGTGATGAACTGGAACCGCTCGACGCTCTACGCGCTGTCGGTCGGTATCCTCGCCCGACAGATCGCGGGTGGCCCGCCGGTGCAGCAGCAGGCCCCCGCCGACGACGCGCCGATCTCGCGCGACACCGTCATCGACATGCAGAACCGCCTCGCCCGCCTCGGCCTCTACAAGGACGAAGCCGACGGGCTCCTGGGCCCCAAGACGCGCTCGGCGCTGCGCCTCTTCCAGCAGCAGCAGGCCCTGCCCGCTGACGGCCATCCGACGCAGGAGTCGGTACGGCGCCTGCAGGCCGTGCGGTAAAGGCCGGTTCCCCATGACCGCCTTCATCGGCATCGGCAGCCGGGGAGGCCTGCGCAGCTTCGGCGGTACCCAGTTCGCCCACGTCAATCGCTGGTGCACGACGTGGTTCAAGCGCGACCTGATCCACTTCGCGCAGACGCTGACGATGCGCTTCAACGGCGCGAACATGGTCCTCCGGCTGATCTCGGGGGAGCGGCTGCTCGTCCGTATGCAGATCTTCCAGGCGGGTACCCGGATCGCCAACGTCGCCTTCCGCATCGATCCGCAGAAGCAGCGGGCGTTCCTGAGCTGGACCGTGCTGACGCCGGCGACGCAGCGGACCGGCGCCTTCAAGCACATCCTGCAGAATATCCTGCTGGTCCTGCGGGATTGCGGCATCACGCGGATCAGCCTCACAGCCAGCCTGACCCATGGCGGCTATGTCTGGGCGATCTACGGCTTCCTGCCGGAAACCGCCGCGGAATGGGCGCGTCTGGCGGGCGTGCTGCGGCGGAAACTGCTGGCCGTCGCCTCCCAGCTCAAGCCGGCGGAGCTCGACGCCGTCCAGAAGCTGCTCGCCTCCCCGGACCCGCTGGCGCTGCGGGCCATCGCCGGCAGCGCCATTCCGATCGGCGACAAGACTCTCGGCAAGCATCTGTTGATGGGAACCGAGTGGAAGGGAGAACTGGACTTTTCTGACGGCCCCTCTGTGCTTATATACCTGAAGCGCATTGGGGTGGTGCCATGACGAAGAAACCGGCTCCCACTGTTACCGATTTTGTGACGGCGGCTTATGCCGCCCCTAAACGTGCGCGAACGGTCGAGGCCGCGCCCAGGCCCAAGACACCGCGGGCCCGGCGGGCGATCAAGTTCGTTGCCATGGAAGAACTCATGCTGGCCGATCTCGAGGCGACCTCGAACCTCGTCAGCCTGCCGACCGAAGAGATCGACAGGCTCGCGCAGATTTTCGGCCTGTCGTTCGACGACGTCGCCGCGCTGTACGCCCGGCGTTAGGACGGCCGCAGCAACCTCACCGCCTCGGTCGAGAGACCGATCGACACCGGCAGGGTGAGCGCGTCGTCGCCATCGATCTGAACCGGCTGGCGGCGGCTTTCGCCGGCATCGTTCAGCACCGAAATCTTCACCTCACGGCCCGAGACGACGCGATAGCCGGCCGTACGCGGCAGCGCGCCGCGCAGGAGAGCGGCGCCGAAGCGCAGGGCATGCATCCAGCCCCAGCGCTCGAACAGGCAGACATGCAGCAGCGGCGCGTCGAGGGACGCTTCCGGCGCCACCACGTAGGGGCCGGCATAGTGACGGGCGTGTGTCACGATGACCGACGACGCCTCGTAGCTGGCCCCGTCGATTTCCACGGCGTAGCGCACCGGTCGGTAGCGGCGCGCCTCGATCAGCGAGCGCCAGACATAAGCCCCCTTGCCCCAGCGGCGCTTCAGCGGCGCGCTGACGCCGGCCACCACCTTGGCGTCGAAGCCGGCGCCGGCCATCAGGGAGAAGCAGCGCGGCCGGCCGGCGGCATTGGCCTGCCCCGGATGCATCAGCACCTGTCGGCCGGCGGTCACCACCTGGGCGAGCGACGAGGCGCTCGAGCCGAGCCCCAGCTCGTGCGCCAGCACGTTGGCGGTTCCCAGCGGCACGATGGCGAGCGGCGGCGCCGTGGCGGCGCGCGCGGCCAACCCGTTCACCACCTCGTTGATCGTGCCGTCGCCGCCGGCGACCGCAATCACCCCGTAACGTTTGGCATCGCACGCTTCGGCGTAGCGACGCGCGTCGCCCGATGCCGTGGTCTCCACGACATCGACCGTCCAGCCCTGGGAACGCACCCGGCGCACGACGGCATCGACCAGGCCGCGACGGCGGCGGCCTGCGGTCGGGTTGAGGATGAGAAGCACGGATGTAGCCGGGTCAGTTTCTTGGGCGAATGTCATAGGACTGTCACAACCAATACACCTCCACGCAACGGCTCACATACACAATCCAGAGCGTACCGTGCAATCTCGCACAACAGATTTTGTGTCGGCCGACATTACTCACATGACCGTGCCCTCATCATGACAATCCACGATCGAAACCAACCCGCGCGCCACCGCGCGATCTTCCTGTCCGACATCCATCTCGGCACGCGCGGCTGTCAGGCCGACATCCTGCTCGACTTCCTCAAGCACAATGAGAGCGAGCATCTCTACCTTGTGGGCGACATCGTCGACGGTTGGAGACTGAAGCGCTGGTGGTACTGGCCGCAGAGCCACAACGACGTCGTGCAGAAGATCATGCGCAAGGCCCGCAAGGGCACCAACGTGGTCTATATCCCCGGTAATCACGACGAGGCGGCGCGGCAATATTGCCAGCTCACCTTCGGCGACGTGCGCGTCGAGGATGAGGTGATCCACGAGATGCCCGACGGCAAGAAGATGCTGGTCATCCACGGCGACCAGTTCGACGGCATCGTGCGCTACGCCCGCTGGCTGGCCATCCTCGGCGACTGGGCCTACGCCGCGGCGCTGCGCCTCAACACGATCTTCAACTGGGGACGCCGCAAGCTCGGCCTGCCCTACTGGTCGCTCTCGGCCTTCCTGAAGCACCGGGTCAAGAACGCCGTGCAGTTCATCACCGACTTCGAGAATGCGGTGGCGAGCGAAGCCCGCCGTCGCGGCGTCGACGGCGTGGTGTGCGGCCACATCCATCATGCCGAGATGCGCATGATCGACGGCGTGCTCTACTGCAACGACGGCGACTGGGTCGAGAGCTGCACGGCGCTGGTCGAGGATTTCGACGGCCGCCTGCGCATCGTCCACTGGGCCGACGAAATGGCCCGCCGCTCGTCGCGTCTTCCCGTATCCCACGTTCAGCTGGCCGCGGAGTAGCCATTTGCGCATTGCCATCGTTACTGATGCCTGGCGGCCCCAGATCAACGGCGTCGTCCGCACTCTCGAAACCGTAGCGCGCATCCTCCGTGCCGAGGGTCATGAGGTCGAGGTCTTCGGCCCCGACCGCTTCCGGACCCTGCCCTGCCCAACCTATCCCGAGATCAGGCTGTCGCTGTTCCCATCGGCCCGGCTCAGCCACATGCTGAAGCTGTTCGCGCCCGACGCCATCCATCTCGTCACCGAAGGTCCGCTCGGCTGGGCGGCCCGCGGCTTCTGCCGGCGCCGCGGCATTCCCTTCACGACCGCCTATCACACACGCTTTCCCGAATATGTCCGCGCACGCATCTTCGCGCCGCTGTCGTGGAGCTACGCCTTCGTGCGCCGCTTCCATGCACCGTCGGCGGCCGTGCTGGTCGTGTCGCCCGCGATCCGCGACGAGCTGGCGGAACGCGGCTTCAAGAATCTCGTGCCGTGGTCGCGCGGCGTCGACATCACGGCCTTCAAGCCGCAGCCGCGCGAGCAGTTCAAGGAGCCGCGTCCGATCTGGCTCTATGCCGGCCGCGTCGCCATCGAGAAGAACATCAAGGCCTTCCTCGAGCTCGATCTCCCCGGCAGCAAATGGGTGGTGGGCGGCGGCCCGCAGCTCAAGTCATTGCAGAAGCGCTATCCGAATGCGCATTTCTTCGGTTCGGTCGATACCGACGAACTGTCGTATCGTTATTCACAGGCCGATTGTTTCGTCTTCCCGAGCGTCACCGACACGTTCGGCCTCGTCATGGTCGAGGCCCTCGCCTCGGGCGTGCCGGTCGCCGGCTATCCCGTGCCGGGACCGCTCGACGTGGTGACCGATCCCAAGGTCGGCGCCCTCGACCAGGACCTGCGCGCGGCCTGTCTGGCCGCCTTCCCGCGCGATCCCGAGGATTGCCGCCGCCATGCGGAAACCTTCACCTGGGAACGCTGCGCGCAGCAGTTCGTGGACACGCTGCAGGTCATTCCGCGCAGCCATTGGCAACCGATGCGCAATCGCGTCGTGCCCGACGCCGCTGCGCCCTAAGCACGCATTCGGGTTGCGGCCGGCCCCCGAGGGAGAGTAGATGCGGCGTCCGCATTCCTGAGGGCAGACCGGCATGGCTATTCAGTACTTCGCCAAGGTGACCGCATCCGATCATGAGGCCCTGCAGCGTCTCGTGAAGCACTATCCGCTCAGCTCCTATGCCGACTGGCACATGAAGGAGATGAGCCGCATGGCCGACTGGCGCAGCCGCCGGCACGCCATCAAGATGGTGCCGGTGACGCCGGAGGAGTTCGAGGCCTACTGCAAGAAGAAGGGCGTCCCCAGCGACATCATCACCTTCAAGGCCTTCGTCTGCGAGAAGGGCGGCGGCTGATCACCAGCCGGTAACCCGGCTTGAAGTCCCGCAGGGCCTGACTACGTCAGGAGAAGCCCGCAGGAGACTTCCATGCCAGCCCTCAATCACTTGATCGTCCATGTGAAGGACAAGGATGAGTCGGCCGAATTCCTGGCCGACATACTGGGCGTCGAGGCCGGTCCGCAATGGGGCCCGTTCCGCCCGGTGCAGACGTCGAACGGCGTCACCCTCGATTTCATCGGCACGCCCAATCCCGGCACGACGCACTACGCCTTCCTCGTCGACGACGCGGAATTCGACGTCTCGTTCGCGAAGATCCGGAAGGCCGGCATCCCCTACTACGCCCATCCCAACAAGAGCGGCCCGGGCGAGATCAACCACCTCTATGGCGGCCGCGGCGTCTACTTCGAAGAACCGAGCGGCCATCTGCTCGAACTGATCACCAAGCCCTACGGCGAGCATCCGGGTTGATCAACGGAGCGCGCAACTCCAGTTGCGCTCATGCCTTGCACGGTGAAGTCCGAGCGCCACTGGAGTGGCGCGCTCCATTGAGAGGAAATCTGACATGGCAAAGCGCGACGCGGTCTTCCCCGCCAACAACCGGCATGCGCTGTACGACGCCCACAAATATTCGCCGGCCATCCGCTCCGGCGATCTCCTCTTCGTATCGGGCCAGGTCGGCAGCCGTGACGACGGCTCGCCGGAGCCTGTGTTCGAGGACCAGGTCAGGCGCGCTTTCGCCAACCTGCGCGCGGTACTGGCGGCCGCCGGCTGTACCTTCGACGACGTCGTGGACGTGACCTCCTTCCACACCAATCCCGAGGCGCAATTCGACACGGTGATGGAAGTGCGTAGCGAGGAGATCGGCGAGGCGCCCTACCCGAACTGGACGGCGGTCGGCGTGACCTGGCTCGCGGGCTTCGATTTCGAGATCAAGGTCATCGCCCGCATTCCGGCAGCTTCCGCCTAATACTGCGCCGCGCGGCTGCCGTTCATGACGGCGGCTTGGCCGGAGCCGGGATCGGTCTCGCGGATGGTGCAGACATATTGTCCGGGCAGCATCTGGACGTCGACATAGCGGATGTTGCCGGGCGCGATGTCCATGTTGATGGCGTTGGCCGAGCCGCCGCCGCGGCAGCGCATCGTGTAGGGGCCGGCCGCCAGCTCCGTGCGCATCCAGGTCTGCGTTCCGAGCCGGCCGATCTCCTGGCCGTTGGCCGTGACGTTCAGCACCGGGCTGGCCGTCGAGGGATTGAAGAAATAGACCGCGCCCATGCCGGGCGGCGGCGGCGCGAACTGCTTGCCGGCAACGTCCTGGCCCGGCGGCGCCATCGCCACGTTCGAGCCCTCGCAGGCGGCAAGGCCGAGCATCAGCAGCACGGCCATCGATGAAACACGCATGGTCGACCTCCTCAACCGCCCGCCGGCTCGCCGGCCTGGATCCACGCCTGGTAAAGCTTCTTGGTCTCGTCGTTCGGCGGATAGGTGCCGCTGATCGGATGGCCCTGGCCCACGCGGATCGCGACGAACTTCTCCAGCCGCTCCTGCTCGAAGGAATCGCGCGCCACCTCGTCGGCGAGATGCCGCGGCACGACGATGGCGCCGTCCTCGTCGGCCACGATCACGTCGCCGGGATAAACCGGCACGCCGCAGATGCCGACCGGCACCTGCACCTCGACGGGCCGCAGGTTGGCCATGCTGGGCGGCGCGGCCGCAGCCGAGCAGTAGACGGGGAAATCGAACTTGCCGATGACGGCCGAGTCGCGCATCGCGCCGTCGCTCAGCACGCCGGCGAGCCCGCGCACCTTGAGGCGCAGCGCCAGGATGTCGCCCAGCGTGCCTGAGCGTGTATTGCCCTCGGTGCCGATCACCAGCACCGAGCCCGCCGGCGACTCCTCGATCGCGGTGCGCTGCGCGTTGGGCGGATCACTGGGGCTCGGCGCCTTGTCGATATCCTCGCGGCTCGGGATGTAACGCAGCGTATAGGCCGGTCCGACGATCCGCGCTGCCGCCGGATTAAGCGGCTTCACGCCGTTCACCGCAACGTTGCGAAACCCGCGCTTCAACATCTGCATCGAGACGGTGGCCGTGCTCGCGTACAGGAAATTCTTGATCGTCTCGGCCGACAGCGGTCCGCTGGTCATGTTTCTTCCCTCATTCTTGTCATCCCGAGGCGAAGCCGAGGGACCTTTCGTGTGGCCGTAAAGGTCCCTCGCTGCGCTCGGGATGACAATAGGGCTTGCAGTGACAGCTAAAGCAGCGAGCCCTGACTGCCGCCATCTTCACGGCGGCGAGGCGGTGCTGGAGCCGCAACAGCAGGCTTGGGCGTACCCGCGCCGTCCGTGACACGCGCAACGACGCGGCCGTCGTTGAATTCGATGCTGATCGTCTGGCCCGCGCTCGTGCCCTCGGCGGCAAGGACGGGCTGGCCCTCCTGATCGCGCACCAACGCAAAGCCGCGGTTCAGGACGGAGTGGAAGGAGTAGCTTTCCAGCAGCTTCGACGCCTGGTCTACCTGGCGCTGGCCATTCAGGAGCAGGTCGTTGCCGTGGCGCTTCAGGCGGTCACCGAGCTGGTCGAGGCGATCGAAAGCGCGGGCGTACTTCTGCAAGGCGTCGCTCTTGAAGCGGTCCATCGCGCGCGTCAGCGCCCGGCCCTCGGCGACCAGCGCCTGTTCCTTGGCGGCGATCACCGCCTGCGGGCTCACGAGACGCGCGGCGGAGAGTTGATGCGCACGCCGCTCGACGAGCTGGCGGGTCGCCAGCGCCAGGCGCTCGCCGCTCACGTCGACCCTCTGCTGGCGTTCCTCGATCAGGCGGCGCGGATCGCCCAGGCCGCGGGCGAGGCCAGCCAGCTCCATCGACTGCTCGCGCAGCAGGCGCGTCATGCCGCCGACCAGGCGCTTGGCATAGTCGAGCGTCTCGGTCATCAGGTCGGCGCGCACCGGCACCGCCATCTCGGCGGCCGCGGTCGGCGTCGGGGCGCGGCGATCCGAGGCGAAGTCGATCAGGGTCGTGTCGGTCTCGTGGCCGACGGCGGAGATCAGCGGGATCTCGGAGTTCGCGGCGGCGCGCACCACGATCTCCTCGTTGAAGGCCCACAGGTCCTCCAGCGAGCCGCCGCCGCGCGCCACGATCAGCACGTCGGGGCGCGGCACCGGTCCGTCCTCGGTCAGCCGGTTGAAGCCTTCGATGGCGCGGGCCACCTCGCCCGCCGCCTTCTCGCCCTGCACCGCCACCGGCCAGACCAGCACGTGGCAGGGGAAACGGTCACTGAGGCGATGCAGGATGTCGCGGATCACGGCGCCCGACGGCGAGGTCACGACACCCACCGTCTGCGGCAGGTAGGGCAGCGCGCGCTTGCGGTCCGGATCGAACAGGCCCTCGGCCTGCAGCTTCTTGCGCCGGTCCTCCAGCAGCTTGAGCAGCGCGCCTTCGCCTGCCAGTTCCAGCCGGTCGACGATGATCTGGTAGCGCGAGGATCCGGCGTAGGTGGTGAGCTTGCCGGTGGCGATGACCTCCAGCCCCTCTTCGATCTTGATGCCGAGTCGCGGGATCGTACCCTTCCAGCAGACGCCGTCGATCACCGCGTTCTCGTCCTTGAGGCGGAAGTAGCAGTGACCCGAGCGCGGGAAGGAGGGCTGGCTGATCTCGCCGCGCACGCGCACCCGCGGGAAGGCGGTCTCGATCTCGCGCTTCAGGGCGAAGGAAAGCTCGGAAACCGAGAATTCCGGGACGTTGCTGGGGGCGGCCGGGGCGTCGAGGTTATCCATGTCCGGCCGAACCTAGCGGCTTGTGCCCCCGGCGCAAACTGTGGTCAAAGCCTCGCCATGCGAATCCTCGTGGTGGGCGGCGGCGGCCGCGAACATGCCCTGTGCTGGGCGATTTCGGCCTCTCCGCTCTGCACCAAGCTCTACTGTGCGCCCGGCAATGCCGGCATCGCCCAGGTCGCCGAATGCATCGATGTCGGCGCCGAGGACATCCCCGGCCAGGTGGCGCTCGCCCAGCGCGAAAAGATCGATTTCGTCGTGATCGCCCCCGACGCGCCGCTGGTGGCCGGCATGGCCGACGCCTTCGCCGAGGCCGGCATCAAGGCCTGGGGTCCGTCCAAGGCGGCCGCCCGCCTAGAAGGCTCCAAGAGCTTCACCAAGGAGCTCTGCCGCGCCAACAACATCCCGACCGCCGCCTACGAGCGCTTCACCGAGGCAGCCCCTGCCGAGGCCTATATCAGGGCGCAGGGCGTGCCGATCGTGATCAAGGCCGACGGGCTCGCGGCCGGCAAGGGTGTGATCATCGCCGAGACGGTCGACCAGGCGATCGAGGCGGTGCGCGACATGCTTTCGGGTAATCGCTTCGGCGCGGCCGGCGCCTCGGTGGTGATCGAGGAATTCATGCAGGGCGAGGAAGCGAGCTTCTTCGCGCTGACCGACGGCGAGTACGTCCTGCCGCTGGTCGGCGCGCAGGACCACAAGCGCGCTTTCGACGGCGACAAGGGGCCGAACACCGGCGGCATGGGCGCCTACTCACCCGCCCCAATCTTCGACGCCGCCATGCAGCAGCGCACGATGGACGAGATCGTTCTGCCCACCGTGCGGGCACTCGCCAAGGCCGGCACGCCGTTCAAGGGTGTGCTCTATGCCGGCCTGATGATCGACGCCAACGGCCCGCGGCTGGTCGAATACAATTGCCGCTTCGGCGATCCCGAGACGCAGGTGCTGATGATGCGGCTGAAGTCCGACCTGGTGCCGGCACTGCTGGCGAGCGCCGAGGGCGGGCTAAAACATCTCGACCTGCGCTGGTCGCCCGACGCCGCGATCACCGTGATCATGGCAACCAAGGGCTATCCCGATTCCTACCCCAAGGGCAGTGAAATCCGGGGCCTCGATGAGGCGGCCAAGGTCGAGGGCGTGCAGATTTTCCATGCCGGCACCAAGGCCGGCCCCGACGGGAAAATCCTGGCCAACGGCGGCCGAGTCCTGAATGTGAGCGCCATGGCGCCCACGGTCGAGGAAGCCCGCGCGAGGGCTTACCGCGCCGTCGACCTGATCGACTGGCCGGAGGGTTTTTACCGCAAGGACATCGCCTGGCGGGCGCTAAAACCCACGTAAAGCTGGCATGCGCCCGCCCCCGGAGACGGCGGCGGGAGAATCATTTAGTTTCAAACCCATGCCCGACGCCCTCTCCGAGTCCCAGCGCCTGCTGGCGCAGCTTCGCTTTCCCTGTGGTGACGTGCCGGAGCCCGGCGACATCAAGAACGTCGCCCCCGGCATCCATTGGCTGCGCATGCCGCTGCCCTTCCAGCTCAACCACATCAACCTGTGGCTGATCGAAGAGGAAAACGGCTGGACGATCGTCGACACCGGCATTAATTCGCAGGACACGCGAACCCTCTGGGAAAAGATCTTCGTCGAGAAGCTCCAGGGCAAGCCGGTGGTGCGCGTGATCGGCACGCATCTCCATCCCGACCATATCGGCCTCGCGGGCTGGCTATGCGAGCGCTGGAACGCGCCGCTCTACATGACGCTGGGCGAGTACATGAGCGCGCAGGCCGCGCGCAACGATTTCGTCGAGAGCGAGGAGACCCGCGCCGCGCACGTCGCGCGCAACGGCGTGCCGCCCGACCGCATCGCCAACTTCCATCGCCACAAGGGCGGCTACGCCAAGGGCGTGGTGCCGCTGCCCACCGCCTTCCGCCGCATGATCCATGCGCACCCGATCACCATCGGCGGCCATCGCTGGGACGTCATCGTCGGCCGAGGCCATGCGCCCGAGCATGCCTCGCTGTGGTGCCCCGAGCTCAACGTGATGATCGCGGGCGACCAGGTGCTGCCCAAGATCAGCACCAATGTCGGCGTGTGGCCCAACGAGCCGCTGGCCGATGCGCTCACCTGGTTCCTCGACGGCTTCTCGCGTTTCCGCCGCCTGCCGGCCGACGCGCTGGTCCTGCCGAGCCACGGCTTCCCCTTCATCGGCCTGCATACGCGCCTCGACCAGCTCGTGGCCCATCACGATGCGCGCCTCAACGAGATGGAGATCGCGATTGCCGGCATGGGCGCCAAAGGCGCGACCGGCTGGGACATGGTGCCGATCCTGTTCCCGCGCCATCTCGACAACAACCAGATCGTCTTCGCCTTCGGCGAGACGCTGGCGCACCTGCATTGTCTCGAGACCCGTGCGCGCGTGAAGCGAGTCGTGATCGACGGCGTGCATCGTTTCGTGGCCCTTGCCGACCTGCATGCCCAGCCGCCCGCCGACGATTCGGACGGCGTGGTCATGGACATCGGCCAGACGTGATGAAGGCTACCCTCCTCTAAATGCGCGTCGACCTTTTCGATTTCGAGCTGCCGGACGATCTGATCGCCCAGCGGCCTGTCTCTCCGCGCGACTCCGCGCGCCTGCTCGACGTCACGGGCGAAGCGCTGCATGACCGCACGGTGCGTTCGCTGCCGGGCCTGCTGCGGCGCGGCGACCTGCTCGTCTTCAACGACACCAAGGTGATCCCCGCGCGCCTCAAGGGAACTCGCCCGGGCAACGGCTTGCGCCAGGACGTTGCCGTCGAGGCGCTACTGATCCGCGATCTCGGCGACCGTCGCTGGCGGTCCTTCATGCGGCCCGGGAAGCGGTTGCGGCCCGGCGACAGGCTGGTCTTCAGGGACCTCGGCGCCACAGTCGAATCGAAGGACGAAGACGGCTCGCTGGTGCTGGAATTCGACCAGGAGGGTCACGCCTTTCTCACACTGCTTGAACAGGAAGGCGCGGTACCCCTCCCTCCCTATATTCGTGGCGGCACCGCCGACGCGCAGGACCGGAAGGACTATCAGACGCTGTTTGCCAAGCACGACGGCTCCGTCGCCGCCCCCACGGCCGGCCTGCATTTCACGCCGGAGCTGATGGCAGCGCTTGCCGACAGCGGCATCACGACGGCGGGCGTCACCCTGCATGTCGGCGCGGGTACCTTCCAGCCGGTGCGGGTCGACGACACCGACGCGCACACGATGCACGCCGAATGGGGCGAAGTCTCCGCCGCCACCGCGCGCGCGGTCGAGGCGACGCGCATCCTGGGCGGCAGGGTCGTGTCGATCGGCACGACCTCGTTGCGGCTGCTCGAATCGGTGGCGCGTCTCCACGATGGCGCGATCAAGCCGTGGAGCGGCGAGACCGACATCTTCATCACGCCGGGCTTCCAGTTCCGGGCGGTCGACCTGCTGCTGACCAATTTCCACCTGCCGCGCTCGACCCTGTTCATGCTGGTCTCGGCCTTCGCCGGACTGGAGCGCATGAAGCAGGCCTATGCCCATGCCATAGAGAAGCGTTACCGCTTCTATTCCTACGGCGATTGTTGTCTGTTGCGCCGATGAGCCTTTCCTACGAATTGCTGGGTACCGACGGCGCGGCCCGCCGCGGCCGGATTTCGACCGCCCACGGCACGATCGAGACGCCGGCCTTCATGCCGGTCGGCACGGCGGGCACGGTGAAGGCGATGCTGCCGCAGTCGGTCGCGGAGACCGGTGCCGAGATCGTGCTGGGCAACACCTTCCACCTGATGCTGCGGCCGGGCGCGGAGCGCGTGGCGGCGCTGGGCGGCCTGCACACGTTCATGAACTGGCCGGGCCCGATCCTGACGGATTCCGGCGGCTTCCAGGTGATGTCGCTCAAGGAGCTGCGCAAGCTCGATCCCGATGGCGTGACTTTCCGATCGCCGAAGGACGGCTCGCAGCATCGCCTGACGCCCGAAAGCTCGATCGAGATCCAGCGTCTGCTCGATGCCGACATCACCATGTCGTTCGACGAATGCACGAGCTGGCCGGTCGAGGAACCTGAGGCCGCCTTCTCGATGCGGCTGTCCATGAAGTGGGCCGCGCGCGGCCGCACGGCCTTCGCCGAGCGCCCGGGCTACGGCCTGTTCGGCATCGTGCAGGGCAGCACCTACCCGGCCCTGCGCGAAGAGAGCGCCAGGGCGCTGATCGACATCGGCTTCGACGGGTACGCGGTCGGCGGCCTCGCCGTCGGCGAGGGCCAGGAACTGATGTTCTCGACGCTCGACTACACCGTGCCGATGCTGCCGGCCGACCGGCCGCGCTACCTGATGGGCGTCGGCCGTCCCGGCGACATCGTGGGCGCGGTGAAGCGCGGCATCGACATGTTCGACTGCGTGATGCCGACTCGTTCGGGCCGCACGGCACAGGCCTTCACGCGGCGCGGCGAACTCAACATGCGCAACGCCCGCCATCGCGACGATCCGCGGCCGATCGACGAGCACTGCGCCTGCCCCGCCTGCAAGCATCACAGCCGCGCCTACCTGCATCACCTCATCCGCGCCGACGAGATCCTCGGCGCGATGCTGCTGACCTGGCACAATCTTCATTATTATCAGGACGTGATGCGCGGCCTGCGCGGCGCCATCGAAAGCAAGACCCTGGACTCCTGGATCGCGTCGTTCGAAAGCGACCAGGCGCGGGGCGACATCCCGCCGATAGAGAACGGAGCGTAACGGATGCCGAACGAGGCGTTGATCGTGGTCGATATGCAGAACGATTTCTGCGAGGGCGGTGCGCTGGCCGTTGCCGGCGCCAACGCCATCGTCCCGCTGGTCAATCGCCTGATCGGCCGCCACGACCATGTCGTGCTGACGCAGGACTGGCACCCGCCCGGCCATGCATCGTTCGCCAGCTCCTGGCAGGACGCGGAGCCCTTCTCCACCGTGCGCTTTCCTTACGGCGACCAGGTCCTGTGGCCGGACCATTGCGTGCAGGGTACGCCGGGCGCCGCCTTCCATCCCGAGCTGGAGATCACCAAGGCGCAGATGATCGTGCGCAAGGGTTTCCACAGCGGTATCGATTCCTATTCGGCGTTCCGCGAGAACGACCGCATGACCCGCACCGGCCTCGACGGCTACCTGAAGGCGCGCGGCTTCACCCGGCTGATCTTCTGCGGCCTGGCGCTCGACTACTGCGTCGCCTGGTCGGCCATCGACGCGCGGCAGGCGGGCTTCGACGTCGCCGTCGTGGTCGAGGCGACCGCCGCCATCGACCTCGACGATAGCCGCAAACGCATGATGAGCGACATGCGCCGCGCGGGGATCAATTTGAACGCGACAGCCTGAGCGCTGCGCCTTCGCGCAGCGCTCTTAAGAAAAGACAGGCTTAAACGCGCTCCAGCGCCAAGGCGATTCCCTGGCCGACGCCGATGCACATGGTGGCGAGCGCGCGCTTGCCGCCGGTGGCCTCGAGCTGGTTGAGAGCGGTGATCATCAGGCGGCCGCCCGAGGCGCCCAGCGGATGGCCGAGCGCGATCGCGCCGCCATTCGGGTTCACGTTCTCGGCGTCGTCGCTCAGGCCCAGCTGGCGCAGCACGGCCAGCGCCTGGGCGGCAAACGCCTCGTTGAGCTCGATCGTGTCGAAGTCGCCGATGGTCATGCCGAGCTTGGCCAGCAGCTTCTGCGTCGCCGGCACCGGGCCGATGCCCATGACGCGCGGCGGCACGCCGGCCGACACGGTGCCCAGGATGCGGGCGCGCGGCGTCAGGCCGTTGGCCCTGGCGGCGGCTTCCGAGGCGATGATCATGGCGCAGGCGCCATCGTTCAGGCCCGACGAGTTGCCGGCCGTCACCGAACCACCGTCGCGGAAGGCGGCCGAGAGCTTGGAGAGCGTTTCCATCGTGGTGTCGCCGCGCGGATGCTCGTCCTTCTCGACGACGATCTCGGTCTTGCCCTTCTTCACGCTGACCTTGATGATTTCCTTCTCGAAGAAGCCG
Source organism: Reyranella sp. GW821-FHT14A01 (assembly GCF_058803965.1). Taxonomy (NCBI): domain Bacteria; kingdom Pseudomonadati; phylum Pseudomonadota; class Alphaproteobacteria; order Hyphomicrobiales; family Reyranellaceae; genus Reyranella; species Reyranella sp. GW821-FHT14A01. Next base: position 150,740 of record NZ_JBXAPM010000011.1, read on the forward strand.
CGATCCTGGGCGGCCTTGCAGCGGCGCTGGCTACGATAGGCGAAGGCGTCCTGGTCGGTGCGGCTGATCTGATGCTCGGTCGCGACGTTCTCGGCGGTCTGGCCCATCGGGTCGACGCCATAGGCCGCCTTCATGCGCGGATTGACGAAGCGCCAGCCCAGCACCGTGTCCTCGAGCTTCATCGAGCGATCAAAGGCACCCTCGGGCTTGCCCATCACGTAGGGCGAGCGGGTCATGCCCTCGACGCCGCCGGCGATCATCAGGTCGGCCTCGCCGAGCTTCACGGCACGGGCAGCATGGCCCGCCGCCTCGAGGCCCGAACCGCAGAGACGGTTCACGGTGGCGCCCGCCACCTCGACCGGCAGGCCGGCGAGAAGCCCCGCCATGCGCGCGACGTTGCGGTTGTCCTCGCCGGCCTGGTTCACGCAGCCATAGATCACGTCGTCGACCGAGCCCCAGTCGACATTGGCGTTGCGCTGCATCAGCGCCTTGATCGGATGGGCGGCGAGATCGTCGACCCTCATGGCGCCCAGGCCACCATTGTAGCGGCCGACGGGGGTGCGGATCGCATCGCAAATGAACGCTTCGGTCATCTTGGGTACTCCCAACTCAGGCAATCGTTCCTGTCGGGTTAGCACCGGCTGCGGGCGGTTGCCAATGGGGCCCCAATGCCCCTGGGGCAGGGGCGCCATGTCTTTGGAGGTATGGCGGATCAGGCTGCGCGGCGGCAGACGGCGTACTGGGCGTAGCCGCGATGCGGCCGCTCGAAGGTGCGGACGTCGATGTCCGCGGGAAGCCGCGCCAGGGCGGCCTCCAGCGCGTCGCGTGGCGTCACATGGAACATCGTCAGCCACTGGCGCAAGCCGCCGCGGAACCAGCGCGGCAGCCGCTCCTGGCCGCCGAAATCGACGAGATGCAGTTCGCCGCCCGGCTGCAGCCAGACGGCGGCCTGGGCGAGCGCCCTCTCCCAGTCCGGGATCATCGACAGCGTGTAGGAGAAGAAGATGCGGGAGAAGCCCGGCACCCCGAACAGCAGCGCCGGATCGAAGTGCGTGGCGTCGGCATGGGCCAGCCGCACGCGGTTACCCAGCCCTTCCCGCTCGACGCGGCGGCGCGCCGTGTCGAGCATCTCCAGCGACAGGTCGATCCCGTACAGCGGCGCGGCGGGATGGCGATGCGCGACCGCGATCAGGTTGCGCGCGGTGCCGCAGCCGATCTCCAGCACGCGGCCGCCCGGCGGCGGCGCGAGTCCCTCGATCAGCCGGTCGCGGCCGAGGAGATAGTATTTGCGGCTGAGATCGTAGATGTGGCGCTGGCGGCGATAGATCCCGTCCAACAGGCCGGCATGATTGCCCGCGGACGCGCTTTCGCCGGAGATTCCCGTCACGGCTTCAGCACGTAGAGATGGAAGCCGCCGTAGATCGCCGACCGGTCGCGCGCGGTGAAGGCGAGCGAAGCGTCGGCCTCGTAGTGCCACTGGTCCAGCAGTTCCGGCGCCACGCGGCCGGGCAACAGCGAAGGCTCGGCGGCCGTGCGGAAGATCACGCGGGCGCCCGGCTTCGCGGTGCGCGTGATCTCGCTCCACAGCGCGTTGAGCTGCGCGTCGGTCATCCAGTCCTGCGCGTCGAGCAGCACATAGCGATCGCGCGAGCCCGCGGGACAGGAGGCGAGATACTCGGTCACCGAGCGGTTCATCACCTCGACCCGCTCGGCGCCGCGCTTCACCGCGGCAAAGTTCTCTTGCCGCAGATAGGGCGGCAACGGCCCGCTGGCGTCGCGTGCATAGCCACGTCCGAAGGCCTGCCAGGCGAAGTAGTTGTCGGACAGGCTGAAGCCGCAGGCCAGCCGCTCGACCCGGTCGCGCAGCACCGCGCCCATGTCGCGGCCCCCGGCCAGCGCTTCATACTGTGCCGGTGGGATGCCGAGCCCGTAGAGCGAGAGGCGGCTCGACGTGGCCCAGCGCACGGCCGGCTTGTCGAACAGCGGCGCCAGCACCGTATCGAAGAAGCGCTGCTGCTCCTCGATCGTGCGCGCGGCGAGAAGCTTGGTGAAGTCGACGCCGTAGGCGCGGGCGGCGACATGCGCCACGCCGATGAAGCGGCCGAGCACGCCGTGGCGATAGGCGTTCTTCGCAAAGATCGAGATGCGGCGGCGGCCGCCGCGGTGCAGGCTGCGGCCTTCCCAATAGGCCCGGCTCTCGGCATCGAGATGCGGCTTGATCTCGCGATCGTAGGCGCGGGGATTGGCGCCCGAGTCGGCAGCGCCGAAGAAGCGGTAGTAGTCCGACCAGGACGGCAGCTTCTGGGCCGCCGTCAGCTTCAGCCGGTTCAGGGCCACATGGGCGCGGCTGAGATCGACGGCGGTGATGCGCGCGGGATCGGCGGTGAGATAGGACAGGATGTTGCAGCCGCCGGACGCGATGGCCACGACATGACAATCAGGCGTCAGCGCCATCGCCTCGAGATCAACCTCGGGATCTTCCCAGATCTGGGCGTAGACGAGGCCACGGAACAGCCGCTCGAACAGCTTTTCCAGCATCCCTTCCCGGGACATGACCTTATGGCGGCGCACCGCCTGCTTCAGGAGCGAATTGCTCTCAGCCCGCGGATGGATCAACCAACGACTCCGGCTCAAACCTTGACCGTCTGAAACTATCCACGGTTGGTGCCAGTTTGATGACGACTGACACAATCGCTTGCGCAACTTGTCCCCCGGTCAGGCTTCATCCGGTGACTTGACGGGATGACAGGTTAGGTAGAAAGGTTGAGCCCATGAGCGCCCAAGGTTTTGCCCTGTTCGACACGCCGATCGGTACCTGCGCCATCGCCTGGAGCGGGCACGGCATCGCGGGCCTGCAGCTTCCCGAGCCGAATCCGGCCGCCACGCGCGCCCGCGTGAAGCGGCGCTGGCCGGGCGTCGTCGAGGCGGAATCCGTGCCGGCCGGTGTGCAACGCGCGCTGGACAGAGTGCAGGCCCTGCTGGCCGGTGACGCGGTCGACCTCGCCGACATCCCTCTCGACCTCGAAACGGCCCCCGAATTCCATCGCAAGGTCTATGAGGTGGCGCGGACCATCCCGCCCGGTCGCACCATGACCTATGGCGAGATCGCCAAGCGCCTCGGCGTGCCGCACGAATCGCGCGAGGTCGGCCAGGCATTGGGCAAGAACCCGATCGCCATCATCGTGCCCTGCCATCGCGTGCTGGGCGCCGACGGCAAGATGGGCGGCTTCTCGGCCAATGGCGGCGTCTCGACCAAGCGGCGCATGCTGGAGATCGAGGGCGCGCCTGAGGTCGGCGCCGGTCCCCTCTTCGCGGCCCGATGACGGGATTTCCCTTCAAGCCCGCGAAGGCCGTCGCACATCTCAAGGCGGCCGATCCGGCGCTGGCCGCGATCATCGAAACGGTCGGCCCGTTCCGCATGCAGCTCAAGGTCTCGCGCAGCCTGTTCGGCTCGCTGGCCGAAGCCATCGTCTATCAGCAGCTCTCCAACAAGGCAGCGGCCACGATCTACGGCCGGGTCGAGGCGCTCTATCCGCGCGCGACCGACGGCTTCACGCCGCGCCACATCCTGAAGACGCCGGACGAACATCTGCGCGGCTGCGGCCTGTCGCGTGCCAAGGTGCTGGCCGTGCAGGACCTTGCGCGCCGCGTCGACAACGGCGAGCTGCCGACGCTCGATGCGGCGCACACGATCGCCGACGCCGAGCTGATCGAGCGCCTGGTGAAGGTCCGCGGCATCGGCCGGTGGAGCGCCGAGATGTTCCTGATGTTTCGCCTGGGTCGCCCCGACATCCTGCCGCTCGACGACTACAGCCTGCGCAAGGCCTATGCGAAGGCGTTCAGGAAGCGCGCGCTGCCGTCGCCGAAAGCGTTGGAGAAAGCCGGCGAGAAGTGGCGCCCCTATCGCACCGTCGCAAGCTGGTATCTGTGGCGCGCGCTGGACCTGCCCTGAAGCGGACACACGCGCAGGCAAGTGTAGTATCGTTCTCCGATGCCGCAACTTGACCGCGCAGCTCCTCTCCGATGATTCCGCTAAATCCAAGACGCTTTGTCTTCGGCCTTCTTGGCCTGCTGTCGATCAATGCGTTCGGCAATACCGCTTCGGCACAGGATCCGGCGGTCGTCCTGCCCGCACTGAGGACGCTCGAGGCAGCGGTCCGCGAGACCGGCCGTGAAACCGGTGATGCGCGGAACCAGGCCAATCAGCTCAGTGCGCTGGCGAGCGCCTACGCTTCGGCGGGCGACAACCCCAGCGCCATTCGCGCGCTGAAGGACGCCGAAACCGAGCGGCTGGCATCGACCCGCGATGCGATCGAGAAGAGGGTCGCCCTGAGCTATTTGTCCTACAGCTACAACAAGTATGGCGACACGGCTTCCGTCCTGCGCCTGGCATCGCAGGATCCGACGGCCTATTGGGCGATTCCCGCGCTGGTGCGCGCTCACGGTAGGGATCGGTTGCTGAGCGAATTGATACAGCCGCAGTCTGTCGTGCCCGAGACCACGCGCGACGCCCTCGCGGCCTTCATCGAGGGCATATTCGAGCGCGACGGTCTGGACGCGGCGATGCAAGCCGCCGACCAACTGCCCAAGATGGTGGCTACCGCCAAGCAAGAAGCCGAGGCAGCAGCGAAGCCTCATAAGGGGCTGGCGGCAATGCTCATGGAACAGGCCTGGCCGATAGCGCCATCATTCGTGTTGGCGACTCTCCTGCAGGCCGGTGTCGCCGTCGACCGCGTCGGCGGGGTCGTGACTTGGGCGCAGCGAGCGAACTGGATCGGACGCGACGCATTCGATCGCGGAATCGCGCTCGCCGTGGAGCGCCTCGAAGAGCAAGGCAATGAAAGCGGTTTCGAAGCGCTTGCGGCTCTGGTCAAGAACGACAAGACGCGCGCGTCGATGCTGGGCTTCACCGCGTTGCGACGTCTCGCGCGCGGGCACGTGGAGAGCGGCGTTCGGGCCGCAGAACTCTTCGTGGCCGACGACACTATGCTGAAGGAAGGATCGAACCTGCCCGCCGGCGATTTCGGCCTTTGCACGAACAAGCGCCGCCCGGGCTTCAGGCTCGACCGCTACTACCAGTACACGTCGCCCGACGATTTCTGCAGCTTCACGCGCACCGATATGGTGACCCTGGCGCTCGGCGGCGCGCTTGCGCGGGCGCACCAGGACGGGTTGGCCAAAGTGATCCTCGACTATTCTTTCCGGCTCGGCCGCGGCCGTGAATCGACCGATCCCCCGCGCGGCACGAGACCCTGCCCGCCCGCATTTCCGACGTACACGCTTTCGGAACATTACATGAAGGCCGGCGCGAAGCAGGCGACGCTCGACTATGTCGAGTATCTTGCCTATTCGTGCCCGATCGAGGGAGGAACGGCCCTGCAGATCGGCCGGATGCTGGCCCTGCTCGATGCACCGTCCTCGGTCTATCGGCTGCTGCAGGCAAAAGCCTTTACCTCGCCCGACGCCGAACAGAGCCTGCGGCTCGGCCTTGCCACGGCATTGACCGAAACGGGCCGCGCCGACGAGTTGGCCGCGCTCCTGCCGACCCTGAAGGATCCAACGGTCGCGCTCTATCAAATACATCTGCACCTTCCCGATCCGGGAAGGGCCGCGACGCGCGACAGGATCGCGGCGGCCCTCAAGGTCGCGTTCCCCCTGCTGCAGGAAACCTACCTCACCGCCGACAAGCCCGAGCATGTCCATGAGCCGCGCTCAGCGGTCTGGCTTCTCAACTATGTACGCGCCGGGTTGGCGGCTGACGTCCTGCCGCTCATCGAACGGCTGATCGATCAGACTGTCGCTGAAATCAACGCGGTCGACCCGGAGGAGGACAAGTCCGGTTACGACGTGGCCAAGGCGGCTGCGCGGCTCGGCCTGCTGTTTCTCGCGCAGCTACAGGCGGATCGACCGGCCGATCCTTCGCCCATCGCAAACCGGATCCGGAACGAACACGCGCGCGACGCTTTCATGGCCCTCGCCGCCGAGGCACTGGCGATGAGCGGCAGGATCGAGGCGGCGCACGCCGCTGCCGCTTCCATCCCTCAGCGCGCATCCGAGTCCGATCTCAGCCATGCGAGGACCCCCTCCCGGTACGGCAGGGAGATAATCGGCGCGACGCTCGCTCGCGCCGGCGATCTACCGAATGCCTACAAGGCATTTGCCACCTATGACGGATCCATAGGCTACCTGATAGTGGCCTTCCGGGACGGCGCTGCGGCCCGGCAGCGCGGGGAATAGGCGCCACTGGAGTGACACGTTTGCTGTGACATAATCCGGTCATGGCCCTGCTCTTTTCCAATACCGTCGACCGTACCCTCGAACGTCTCCGCACCGCCTTCGTCGACACGGCCCGTGGCGCCCGCGAAGCGGTGGGCGCGCCGCTGCGCCCCGATCTTCCCGATGACGACATCCCGCGGCTGAAGAGCCGCATCGACGCCTGCCTCGAAGGCAAGGGCGGCGAGACGGCGCGACGCGGGCGCGCGGCGGAGCTGGGACAGGCCTACCTCTCGCTGTCGGCGGCGGGCCGCAAGAAGTTCTTGCTGACCCTGGCGCGCGACTACGGCCTGCCGCGCGAAGCGGCGATGAAGACCGTCGACAAGTGGCGCGCCGGCAAGGATCCCGCGCGGTCGCTGCGCCGCGAGCTGGAGCCGCCGGCGGTGCGTCTGCTGCGCGAGTTCGTGGGCGTGCCGCAGGGCGTGAAGTTCGTCGTCGACCTGCGCGCCGAGCTGCTGGCGCTGGGCCGCAGCGACGCTTCGGCCAAGGCCTTGAGCGAGGACCTGCGATCACTGCTGGGCGCCTGGTTCGACGTGGCCTTCCTCGACCTAGTGCGCATCGACTGGCGGTCGCCCGCGTCGCTGCTGGAAAAGCTGGTGACCTACGAGGCCGTCCACGCCATCCGCTCGTGGCGTGACCTCAAGAACCGGCTCGATTCGGACCGGCGCTGCTTTGCCTTCTTCCACCCGCGCATGCCCGACGAACCGCTGATCTTCGTCGAGGTGGCGCTGGTCGACGGGATGGCGGGCAACGTCCAGCGCCTGCTCGACGCGCGCGACGAGACGCACGACGCCAAGCGCGCCAATACGGCGATCTTCTACTCGATCTCGAACTGCCAGCAGGGCCTTGCCGGCATCAGCTTCGGCAACTTCCTGATCAAGCGCGTGGCCAACCAGCTTGCGCGCGACCTGCCCAACATCAAGGATTTCGCCACCCTCTCGCCGATCCCCGGCCTGCGCCAGCATGTCGAGCACCGGCTGAAGACCGAAGGCGATGGCGCCCTCACCCAGAGCGAGATCGCCTCGCTGGTCCCCGTGATCGACGAGGCGCGTGGTGCCGCGGCCGTCCTGAAGCTGCTGGCCCGGCCGATCTGGTGGGAGGTGCCGGCGATCGACAAGTCGCTACGCCCGATCCTGACGCGCCTCGCCGCCGTCTACCTCACCGCCACAGACAAAGGCCGCGCGCTCGACCGGGTGGCGCACTTCCATCTCGGGAACGGCGCCATCGTCGAGCGGCTGAACTGGCTGGGCGACACCAGCTCCAATGGCTTCAAGCAGTCCTACGCGATGATGGTGAACTACCGCTACAAGCTCTCCGAGGTCGACGCCAACCACGAGGCCTATTCGAACGGCAAGGTCGTCGCCAGCCGCGAGGTCCGGGCGCAGGCGAAGGGGTAGCGCTGGGCGCGCGCCCCCAGCACGACCTATTTGTTCAGATACTCGAGCTTCAACCCCGGCCGCGGCCAGTCGAAGCTGACGAGCTTGCCGGTCATCGACAGCGTCGCGTAGGCGGTGCGCAGGTCCTTTCCGCCGAAGCAGACGTTGGTGACCATCGCGTCGGGGAATTTGTATTGTGTCACCGACTGGCCGTCGGGCGAGATATCGGAGACGGCGCCGGTGATCAGGGTCGCGACGCAGATATGGCCGGCGGAGTCGACGGCCAGCGAGTCGAACATCTGGTAGCCGCCGAGACCGGTCACCACGCGACCCTTCTCGCCGCGATAGGGGCCGTTGGCATCCTTGATGGTGCCGGGCGAGGAAAGCTCGAAGGCCCAGAGGCGCGCGGTGGGCGTTTCGACGACGTAGAGCGTCTTGCCGTCGGGCGAGAGACCGCAGCCGTTGGGCCGCTCCAGCGGGAACACCTTCTGCTCGATCTTCGAACCGTCGGCCTTGGCGTAGTAGACGGCACCGCGATCGTTGTCGTACTCGCGCGTCTTGCCGAGGTCGGTGAACCAGAAACCGCCGGCATCGTCGAACACCAGGTCGTTCGGCCCGTTCAGCTTGCGACCGTCGCAGCTGTCGTAGAGCGTCTCGAACTTGCCGGTCTCGGGATCGACCACCTGGATCGAGCCGCCTTTGTACGAAGCGGGCTGCGTGCCGGGAAACAGTCGGCCGTCGGGCCGCTCGATCCAGTTGAAGCCGCCATTGTTGGTCACATAGATCTTGCCGCCGGGTCCCATTGCCGCGCCGTTCGGTCCTCCACCCAGCTTGGCGACGATGTGCTGCTTGCCGTCGGGCGTGACGCGGGTCAGCGTCTCGCGCGCGATCTCGACCAGGATGACCGAGCCGTCTTGCATGGCCACCGGGCCTTCGGGGAACTTGAGGCCCGAGGTGATTTCCTTGAACGGCGTCGTCATGGTCGTCTCTCCCGTATTTCTTGTCGTTACTTGCCCTTGAAGGCGGGCTTGCGCTTGGCGAGGAAGGCCGCGACGCCTTCCTTGAAATCCTCGCTCTTGCCCAGCTCGCGCTGGAAGTCGCGCTCGACGTCGAGCTGTTCGGAGAGCGTATTGCCGCTGGCGCGGTTCATCGCCTCCTTGATGCGGGCGAGCGACATCGTCGGCCCGTCGGCCATGCGCCGCGCCAGGTCACCCGCGGTCTTCATGAGATCGGCGTCCTCGACCACGTCCCAGACCAGGCCCCAGTCCTTGGCCTGCTGCGCAGTGATCTGCGGCGCCAGCATCGCCAGCGCCCGCGCCCGCTGCTCGCCCACCAGGCGCGGCAGGAACCACGTGCTGCCGCCATCGGGCAACAGGCCGATGCGCGCGAAGGCCTGCAGGAAGGAGGCGGACTTGCCCGCGACGGCGATGTCGGAGGCCAGCGCGAAGCTCATGCCAACGCCGGCCGCCGGTCCGTTCACCGCCGCCACGATCGGCTTCGGCACGCTGCGCATCAGGCGGATCACCGGATTGAAGAACTTGTCGAGCGCCTCGCCCGAGTCCGACGTGTTGCCGCGGTCGGGATCGGCCAAGTCGGCGCCGGCGCAGAAGCCGCGGCCCGCGCCGGTCAGCAGCACGGCGCGCACCGAGGTGTCGGCGGCAAGTTCTTCCCAGCACTGCTTCAGCTCGCCGATCATCTTACGTGAAACGGCATTCAGCCGATCCGGCGCGTTCAGGGTCAGTGTGGCGAGCCCATCTTCCTTGGCGATCTGGATCTTCTCGTAAGTCATCTGTCTCTCAATCAACGGCCAGTGAAATTGGGGGCGCGCTTGGCGAGGAAGGCCGCGACGCCTTCCTTGAAGTCCTCGCTCTTGCCGAGCTCGCGCTGATGGTCGCGTTCGAGGTCGAGCTGCTGGTCCAGCGTATTCGTGGCCGCCGCATTGATGGCGCCCTTGATCGCGGCATAGGAGCGGGTCGGGCCGGTCGCGAGCCTGGCGGCAATCTTGCCGGCCTCCTCCATCAGCGCGGCATCGTCGACCACCTGCCAGACCATGCCCATGCGCGCGGCTTCCTCGGCCGGCACGGAGCTGCCGAGCATCGCGAGCGCGCGGGCGCGGGCATCGCCCACCGTGTGCGGCAGGAACCAGGTGCCGCCGAGGTCGGGGATCAGCGAGATGCGCACGAAGGCTTGGTCGAAGCGGGCCGAGCGCGCGGCGATCACGATATCGCAGGCGAGCGCCAAGTTGGCGCCGCCGCCCGCCGCCACGCCGTTCACCGCGGCGACGATGGGCTTGGGCAGGTCGCGCATGGCGCGGATCATGGGGTTGAAGATGCGGTCCATGGCGGCACCGACATCGCGCGGGCCCGAGGTCCCCGCATCGCCGGGACCGCCGCCGGCCAGGTCGGCGCCGGCGCAGAAGCCGCGGCCGGTGCCGGTCAGCAGCACGCAGCGCACGGCGGAGTCCTCACGGGCCCGCTTCAGCTCGGCATTCATCGAGTCGATCAGCGCATGGCTCATCGAATTCAGGCGCTGCGGACGGTTGAGCGTCAGGGTCAGCACGCCGCCCTCAAGCGTCGACAGGACGGGTATTTCCGGGTTCGTTTCGGTCATGAACCAAAGACTGGCATGCGTCCCGAGGCCGCGCCATCGGGTCGCGTCGCATCGCGGCATTCGCTACCTTATCCCGGAGCATGGCCACGATCCTGATCCTGGTCGGCACCGAATCGGGCAACGCCCAGATGGTGGCCGACGCGCTGCAGCCCGTGCTGGCGACCGCCGGCCACACCGTCGACGTCACCGACAAGGCCGCGACCGCCGCCGACCTGCAGGCGCACGACGTGCTCCTCGTGGTCTGCGCCACGCACGGCTCGGGTGACATCCCGACCAACATCCTGCCGCTGGTCGAGGCGCTGCACCGCGACAAGCCCGACCTGTCGGGCCACCGCTACGGCGTCATCGCGCTGGGCGACATGACCTACCAGGACACGTTCTGCGGCGGCGGCAAGAAAGTCGACGAGGTGCTGGAACGCTGCGGCGCGAAGAAGGTCGGCGAACGTCTGGAGGTCGACGCCTCCGAGCAACCGCTCCCGGACGAAGAAGCCCTTACCTGGATCGAAGGCTGGAAGACGAAGGTTTGATTTCTAATCCGGCAGCGTGAAGATCTCGACAGGATCGCGGACGCCACGCAATCGGTGCTTGCCCAAGGACTTCATCGGGCGCGGGCAGTCCTCGTTGAATTCGGCGGAAGCGCAGACGCGGACGCCCAAGGCCTTCGTCAAACCTTCGAGCCGTGACGCGCGGTTGACGGCCGAGCCGATGACGGTGAAGTCCAGCCGATCCTCCGTGCCGATATTACCGAAGGTCACCGTGCCGACATGGAGCCCGATGCCGAATTTCATCGGCTCCGCGCCGCCCGTGGCGCGCGCCTCGTTGGCGGCATCGGCATCGGTGATCAGCTGGCGCGCTGCTTCCAGCGCGGCAGCCGTCACCATCGGCATGAACAGCGCATCCTCGGCGGGGAAATAGGCCATCACACCGTCGCCGATGAATTTCAGGATCTCGCCGCCATGCTTGGTCAGCGCGTCGCCGACGAGCTGGAAATAATTGTTCAGCAGCTCCAGCACCTGGTCGGGCGGCAGGCGCTCGTTGAGGCCGGTGAAATCGCGCAGGTCGGAGAACCAGAGCACGGCGCGGATCTCCTCGCCGTCGCCGCGCCGGATCGCGCCGTTCAGGATGCGCTGGCCGACCTGACGACCGAGATAGGTCTCGGTGACGGTGCGGGCGACACTCTCCTCGATGTGCATCTCGGTCACCGAACCCATCATGTCAACGAGGCGGACCAGGTCGTCGATGTCGGCGTCGCTGAAACCGCCCTCGCGGTCGGTCGCGAAAGCCACGACCGGCATCGGCCCGTCACGGCGGATGTGCATCGGCAGGGAGAAATAGTCGGTGCCGCCGCCCTCCCGCACCTCATGCAGGACATCATGGTGCTTCTCGTCCAAACGATCGAGCCGATACCGCACCGAGTTGCCGCTCTCGCGCACTTCCTGGATCGGGCTGCCGAGATAGGCCGGTGTGAACTGCACGCCATAGGCGCGGGCAATGGACTGCACGGACTCGCCGCGCCGCCACAGATAACCCATCGCCTGGAGCTGCGGGTGAACGAGCTGCAGGCCGAAATACATGCGCCAGATCGGCACGCCCGCCTCGAGCACGCGATTCATCAGCTGCTCGATGAAGGCATCCGGCCGCCTGATCAACCGGCCCTCGCGCAACAGCCATTTCGCAACCGGCAGCAGCCGATCCGCTGCCGATGTACCGGTAGCGGGTGCGTCGGTTACGGGTGCCTCGGGGCTCAGGAGCCGCTCACGACGGCGGCGACTTCCTCACCGGAGGTGCGGAAGACGCGGTTGGCCGAGACGTCGGCGATCTTCTCGATATTGTCGGCCACGTCCTCGACCGTCGGCGCACGGCCATCGATGCGCAGACCCTCGGCCTCGCGATATTCGATGCGCGCGAAGCTGCCGGCGCCGGCGCTCCAGATATCGCCGGTGCGCTGGCACTGCTCGCTGCAGAGATAGGCCACCATCGGCGAGACGAACTCGGGCTTCAGCTTGGCGAGAGCTTCCGGCGTCATCAGGCTCTCGGTCATACGCGTCGCGGCGATCGGCGCCAGCGCGTTCATCATGATGTTATACTTCTGGCCCTCAAGCCGCAGCGCGTTCATGAAGCCCACGACCGCGAGCTTGGCGCCGCCATAGTTCGACTGGCCGAAGGTACCGTAGATGCCCGAATTCGACGAGGTCACGACCACACGGCCATAGGCTTTGGCGCGCATGATCGGCCAGGCGGCGTGCGTGACATAGGCGGTGCCGAGGAAGTGGACCTTCACGACGAACTCGAAATCCTCGGTCGTCATGTTGTGGAAGGTCTTGTCGCGCAGGACGCCGGCATTGTTCACCACGATGTCGACCGTGCCGAAGGCATCGACGGCGGTCTTCACGATGTTGGCGGCGGTCGCGGCCTCGGCGACGGAATCGTAATTGGCGACGGCCTGGCCGCCGGCCGCCTTGATCTCGTCGACCACCTTGTCGGCCGCGGCGTGTCCGCCACCCTTGCCGTCGACCGCGCCACCCGGATCGTTCACGACCACCTTGGCGCCGCGGCTGGCCAGCAGGAGCGCGTGCGCGCGGCCGAGCCCGTTGCCCGCGCCAGTGACGATGGCGACACGGTTGTCGAAGCGGATTGTCATCTCATTGTTCTCCTGGGACGCCCGATAAAATGTGTCATCCCGAGCGAAGCGAGGGATCTTTCCCGAACCGGAAGGATTCCTCGCTGCGCTCGGAATGACACGGTTACTCTTTCCTGAGAATCACGACGGAGGCCACGGCCTCTTCCATGCCGATCACGCCGCCGCCATTTTCAGCGAGCGCGACCTTTGCCCCCTGCACCTGCCGGGCGCCGGCCTCGCCGCGCAGCTGCGTGGCAAGCTCGGCCAGCATCGACAGGCCGGTGGCGCCCACCGGATGGCCCTTGGAGACGAGGCCGCCCGACGTGTTGACCGGCAGCTTGCCGCCGGGGCCTGTGGCGCCCGACTCGACGAACTTGCCGCCTTCACCCTCGGGGCAGAAGCGCAGCATTTCGCACTGGTAGATCTCGCAGAAGCTGGTGGCGTCGTGGACCTCGGCGACGTCGATGTCCTCAGGCCCGAGGCCCGCCATCTTGTAGGCCTTGTCGCCGGCCGCGCGCGTCAGGCCCGGCTCGTCGAGGTTACGGTACTTGCCACCGGAGAAGCCGACGCCCGCGATCTTGAGGGCACGGTCCTGCACTTCCTTGGGCTGCTTCTCGAGATACTCCGCCGAGCAGAGCAGCGCCGCCGCCGCGCCGTCGCCGATCGGCGCGCACATGGCGCGGGTCAGCGGGAACGAAACCGGGCGATCTTCCATCACCGACTGCGGCGTCATCTGGAAGCGGTACTGCGCCTTCTCGTTCAGCGCGCCGTAATTGTGGTTCTTGGCGGCGCCGGCGGCGATCTGGGCCTGCGTCGTGCCGTACTTCCACATGTGCCACTTGGCCTGCATGGCATAGGTGTCCATGAAGATGGTGCGGTCGGAGCCGGGCGCGAATTCCGAGCCGACCATCTTGCCGACCCGGTTCATCTCCTCGACCAGCCGGTCGTGCTGGCTGGTAATGTAACCCTGGTTGAAGAGTCCCGCCGTGCGCTCCGGCGCCTCCGGGCTGAACAGCTTCTCGACGCCGAGGCAAAAGGACAGCTCGTGCGTGCCGGCCAGCACGTCCTTCCACGCGCCCATGAACGCGGTCGAGGCGGTGGCGCAGGCATTCTCGACGTTGAACATCGGCACCCGCTCGGGAAACAGCCCCTCCTCGACCAGCGGCTGGAACAGCGCCTGGCCGCGGATCGAGTTCTGGCCCCAGAATCCCATGCCGCAATTGCCCAGCCAGCCGGTCTCGATGTCCGTGCCCTTGTTCATGCCGGCGTCGGCCAGGGTACCCATATAGGCCTCGCGGGCGAGGTCGCCGAAGCTGAGGCCCGGGTGCTTCTTGAAGACGGTCGTGTAGGCGCCGATCACGTAGACGTCGCGCATGGTTTCCCCCTTCACGCTGTTGGGCCGCACTTAACGCCCTGGCGCGAGGAGAGACAAGATGGGAGCGCGACCGCTCGATGAAACGGGGAAAAGCTGATGGGGCCAGATGCAGCCCCAGAGAAAAAACCGCGAGTCAGCTCACCCCGATCTTCGCATGTGCACGCCCACCGGCGGCAAGCGCCACGATCACCACGATCTCATTCGGTCCGGGGGCCCCGGCGACCATCACTTCGATCGAATCGAGCAGCGCGAAATCCCACTCATTGTCCTTGCCGTGCAGCGGCACATCGATGACCGCGCCCGGGCCGGCCAGGCGGACGCTGGACGGTATCAGCGCCTTGCCGCCGCCCAGCAGCGCACGCAATGGCTTGCCGAGCCGGGGATGCAGGATCGCGGCGCCCATCTCGCGCGTGAGCGATGCGCCGACGATGGCGCTCTTGCCGTAGGCCGTGGCGGGAGTGCCCAGCATGTCGATCGCTCGGCGCCCGAGCTCGTCGCCGAGCCTCTCACCCAGCGCGATCAGCGGTTCCAGGTCTTCTCCGGGAAGTGCGACGGGCACGACGGCCGCCGCCCAGGCGCGACGCGCGGTACCATCGGCAAGCACATCGGCCTGCGCGACATACCGGATCGGGGCGGGTTCGGTCATGGGGCAGCCTCCAGCTTCGGCGATGGCAGGATACCCCGCGCTTCTTCGTAGGCCGCGGCAGCGCGCAGCACCAGCGCATCGGCATAGCGGCGGGCGACCAGTTGCAGGCCGAAGGGCATGCCCGACGCGGTCAGGCCGACCGGCACGCTGATCGCGGGCTGCATGGTCTGGTTGCACCATGACGTGAAGCGCGGCGCCTCGCGCAGCGATTCCGGCAGGCCGGGGACCGGCGGCGCCTCGACGTGGAAGGTCGGGCAGAGCAACAGGTCG
The DNA here is from genome assembly GCF_058803965.1 of Reyranella sp. GW821-FHT14A01. NCBI lineage: Bacteria > Pseudomonadati > Pseudomonadota > Alphaproteobacteria > Hyphomicrobiales > Reyranellaceae > Reyranella > Reyranella sp. GW821-FHT14A01. The sequence goes on from NZ_JBXAPM010000011.1 coordinate 165,910, forward strand.
TAGTCGCCGAGGAAGGCGTGCATGCCGCGGCCCAGCGTCTCGCGCGCCGCCAACGCCGACGCAAGCGCCGAGGCGGGAAGCTGATCACCGATCTCGGCCAGGGCGCGGGTGTCGGGGTCGACCAGTGCGCGCTGCTCCGGCGTAAATCCACGCAGCAGGTGGGAGAGATTCACGATCCATTGCACCGAATGCAGGCGGCTTTCGACGTAACCCTGCAGCGGCGGCACCTGCTCCACCGTCTCGACGATGGCGCCCAGCTCGCCGAACACCCGCGACGCCCGGGCCACGCCGGCCGCGATATCGGGCTGCACCTCGGCAATGCCGAGCGCCGGACTGTAGGCGATCCGCAGGCCGCGCACGCCCTTGACCAGCTCTGCCATCCAGTCGCGATCCTCGTGGGGCGTCGCCTGCCAGTCGCCGGCGAACGGCTGGGCCATCACCTGGAACAGGAGCGCGGCATCGCCGACGCTGCGCGCGATGGGGCCGATGTTGGAGAGCGAGCCGAAGCCTTCGAGGGCGAAGGTCGGCACACGCTTGTAGGACGGCTTGAACCCCACCACGCCGCACCAGTTCGACGGGATGCGCACCGATCCGCCGCCGTCGCTGGCAATGGCGACCGGGCCCAGGCCGCAGGCTACCGCGACCGCCGAACCGCCGCTCGAGCCGCCCGAGGTGCGGTCGCGGTTCCACGCATTGCGCGTGACACCACACAAGGGCGACTCGGTCACGATCTTGTTGCCGAACTCCGAGGTCGTAGCCTTGGCGAAGAGGATCGCGCCCGCCTCGCGGCAGCGCGCGACCGGCGGCGCATCGATGCGCGGCAGGGCGTCGGAGGCAATTGCATGCGAACCGAGCCGGGTCGGCATGTCGCGCGTCGTCGTCAGGTCCTTCACCGTGACCGGAACGCCATCGAGCGGCCCGAGCGGCCGACCGGCCCGCCAGCGCGCCTCCGATTCTCTGGCGGCGGCGAGCGCACCCGCCTCGTCGATGGCCGCCAGCGGATTGAGCACCGGCTGCACCGCCTGCGCACGCGCCAGCACTGCGCGCATGGTCTCCACGGGCGAGAAGCGGCCGGCGCGAAACCCTTCGGTCAGCGCCGCGACACCGAGATCGAGCATCGCCTAGCCCCTGGTCCCGGTGCAGGTCGGCGCAATGGGACCCAGCCGCGCGATCACGTCGATGCCACGGTCGGGCATCACCTTACCGACCAGCGTGTCGCTGGTGAGATGGCTGGCCGCCAGGTCGACCTTCACCATGCCGCGCGGCGCCGCCAGTTCGACCTGGCCGAAGCCCTTGCGGAGCGATTCGAAGTCGGTGCCGCCGCCCTTGGCGATCGCTGCGGCCAGCAGCTTGGCCGAGACATAGGTCTTCTCGCCGTGAGGCAGGATCACCACCTTGCCGCGCGAGCGGCGCGGCGTGAAATCGGCAAATCGCTTGCTGTAGGCATCGACGAAAGCGTGGTTGGCCGGCGTGTCGACGCTCATGTACGAGGACTCGACACCAATGTTGCCCACCGAGGCTCCTTCGGTCGCCGCCGCGATCGACTCATGGACCAGCGGCGTCACGAGCTGCGGCTTCATGCCGAAGGAATGGTACTGCTTCACGAAGGTGATGGGATCGTCGCCGATGGCGTGCCAGACGATGTCGGGCTTGGCGGCCGCGACCTGCTGCAGCGCCGGTCCGAAATCGCGCGTGCCGAACGGGAAATACTGGGCGCCCATGATGGTGCCGCCCTGCTTCTCCGTCTCGGTCTTGAGGTTGGTGAAGAAGATGTCGCGGTTGGTCGCAAGGTCGGATGCGATCACGTAGATCGACTTGCCGACATTCTTCATCAGCCACTGCACCATCGGCGCCGTGGTCTGGTTGGCAGCGAGCCCGGTGACGATCAGGTTGGGATGGCACCGACCCTCGTCGAAATTGGGGAACATCACGTAGCGCTTGGCCGGCGCCGCCACCGACAAGGCAGCCTCGCGCTCCGACGGCAGGACAAGGCCGGTGATCGCGACCACGCCGTCGCTCTGGAAGAGCTTGCGCGCCTTGTCGAGGGTCGTCTTGGTCGACATCTGCGAGTCCTCGGCCACGATCTCGACCTTGCGGCCGAGCAGCCCGCCCGACTCGTTGATCTCCGCGACCGCCAGCGTGAGGCAGTTCTGGTTGGTCTGGCCGACAAAGGCCAGGGCGCCGCTCAACGGTCCCAGGAAGCCGATGCGGATGGGATCCGCCGCGCGCACGATGGCGGGAAAGCCCATCGTGCCGATGGCCGCGGTGGCCAGCCCGAGATTACGTCGTGTGATCCTGCGTTGTGCCATTTGCCCCTCCACCCTCAATCGCCAACTCAACGTCTCAGACCGCGAGGAACCGCGTCTGGATCTCGACATCGCGGAAATCGTCCGACGCGCACTCGTGCGCGATCGTGCCCTTGTCGAGCACGACCACGCGCCGTGCCGCATTCAGGGCAAGGTCGAGATTTTGCTCGACCAGCACGACGCCCAATCCGCGTGCCGCCGCGATCTCCGGAATGAGCGCGCCGATCGCCTGCACGATGCTGGGCTGCACGCCGTCCGACGGCTCATCGAGCAGCAGCAACCGCGGCCGGGCGCAAAGCGCGCGAGCAATCGCCAGCATCTGCTGCTCGCCGCCGGACATGGTGCCGCCGAACTGGCCGTAGCGGCCTTCGAGAAAGGGAAAGAGCGCCAGCACATCCGCCGGGATGGCGCTGCCATGGCCCGACGCGCGGGCGCCGATCTCCAGATTCTGCTTCACCGTCAGTCGCGGGAAGATGCCGCGGCCCTGCGGCACATAGGCGACGCCGCCGCGCGCGATGCGGTGCGTCGGCTGGCCGAGCAGCTCACGGCCCTCGAAGCGGATGGCGCCCTCGGCCACCGGCAGAAGGCCCATGATCGCCTTGATGAGCGTCGACTTGCCCGAGCCGTTGCGGCCGACGACGGAAACGACCTCTCCGGTCGCGACCGCGAGACTGAGCCCATCGAGCACCGGTCCGATTCCGTAGCCGCCGCTCAGGTCGGTGATCTGCAGCAGCACGCCGCTCATCAGGCGCGCCCCAGATAGGCATCGCGCACGCGCGGATCCTGCGACACGGACTCGAACGTCCCGTCGGCGATCAGGCAGCCCTGGTGCATGACGACGGTCCGGCAGCCCAGTCGGCGCACGAAGGACATGTCGTGCTCGATCACTACCACCGACATCTCGCGCGCGAGCACCAGCACCAGCTCGGCCATGTCGACGGTGCCGACGGCTGTCATGCCGGCGGTCGGCTCGTCGAGCAGCAACAGGCTCGGCCGGCCCATCAAGGTCATGCCGACCTCGAGCCATTGCCGCTGGCCGTGCGAACACATCGAGCCCAGACGATTCGCCTGATGGCCGAGCTTGATGGTCGCCAGCACGTCGGCGACGGCGGGTGGTGGCCGGCCGGTCGCCACCGCGACGCCCAGCCCCGCCACTTCCAGTGCCTCCGTCACCGTCAGCCAGGGAAAGACGTTGGCGCCCTGGAACTTGCGCACGATGCCGGCGCGCGCGAAGGCGTGCGGCGGCTTGCCCAGCATCGAGGCGCCCCTCAACTGCAGGTCGCCGCTGTCGGGCTTCAAGGTGCCGCTCATGACGTTGAGCAAAGAGCTCTTGCCCGCCCCGTTGGGACCGATGACGCAGACAAGTTCCTTCTCGCCCACCGACAGCGAGACGCCGTCGATGGCCGCGATACCGCCATAGCGCTTGCTGGCGCCGGTGAGCTCGAGCAGCGGCTTCATTTCGCCGCTGCCCCGCGCCTGAAGAGCGCTGGAATGCGCCGGGTCAGCGAGGCCAGGCCGTCGGGCAAGCCGAAGACGATCAGCAGGAACAAACCACCCAGGATCAGCGGCCACAGGCTGGTGCTGTAGCTCGATACGGCGTGGCTCACCTGTGTCACGAGCAACGTGGCGATCAGCGGGCCGACCAGGGTGCCGCGTCCGCCGATCGCCACCCAGACCAGAATCTCGGTCGAGACGATGGGCCCCAGCAGGTCGGGCGCCACAACGCCCGATGCTGCCGCGAACAGCGCGCCGGCCAGTGCGGCCAGGCCGGACGAGACGGTAAAGGCGATGAGCAGATGCAGCGACGTGTTGAAGCCCAGGGTGCGGGCGCGCGTTTCGTTGCTGCCGATGGCTTCCAGCACTTTCCCGTAGGGGCCGCGGCAGGCAAGCCAGAGAATGGTCAGCACGCCGAAAGCCACAACGAGCGCGCCGTAATATCCCTGCGCACCTTCGGCGCTGGAATAGGCAAGTGTGCCGAGAGAGAACTCGATGGGCGAGATGCCCAGGATGCCGACATCGCCGCCGGTGACCGACGACCAGCTCACCGCGATCTGGGTGGCGATCAACGACATCGCCATGGTCAGCACGGCGAAGAAATGCAGCCGCACGCCCGCGAACAGCAGGAAATAGCCGCTGGCCGCGGCCACTGCCATCGACGCGGCGATGCCGAGGAGAATACCGGCGCCCGACGACCAGCCGAGCTTGGTGGTCGCCACCGCCATGCCATAGGCGCCGATGCCGAAGAACAGCGCATGGCCCAGCACCAGCGTGTGCGAGCGGCCCCAGAGATAGTCGAGGCTGAGCGCCAGCACCGAGAGCAGCAGCGCATCGCGCAACTGGGCGGTGCGATACTCCGAGCCCACCATCGGCGCGGCGATCAGCACGAACAGCAGCACCAGCGCCACCGCGACGCCGAGCCGTTCGCGGCCGGCCAGACGCGGCTGCGCGAAGAGGAGCCGGAAGGCGATGCCGAGGCGCGCCATCACCCTTTGCCCAGCAGTTCGTGCGCGGCGCTGTAGCCCGGCACCAGTCCGCGCGGACGCAGCCGCACCAGCACGATGGCCAGCGCCAGCACCAGGGCGGAGGCGAGCGATGGATCGAGCCGGTAGTTCAGCAGCGTCTCCGCGCCGCCCACCAGCGCGCTGCCCGCGACGCAGCCCACGACGGAGCCGATGCCGCCGATGATGACCACGAAGAAGGCCTTGCCCATGTAGAAGACGCCGAGATGCGCCTCGACCGAGGCGAGCGGTCCCAGCAGCACGCCGGCCAGGCCCGCCAACCCCGCCCCGCCGGCGAAGGCGATGCGCGTCAGCTTCTTGGCATTGATGCCCAGCGCCTCGGCCATGGCGCGATTCTGGATCACGGCCCGCAGGTCGGTGCCGAACTGGCTCCAGCGGAACAGCGCCAAAGTGCCGCCGACCACGAGGAAGGCCACGACGATGATCAGCAGCCGGTAGGCGGGATAGTGCGCGCCGGCCAGCGGCACCATGCCCTCGACCGGCGCCGACACGATCTGCGGCAGCGCGCCGAAGGTGAGCTCGATGGATTTCTGCAGGATCAGGCTGACGCCGAAGGTGGCGAGGATCATGTCGAGCGGCCGCTTGTAGAGCGGACGGATTACCAGCCATTCGATCACCAACCCGAAGGCGGCACCGATGAAGGGCGCGGCGGCCAGCGCCACCCAATAGGCCGTGCCGGACGGCAGCAGGCCGTTCAGCGACTGCGCGAAGGCGAGCGTGTAGGCGCCAATGGTGACGAACTCGCCGTGCGCGAGGTTCATCACGTCCATCATGCCGAACACCACGGCCAGCCCGATGGCGACGAGCGCCAGGATGCTGATGAGGGTCAGCGCGTTCAGCAGGACGACGATCATGTCGCCGGTCATGGGAGGCTCACTTGGCGGGGGACTTCACGAGGCGGCGCGGCGTCACGTTCACGCGCATCTCCGAATCGAGCACCAGCCGGCTGCTCATGGTGCCGTGCATCTTGCGCACATGGCCTTCGGCCTCGTCGATATGGGCCAACATCAGGCGGCGCACCTTCTCCGCGTCGCGCTTGCGCGCCGCCGCGAGGATGGCGTGATGCGCCAGCACGTTGGTGCGGCCGAGCTCGTTGTTGTGCGGGTGCATCGGCTGGCCGCCGAACACCACGAGGCGGCGCAGCGTCTGGTTCACCATCTGGCAGCAGAAGCGCAGGAAGGCGTTGGGATTGCGCTCGGCCAGGATGTCGTGGAAATGCAGGTCTTCCTGGCGCTGACGCAGCGCCTGCGCCTCGCTCATCGGCGTCGGCGCGCAGGTCTCGATGCTGGCCTCCATCGATTCGAAGTCGCTCTCCGTCAGGTGCGGCACGGCGCCGGCCGCCAGCTCCGGCTCGACCATGCGGCGCACGGCATAGATGTCGCGCACGTCGACATCCTTGAAGAAGAGGTAATTCTGTACGAGCTGGAAGGTGCGCTCGAACGGCACCTCCACAACCGTGCCGCCGCCCGATGGACCGGTGCTGATCGAGATCAGGCCCTGCACGTCGAGCGATTTCAGCGCCTCGCGCACCGTTCCCTTCGACACCGAGAACATCTCCTGCAGCTCCGCCTCCTTGGGCAGCCGGTCGCCGGGCATCAACTCGCGCGTCACGATCCAGCGCTTGATCTCCTCGACGACGAGATCGCCTCGCTTGGGCGTGCGGAAGGTATCGCCCGCGACCAGGCGGGGGCCGGCAGGCTTTTTTTCCGGGGCAGGACGCGACGCGGTCCGGGCACGGGAAGCGGCAGTTTTACGGGCCATGATTTTCACCTTCTCCGAGGTGTGTATTGTGAATTAATCTATTTATTATTATAAATAGGATTGAAGCCGTCAAGCGCCGGCCCGTCATGAGAGGATTCGCCATGGACCGTTCATCCGCCGATCTCGACGCCGCTGAACTCGCGGACGCCTTTGCCCGCCGCACCCTTTCGCCGGTGGAAGCGTTGACGGCGGTTCTGGCGCGCATCGAGGAGACGCAAGGCCGGCTGAACGCGTTCTGCGCTCTCGATCCGAAAGGCGCGCGCGCCGCTTCGCTCGAGTCGGAGAAGCGCTGGAAGGCCGGCGCTCCGCTGGGGCCGCTCGACGGCGTACCCGTCTCGATCAAGGACAATATCTATGCTGCGGGAATGCCGACCCGCTTCGGCTCGCGCGCCATCGCCGAGACGGACACGCGGGGCGGGGACAGTCCCTGCGTCGCACGGCTGCGCGAGGCCGGCGCAGTGGTCTTCGGCAAGACCACCCTGCCCGACTATGCCCACAAGGTAGTGACCGACAGCCCGCTCACCGGCATCACGCGCAATCCCTGGGACCCGGCGCGCAGCCCCGGCGGCTCGAGCGGCGGGGCATCAGCAGCGATCGCGGCCGGCCTCGGGCCGCTGGCGGTCGGCACCGATGGCGGCGGCTCGATCCGCGTGCCGGCGGCCTGGACCGGCACGTTCGGCCTGAAGCCGAGCTTCGGTCGTGTGCCCCACCATCCGCGCGGCGCCTTTCCGACGGTCAGCCATATCGGGCCGATGACCCGCACCGTGGCAGATGCGGCGTCGATGATGACCGTCCTGACACGGGCCGACGCCCGCGACTGGTACGCCCTGCCCGCCGACGGCTGCGACTACACCAGGGCGCTGCCGCGCGATGGGCTGAAGGGCCTGCGGATCGCCATCAGCGCCGATCTCGGCCTGGCGGGCGCCACGGTCGAGCCCGGCATTGCAGCCTGCATCGAAGCGGCCTTCCGGACCGTCGAGAAGCTCGGCGCCCATCTTGAGCCCGCGCATCCGGCCGAGATCCCCGCCCTGGGCGAGGTCCATCGCGTCCATTGGACCTCCTTCTCGGCCCGGCTGGCTCGGCGGCTGGGCGAGGGCGCAGCACAGCTCGATCCCTCGATGCTGCAGCTCGTGGACATCGGTAACGCCCTGCCGTCCCAGGCTTTCGTCGACTCGGTCGTCACCCGCGGCGAACTGGGCAGCCGGATCGCCCAGTTCTTCGAGACCTACGATCTCCTGCTGGCGCCGGTGATCGGCATCGCACCGCCGGTGATCGCCACCCTCGATCCGCTCGACCCGCCGCTGCCGCGCTTCACCTCCTGGGCGAACCAGACGGGTGTCCCGGCCGCCAGCCTGCCCTGCGGATTGGCCGACGGACTGCCGGTCGGCCTGCAGATCGTCGCCGGTCCGCGCGCCGACGCGTTCCTGCTATCGGTCTGCCAGGTCCTGGAAGGCGAATTCGGCACCTTTCGGCCACCCGGAGCGCTCTGAACCGCCCCTTTGCTACCCTTGCGTCGCCCGCCCCGGCAGCCTATCCAAAGTCTCCTTTCGTGGAGTCCGTCATGGTTGCCGCCGCGCACGCTTCGTCCCAGCCTCGTTCCCCCGGGGTCGATGCCACGATCGCCGAACTGAAGGCGCTCTACGGCGACCGGGTCAGCACCGCGCACGCCGTGCGCGAACAGCATGGCAAGGACATCTCGTATCACGAGGCGCATCTGCCGGACGCGGTGGTCTTCGCCGAGTCGACCGAGGAAGTGCAGCAGATCGTCCAGCTCTGCGCCCGCCACAAGACGCCGATCATTCCCTTCGGCACCGGCACCTCGCTGGAGGGCCATATCAGCGCCCCCAACGGCGGCATCTCGCTCGACGTCAGCCGCATGAACAAGGTGCTGCAGGTCAACGAGGCCGACCTCGACGTGGTGGTCCAGCCCGGCGTCACCCGCAAGCAGCTCAACGAGTACCTGCGCGCGACCGGGCTGTTCTTCCCGATCGATCCCGGCGCCGACGCCTCGATCGGCGGCATGACCAGCACCCGCGCCTCGGGCACCAACGCCGTGCGCTACGGCACGATGCGCGAGAACGTGCTGTCGCTGCAGGTGGTGACGCCCGACGGGCGAATCATGCAGCTCGGCCGCCGCTCACGGAAGTCGAGCGCGGGCTATGACCTGGTGAAGCTGTTCGTGGGCTCCGAGGGCACCCTGGGCGTCATCACCGAGATCACCTTGCGCCTCTACGGCACGCCGGAATCGATGGTCGCCGCGACCTGCGCCTTCGACACGCTGGAGGGCGCGGTCAACACCGTGATCCAGACCATCCAGTCCGGCATCCCGGTGGCGCGCATCGAGCTGATGGACACATACACCGTCGACACGGTGAACCAGTATTCCAAGCTCTCGCTGCCGCAGAAGAACCTGCTGCTGCTGGAGTTCCACGGCACCGAAGCCGGCACCAAGGAACAGGCCGAGATGGTGCAGGCCATCGCCGACGAGCATGGCGGCGGCCACTTCGCCTGGACCAGCCAGGCCGAGGAGCGCAGCAGGATGTGGCAGGCCCGCCACGACGCGGCGTGGGCCGCCAAGGCCTACAAGCCGGGCTGGGGCATGTGGGCGACCGACGTCTGCGTGCCGATCAGCCGCCTGGCCGAATGCATCCTCGAGACGCAGAAGGACATCCAGGCCAACGACCTGTACGCGCCGATCGTCGGCCATGTCGGCGACGGCAACTTCCATCTCACCATGATGATCGACCCGAACGACCCGACCTACCTGCCGCGCGCCGAAGCGCTCAACGATCGCATGATTGCGCGGGCGCAGAACCTCGGCGGGACCTGCACCGGCGAGCATGGCGTCGGCATCGGCAAGATCAAGTACCTCTACCAGGAGCATGGCGAGGCGATGTCGCTGATGCGCTCGATCAAGAAGGCGATCGACCCGGACAACATCATGAACCCGGGCAAGATCATCGGCCCGATCAATTAGTCATCGCGGGGAGCGCCGGCAATCGCCGGCCTTTTTCCGTTGATGAGCGAACTCACCCGCCCGAGGCGACGATGCATTCCTTGACCCGCTTCCAGGCGGCAGGCGCGCTCTTGCCGAGGTTGACGTCGTCGCGGTCCTCGCTGCCGCCCAGCAGCATGCTGTAGCCACCCTTGGCGGCGATGATCTCGATGGCCGCCGGCGGCATGGCGACCCACATGCGTTTCCCGTCGGCCTCGATCTGGAGGTCCCATTGCATGCCGTTCGCCGGCTCGCGCAGGGGAACGACGATGGACTTGGGGAACTTGCCCTTGCGGCCTTCGGCGCGGACGCTGAGATAGGAGTGGCCGTCGGTGCGCATCGCCATGATATCGTCGCGGCCGCCGACGCGGCGGAAGGCGCGGCAATTGGTGACGCCGCTCGCCTCCTTCTCTCGCGAGAAATTCCAGTTGTCGAAGCCCTTGCCGTAAGGCTGCGGGCCGCTCTGCGCCAGCGCCATCGACGTCATTCCCGCAAAGCACAGGCCCGCGAGCACAATTTTAACTACCATCTACCCTCTCCCCAGAGTTCGAGGGGAGGGAACCCGGTGCCGGGGCACACCGTCAACGCTACTTCGGGCCGCAGGACACAAAAAAGGGCCGGCAAATGCCGGCCCTTTTCCGTTTGAAGCAGGCGCGCCTTACTTGGCGGCCTGGATCATGATCTCGACCGAGAGGCCGGGGGCCGCGAGCTTGGCTTCGACCGTGGCGCGGGCCGGGGCATTGCCGGGGGAGACCCAGGCGTCCCAGACTTCGTTCATCTGGCTCCAGGTCGAGATGTCGGTCAGCCAGATGTTGGCCGAGAGCACCTTCGACTTGTCGGTGCCGGCTTCCTTGAGGAACTTGTCGACCTTGTCGAGGATCTGCTTGGTCTGGCCCTTCACGTCGGCCTTGGCGTCGTCGGCGGTGAGGCCGGCGAGATAGACCGTGTTGCCATGGACCACCGCGCTGCTCATGCGGGCGCCGGCGTTGATACGGGTGACGCTCATTGACTTTCTCCTTCTTGGAATTCGAAGCGGCGGGACCTTAGCAGATCACGGGCCGCACCCGTAAAGGGCTTTACCGGGGAGGATGCTGCCAGGATTTGTAGACCGCCTCGAGACTGTAACCGTCAGGATCGAAGACATTGGCGGCGTAGTAGCGTGGGTCATAATGCAGCCGTGGACCCGGCGCGCCATTGTCGGTGCCTCCCGCCGCGATGGCGGCACTATGGAACGCATCGACCTCGGCCTCATTGGACGCCACGAAGCCGACATGGGCTGCACGACTGTCGGCCTGACCGGGCCTGAGCCAGAAGAACACGCGACCGTCGCGGCCGAACCCTTTCAGGTCCGGATGGCCCGGCGGCCCGTTCTTGCCGTCGTAATCGAGAACATGGCCGATCCGCAGCGGCGCCAGTGCCTGCTCGTAGAAGGCGATCGAACGACGAACGTCGCTGACCGTGACAAACACATGGTCGAGCATCGATCTTCCTAGATCGCCGCGACGACCATGATTTCGACCTTCATCTTCGGGTCGTTCATCTTCGCCTGGACGGTGGCTCGGGCGGGCGTCTGGCCGGGCACGACCCAGGCGTCCCAAACTTTATTCATGGCGGCAAAATCGGAGATATCGCTCAGCCAGATCGTGGCGGTCAGGATCTTGGTCTTGTCGCTGCCGCCCTTGGCCAGCAGGGAGTCGATCTCGGCCAGCGCCTGCTGCACCTGGCCGGTGATGTCGGCGCTCGTATCCTCGGGGATCATGCCCGAGCAATAGATGCGGTTGCCCAGGGTGACGGCCTCGCTCATGCGCGGGCCGACGTCGATTCGGTTGATGCTGCTCATGCGAAGGACCCTAAAGGGACCTTTCCGCTCGCACAACGGACCGGAAACGCACTCCGCCCTCCCCGCGCCGCCGGATCGCGATACAGTCTCCCCAGCGCATCGGAGAAAACGCACCCATGACCATCAGGCGCCCGCTCGACGGGATGCTCGTCCTCGATCTCGGGCAGATCTACAATGGCCCCTATTGCGGCCTGCAGCTCGCCTTCATGGGCGCGCGCGTGCTCAAGATCGAGCCGCCGGAGGGCGACGTGGTGCGCCGCCGCAAGCGCGAGGTCGAGCCCTATCCGCTGGTGATGCTGAATTCCAACAAGGAGTCGGTCGTCCTCGACTTCAAGCAGCCGCGCGGCAAGGAGATCTTCCTCGACCTCGTGGCCAAGGCCGACGTGCTGATCGAGAACTTCGCGGCGGGCGTCATGGATCGGCTGGGCCTGGGTTACGACGTGCTGAGCAAGCTGAACCCGCGCCTCGTCTATGGCGGCAGCTCGGGCTTCGGCCTCGACGGTCCCTATCGCGACCTCGCCGCGATGGACGTCACCATCCAGGCGATGAGCGGCATCACCAACGCCACCGGCGACGCCGACGGGCCGCCCACGAAGGCCGGCGCCGCGGTGTGCGATTTCCTGGCCGGCATCCATCTCTGCGCCGGCATTCTGGGCGCGCTGGTGCAGCGCGAGCGCACGGGCAAGGGCCAGCGGGTCGAGGTCGCGATGCACGAGGCGGGCGCGATCTCGATCGCCTCCGCACTGGGCGCGGTGATGGACGGCGACAAGAACGTGCCCGACCGCACCGGCAACCGGCATCCCGCGCTCGCCATGGCGCCGTACAACACCTATCGCTGCCGCGACGGCTATGTCGCGATCTTCACTTCGGCCGAGCGGCACTGGACGTCGATGTGCGAGATGCTGGGCCGCCAGGACCTGCTCACCAATCCCGAGTTCACGACCACGCCCGGCCGCGCCAGGAACATGGCCGTGATCGACGACATGGTCGGCGCCTGGACGATCGGCAAGACCAAGGACGAGGTCCTGGCGCTGCTCACCAAGGCTCGCGTGCCTTGCGCTCCTGTGAAGACTGCGCGCGAGGTCGCCTACGATCCCCATCTCGAGGCGCGCGGCTTCTGGGTCGATGTCGAGCATCCGCGCCGCGGCAAGACCCGCGTGCCGATCTCCCCCATCCGCCTCCACACCGGCGGCAAGTCCGAGATCAAGCGTCCGGCACCGACACTCGGGCAGCATACGGATGCGGTGCTGGGCGAACTTTTAGGCCTGCAGGCCGACGAGCTGGTGCGTCTGCGTACCGATGAGGTCACAGTGCCTGTTACGGAACGGAAGAAGAAGTAACGAACGAAAGAGGAAACGCCATGCCGATCATCGACTCGCAGGTCCATGCGTACGAAGCGAACACCCCGAAGCGGCCGTGGGCGACGGTGCCGAACTGGCCGCCTCACGTGACCGGCGACGAGATGGTCGCGGCGATGGACAAGGTCGGCGTCGACGGCGCGATCTTCATCTCGTCCTTCTCGATGTACCGTTACGACGGCAGCTACGCCGAGGAAGTGGCGCGCCAGCATCCCGGTCGCATGGCCATCGTCAAGCCGGTCGATCCGGACGATGCGAACGTCGCCGACGTGGTCGCGAAGTGGAAGGAGACGAAGGGCGCCGTCGGCATCCGCATCTTCCTGCGCGAGGAGGAGAAGCGCGCGCCCGATCATCCCGGCCTCGACCGCATCTGTAAGGCCGCCGTGGACTACGACCTGCCGCTCAACTTCCTGTTCTGGGGCAGGGTCGACGACGGCATCAAGATCATCGACCGCCATCCCAATACGCGCTTCATCGTCGACCATCTCGGCCTGCTGCAGCCGCGCGATCCGCCGGCGCCCGCCGAGCCGTGGGCCGACCTGCCGAAGATCCTCGACCTCGCCAAGCGCCCGAACGCCGTGATCAAGGTGAGCGGCGCCTGCACCCTCTCCAAGCAGCCCTACCCGTTCCCCGACATCTGGGATCCGCTGAAGCGCGTGTTCGACGCCTGGGGCTTCGAGCGCTGCCTGTGGGGCACCGACTGGACGCGCGCCTTCGCCGTCGTGAACTACGAGAACGCGGTGAAGCCGTTCCTGGAGACCAAGACGCTGAGCGACAGCGAACGCGCCATGCTGATGGGCGGCGCCTGCACCAAGGCTTACGGCTGGTCGCCGAAGAGGTAAAAACTATGTCGTCCTGAGCGCAGCGAAGGACCTAGCAGATCGACCAGCGGACTCCTTGGCGAGCGCGAGATCCTTCGCTTCGCTCAGGATGACAAGAAAAAGAGCGCGGCACGTGAGTGCCGCGCTCTTTTCAATTTGATCAGGCCGTCGAGCGGACCAGCTTGCCCGGACGCGCGCCGGTCTCAATGCCCTTCTCGAAGATCGGCGTGCCGGAGCAGATCGTCATGTCGTAGCCGTCGACGCTCTGGACCAGGCGGCGGCCGCCGGCCGGCAGGTCAAAGATCATCTTCGGGCTGTGCAGGTTGAGGCCGTCGAAGTCGATGACGTTGACGTCCGCCTTCATGCCGGGCTGCAGGCGGCCGCGATCCTTGAAGCCATAGAAGTCGGCGGTGCTGCTGGTCATGCGCTTCACCACGAACTCGAGACCGAGGCGCGGTCCGCGCGTGCGGTCACGCACCCAGTGCTGCAGCATCGAGGTGTTGAGCGAGGCATCGCAGATCACGCCGCAATGCGCGCCGCCGTCGGACAGGCCGAGGATGGTGTGCGGATCCTCGATCATCTCGCGTACGACCTCGAGATCGCCGTGCACGTAGTTGGTGACGGGGAAGTAGACCATGCGGTTCTCGGCGCCGGTCAGATAGTCGTAGCAATATTCCTGCGGCGTCACGCCCGCGGCCGTGGCCAGCGCTTCGATGCTGCGCTCCGGCGCGGGCTCGTAATCCGGTCTGTCGCCCAGCGGATACATGCGGTCCCACCGCGTCGCGATCTGGCGCGACAGCGGCGGCAGCACCTCGAGCAGGCGCGGCGAGGCCTCCTGCGACAGGATCAGGCGGCGCACGTCCGGCGTGCGCAGCTTGGCCAGCATCTCGGCCGGCGGCAGATGGGCCAGCTCCGCATAGCCTTCGCGCAGGCCGAACGGATTGAGCGAGGTGTTGAGGCCGAGCGTCAGGCCCACGGGGCGCCCCGCGACCTGGGCATAGAGCGGCAGGTTGTCCGCGCGGCAGGCGCGCACGCCGTCCATCAGGCGCTTGTAGCGCTGCGGGTCGTAGCTGCGATCGGTGAGCAGGAACCAGACCGGCCGGCCGCTCTCCTTGGCGACCTCGCGGATCCAGCTCCATTCCGCCTTCTCGTCATTGAAGTCGGACAGGAAGCCGAAGGTGCCGACGCCGGCCCGCCCCATCGCCTTGCCGATCGCGATCAGCTCCTCGTGCTCGGCATAGCGGCCGGGCACCAGGTCGCCGGCGAGCGTCTTGTGCTGGTCGGTGCGGCTGGTGGTGAAGCCGACGGCGCCCGCCTTCAGCGCCTCCTCGGTGAGCCGGGCCATCAGCTCGATATCCTCGGCCGTCGCCATCTCGCGATTGATGGCGCGCTCGCCCATCGCATAGACGCGCAGCGGATGGTGGGCGACCTGGGCGCCAATATCGATGGTGCGCGGGAGGCGCTCCAGCGCGTCGAGATATTCCGGGAAGCTCTCCCAGTCCCACTTGAGGCCTTCGGTGAGGGTGATGCCGGGGATGTCCTCGACGCCCTCCATCATCTCGATCAGGGCCTTCTGGTGCTCGTTGCGCACCGGCGCGAAGCCGACCCCGCAATTGCCGAACACGAGGGTCGTGGCGCCATGCCACGAGGACGGTGCTAGAACGGGATCCCAGGTGGCCTGGCCGTCATAGTGGGTGTGGACGTCGACCCAGCCCGGCGTGACCAGCCGGCCCTCGGCCTTGACCTCACGCTTGGCCGGACCCGCCTTGCCGCCGACCTGAACGATCTTGTCGCCGTCGATCGCGACGTCGCCCTGGAACGCCGCTGCGCCCGTGCCATCGACGATGGTGCCGCCCCGAATGACGATGTCGTGCATGGCCTGTCCCGCTGTTCTGTAATGGGACGGTAAGACTTCCACACACGGCCGGGCATAGAAAGCCCGGAGCCATGCATTACAGGCGTACTGCTATTCTAAGGGCAGCGAAATGATAGAGAGACTCTAGCGCCGGGGGCGCGCCACTCCAGTGGCGCGATCATGATTCAAGAAGAAGACGCGCCACTGGAGTGGCGCGCCCCCAGCTAAGAACGTTCGCGAATGTCCGAGAACTTCACCTTCGGGCTCTTCTCGGCGATGTATCCCAGCTCCCACGCGTTGCGCGCGAGGAACACCGGCGAGCCATCGCGGTCCTCGGACATGCCGCCGCGGTTGGCTGACATGAACTCTTCCAGATCGGCCTTGGTCTCGGCGGAGATCCAGCGGGCGGTCTCGAACGGCGCGGGCTCGAGGTCGATATGGACGTTGTACTCGGCCTCGACGCGGGTCTTGAGCACATCGAGCTGCAGTTCGCCGACGACGCCCACGATATGGTCGCCGCCGATCACGCGGCGGAACACCTGGGTCACGCCCTCTTCCGCCAGATCCTCCAGCGCGCGCCTGAGCTGCTTGGACTTCATCGGGTCCTCCAGCCGCACGCGGCGGAGGATTTCCGGTGCGAAGTTCGGAATGCCGGTGATCTTGAGCGTCTCCCCTTCGGTCAGCGTGTCCCCGACCCGCAGCACGCCGTGGTTGGGAATGCCGATGATGTCGCCGGGCCAGGCCTCGTCGACGATCTCGCGCTCGCGGGCGAAGAACAGGATCGGCGAGTTGACCGACAGGACCTTGGACGTGCCCATCTGCGTCAGCTTCATCCCGCGGCGGAACTTGCCGCTGCACAGGCGCAGGAAGGCGATGCGGTCGCGATGGTTGGGATCCATGTTGGCCTGGACCTTGAACACGAAGCCCGAGACCTTGGGCTCGGTCGGCTCGATGGGCCGCGGCTCGGCCGGCTGCGGGCGCGGCGGCGGCGCCCAGGCCGCGATCGCATCAAGCAATTCCTTCACGCCGAAATTGTTGTAGGCTGAGCCGAAGAACACCGGCGACAGATGGCCGGCGCGATAGCTCTCGAGATCGAAGGCCGGATAGCCCGCGCGCACCAGCTCGACTTCCTCGGCGAAGTCGGGATCGGAGATCTGGTAGTTCTCGATCACCTCGCCGATGCGGCTCCTGTCGGTGTTGTCGAACACCAGCATGCGGTTGTTGGCGAGATCGTAGGTGCCCTTGAAATTCTGGCCCGAGCCGGTCGGCCAGGTCATGGGCGAGACGTCGAGCGCCAGGGTCGAGGCGACCTCGTCCAGAAGCTCGATCGGATCCTTGGACTCGCGGTCCATCTTGTTGATGAAGGTGACGATCGGCACGTCGCGCAGGCGGCAGATCTCGAACAGCTTGCGGGTGCGCGCCTCGATGCCCTTGGCGGCGTCGATCACCATCACCGCCGAATCGACGGCGGTCAGGGTGCGGTAGGTGTCCTCGGAGAAGTCCTCGTGGCCCGGCGTGTCGAGCAGGTTGAAGACCGCGCCGCCATACTCGAAATGCATCACCGAGGTGGTGACCGAGATGCCGCGCTGCTGCTCGATCTTCATCCAGTCCGAGCGCGCCCGCCGCGCCTCGCCGCGCGCCTTCACGGCACCCGCGACGTGGATGGCGCCGCCGAACAGCAGCAGCTTTTCCGTCAGCGTCGTCTTGCCGGCGTCGGGATGCGAGATGATGGCAAACGTGCGCCGCAGACCGGCAGGATGGCCGGCCAGACGGGCGTCGGATGCGGGAGAAGCGGCGGAATCGGGCACTTTTTGCGGGGTCCTTCGGGGGTGGCGAGGGGGTAGCGGACAGGTCCGGTGGCGTCAACTCGGGCGGTTTGTTAGTACGGCGCGGGATTTTTCCGGCCGCGCGTGGCCGGGCCGAATGGATTGGGGTCAATGGACAAGACGAAGGCTGGCGGTACGCCAATCGCGCTGCGCGTGCTGAAAGAGCTGGTGCTCCCGCTGGCCGGCGGCGTCGCCTACGGCACGATCGTGGCGCAGGCCAAGCAGATGCCGCTCGACGGCGTGACGGCGGGCGGCGTGGCTTTCTTCTGCATCCTGGCCGCGCAGGGCCTGGTCCTGCGCGCCGCGCGGACGGCACGGAGCGAGCAGCAGCCCGTCCCGCAAGCCGTGCCGGCTCCCACGCCGGAGCCGCTCAAGCTGCCCGCGCCCGAGAAAGCGCCGGAAAAGGAACCGGAGCCGGCGCCCGCGCTCATCGCCGCGCCGACTGTAGAGCCAATCGTCGAGCCCATCGCCGAGCCGACCCCAGCGCCTGCCCCGCCGCCGACTCCACCTGCGCCACCGAAACCCGCCAACGATTTCGTCAGCATCCGGGTCGGCGTCGAGGAACTGAAGGAGCTGGGCGCCCTGCCGGAGCCCGAGCCGGAAAAGCCCGAAGACGGCCAGCGCCCGCTCTTCCGCAACCTCGCCCATTCACCCAGCAAGCGGACGCCCGTAGAGGCGCTGGCGCCGAAACAGCTGCTCGACCTGAAGATGCCCTACCAGGCCGTGCTGAACGCGGCCGTGAACTTCGAGCGCGAGGTCAAGCGCCACGCGGACATCGCCGACGACCGGACCGCCTCGCTCGAAAGCCTGTTCGACGAGCCGCGCTTCAACCTGTCGAAAGACAAGCTCCAGCAGCTCGATACGCTGCGCCGCATCCGCAACAACATCCTCCACGGCTTCGAAACCCTCGTCGATCCCGTCGAAGCCGCCTCCCTCGTCGCCGCCTTCGACCGCGCCGCCTCATGGTTCGATCCGGCCAATGTTGAGCCGGAAAGGCCTGCGAAGGACGAACCGGAAAAGCCGGCCGTGGATGAGATAGAGGAACCCACGAAGGACGAGGCAGTGGCGCCCACGAAGGACGAGGTAGAGGAACCCGCCAAGGACGAAGCGGAGAAGCCTACCGAGGGCCAGGCAGAGGAACCCAACAAGGACGAGGCAGACAAACCGGCTGAGGACGAGCTGGAGAAAAAGGCTGAGGACATTCAAGTAAAACCGGCTGCGGGAACCTGAGCGGGCTGAGCCCTAGGCGTCGTGCACCTGCCGAGCGCGCCATTCTTCAGGGTATGGCTGGCAATCCCAATCGTGTTCGGTCGCGTAGGCCTCTCGACCCAAGAGTCGATGAAGGGTCGTCATCGCTTCGAAGTGACTTCCGGCTGGGAAAGTATGTATCAGCCAGGCGTCCGATGACAGCGAGCGTCGAAAGTCGTCGCCGTCAGGACCAGCCAGGCAACAGCTTTCCAGAGACTGGCCATCCTCATCGACCTCTACCCAGACCTCGTGCAGCAGGGTTGCCATTGACCTTCCAGCACCGCGCGACCCAGAAAA
The DNA here is from genome assembly GCF_058803965.1 of Reyranella sp. GW821-FHT14A01. Taxonomy (NCBI): domain Bacteria; kingdom Pseudomonadati; phylum Pseudomonadota; class Alphaproteobacteria; order Hyphomicrobiales; family Reyranellaceae; genus Reyranella; species Reyranella sp. GW821-FHT14A01. The sequence goes on from NZ_JBXAPM010000011.1 coordinate 184,736, forward strand.
AGCATATAGAATACACCCCCACTCCGCCTGCCCAAACGTCGCGCGAGTTCCCGGCTTCGCGGGCAGAAAGGACGGTCGAGTGCTTACACGGGCCAACCGCAGCGCTAAACTCCCGCCCATGAACCCCGACCAGCTCAAGACCTTCATCGGCAGCTTCTGGGATGACCAGATCCTGCCGTCGCTCACCGAGTACATCCGCATCCCCAACAAGTCGCCGTCCTTCGATCCCAAATGGGAAGAGAACGGCTACATGGAGCAGGCGGTCACGCTGATGACCGACTGGGCACGTCCGCACGTCGCCGCCATCGCGGGCGCGACGATGGAGGTGGTGCGGCTGCCGGGGCGCACGCCGCTGATCTTCATCGAGATCCCGGGCGACGACAACGACGACACCGTCCTGCTCTACGGCCATCTCGACAAGCAGCCCGAGATGAAGGGCTGGGCCGAGGGCATGGGGCCGTGGATCCCGGTGCGCAAGGACGACAAGCTCTACGGCCGCGGCGGCGCCGACGACGGCTACGCGATCTATGCCTGTTTCGCGGCGTTGTTGGCGCTGCAAGAGCAGAAGGTGCCGCGCGCCCGTTGCGTCATCATGATCGAGGGCTGCGAGGAATCCGGCAGCTACGACCTACCCTTCTATGTCGACCACCTGCTCGACCGGATCGGCGATCCGTCGCTGGTGGTCTGCCTCGATTCGGGCTGCGGCGACTGGGACCGGATGTGGCTCACCACGTCACTGCGCGGCATCGCGGCCGGCACGCTGAAGGTGCGGGTGCTGAACGAGGGCGTTCACTCGGGCGACGCGTCGGGAATCGTGCCCTCCTCGTTCCGGATCACGCGCGCGCTGCTGACGCGCCTGGAGGACGAGGCGACCGGCGAGATGAAGCTGCCGGAACTCTTCGTGCAGATCCCGCCGCAGCGCATCGCGCAGGCCTCGGAAGCGGCGCGCGTGCTGGGCGACGAGGTCTATCGCAAGTTCCCCTTCGCCGGCACGACCAGGCCGATGGTCGAGGATCTCGGCCAGATGGTGCTGAACCGGACCTGGCGGCCGCAGCTCGCGACGGTCGGCATGGCGGGCTATCCCGAGCCGATCGATGCCGGCAACGTGCTGCTGCCGTATACCGAGGCCAAGATCAGCGTGCGCACGCCGCCGACGCTCGACGCCAAGGAAGCCGTGAAGGCGATGAAGAAGGCGCTGGAATCCGATCCGCCCTACGGCGCCACGGTCGAGTTCGACGCCGGCGAAGGCGGCCAGAGCGGCTGGCACGCGCCGCCGCTGGCGCCGTGGCTGGAGAGGGCCGTGACCGACGCCTCGCAGGAGGCGTTCGGCGAGCCGGTCGCCTACATGGGCGAAGGCGGCACGATCCCGTTCATGGGCATGCTGGGCGACAAGTTTCCCAGGACGCAGTTCGTGATAACGGGTATACTCGGCCCGCACTCGAATGCGCATGGGCCCAACGAGTTCCTGCACATTCCCACGGGCAAGAAGGTGACGGTCGCGACCGCGCTGATGATCGCGGCGCATTACGAGCGGGAGAAGAAGTAACACTCCGTCGCTTCGGGCAGAGCGTGGTTGGGCTCGATAAACGAAACAAACGAAATAAACGAAACGAACGAATCGAAAAGGCGCCGCTGCCCTGCGCGGTATTCGGGTATGCAAGGGTCCCTCGCTTACGCTCGGGATGACACCGTTTGTCTGATCAGCGCACTGCGCAAATCCCAACAAAATTGTCATCCCGAGCGTAAGCGAGGGACCTTTCGAATATGATTCAGGAATTCAGTTCCTCGCGCAGCATCTCGAGTTCGAGCCATTCCGTCTCGGCAGCCTCGATCTCGGCTTGGGCAGCGCCGATGCGGGTGGTGCTGGACTGGAAGCGTTTGGGATCGCGGCGGTAGAGGTCGGGGTCGGCCAAAGCCTGTTGCAGGGTCGCGACCTCGGCCTGCAGGGCTTCGATCTTCTTCGGCAGTTCGACCAGGGCGCGTTCGCGCTTGTAGCCGAGGCGTGCCTTGCCCTGTCCGCTCTCCTTTGCCGGCGCAGCCTTCACCTTCGCGCGTGACGGCGTGACGCCCGTCGGCTCCACCCTCGGCCCGCGCTGGGCCACGTAATCGCTGTAGCCGCCGGCATACTCGGTCGCCGTGCCGTCGCCTTCGAGCACGATGGTCGAGGTGACGAGCCGGTCGAGGAAGTCGCGGTCGTGGCTCACCAGCAGGACGGTGCCGTCGTAATCGTCGAGCGCTTCCTGCAGGAGGTCGAGCGTGTCGGCATCGAGGTCGTTGGTCGGCTCGTCGAGCACGATCATGTTGGAGGGCGCGGCCAGCGCCTTCGCCAGCAGCAGGCGGTTGCGCTCGCCGCCCGACAGGGTGCGCACCGGCTGGCGGGCCTGCTCGTCGCGGAACAGGTACTCGCGCAGGTAGGTCATCACATGGGTGAGATGCCCACGCACCAGCACATGGTCGTTGCGGTCGGCCAGCGTCTCCCACGGCGTCTTGTCAGGATCGAGGCCGATGCGGCGCTGGTCGATCACCACCGGCATCAGGTTGGCGCCGAGCTTCACCGTGCCGCTGTCGGGCTCGAGCTCGCCCATCAGCATCTTGAGCAGGGTCGTCTTGCCGGCACCGTTCGGCCCAATGAGACCGATGCGGTTCTTGCGGAAGATGCGCGTCGAGAAATCCTGGACGATGGTCTTGTCGCCCCAGCGCTTGGTGATGTTGCGCGCCGTGACGACCAGCGCGCCCGAGGCCTCGGCGCTGCCGGCCTCGATGGTGGCGCGGCCGACAGGGCCGATCTGCTGGCTGCGCTGCTGGCGGAGCGCCGCGAGCGCGCGCAGGCGGCCCTCGTTGCGCGTGCGGCGGGCGCGGATCGACTTGCCGGCCCATTCGGTCTCGCGCTCGATCAGCCGGTCGAGCTTGTGCCGCTCCGTGGCCTCGCGCTCGATGATGTCGTTCGACCAGGCCTCGAACTCGCCATAGCCCCTGTCGAGGCGGCGCACGATGCCACGGTCGAGCCACAGCACGGCCCGCGTCAGGTTGGTGAGGAAGCGCCGGTCGTGGCTCACCAGCACGTAGGCGCCGCGCCACTTCGAGAGCTTCTCCTCCAGCCATTCGATGGTCGGCAGGTCGAGATGGTTGGTCGGCTCGTCGAGCAGCATCACGTCGGGCTCGCCGATCAGGACGCGGGCCAGCGCCGCGCGGCGCGCCTCGCCACCGGAGAGCGTGGTCGGATCGCGACCGCTATCGAGCTTCATGTCCTCGAGGATGGCGGCGACGCGGTAATCGTCCGGTCCCAGCGAATCGGTGAGCGCCGAGGCGACGTAGTCGCCGACCGTGGCGTGGCCGGTGAAGTCCGGCTCCTGCGGCAGGGTGGCGACGGTGGCACCGGGTTGGGCGAAGCGCTCACCCGAATCGGCGATCGGCGCGCCCGCCAGGATGCGCAGCAGGGTCGACTTGCCGGCGCCATTGCGGCCGACCAGCGACAGGCGCTCGCCCGGCGCGATGCCGAGGTCGACGCCGGCCAGGATCGTCTGGTCGCCGAGATGGAAACGGATATCGCTGAGCGCGAGGAGGGGCGGATCGGCCATGGGAGCGGGCTGTATTGGCCGAACCTGTCCACATCGGCAAGGGCCAGAGCCGCGCTATGGTCGCGCCATGCTCGTCGTGGAGGAGCCGAAGCGGATCGATCGTGCCATCAGGCGCCTGCATGGCGCCTTGCAGGGCGTTCCCGCGCGTGGCGTGCGACTGACCTGGCGCGGCGGCGAATTGCGCACGACCATCCACTGGGCGCGCGACGATGGCTTCTGGTGGGCGGTCGAGCCGCGCCACACGCGCGATGCGCTGGTCCTCGGCCATGCGCCCGAGCCGCCGTCGCGGCGCGAGAGCATCACCTGCGAGATCAACCTGCCGCGCGGCGGCGCCGACCGGAAGCTGGCGGGCCTCATCGTCGAGGATCGCGACGGCGCGCTCTATCTCGCCCATTCCGGCCGTATGGGCGGCGCGCGGCCGGGCCAGAGCATGGAAGGCTTCCGCGAATTTTTAGCCTACGGCGTGTGGCGCCCCGTCAAATGGCCCGATGGCGATGAGAGCGAGGCGCTGATCGTGGCGCCAATCGACAGTCCACGCCTCACCCGGCTGCTCGGCCGCTTCGTCGACGCGGTGCGCCGCTACAAGGCGGGCGGCGCGGCGCCCTTGCAGACCGCGCTCTGCACCGATCCCTCGACGCGCATCCCGCCGGCCGCCGCCTGCGATCGCGCACTGGTCGATGCGGCGCTCTACGAGGAACTCACCAAGCGCGGCGTGTTCGGCGGCACGACCGATCTCTTCTCGGTCGGTCCCGATGGACCGCGACCGCTGTTCGGGCTGATTGCGGATGGCCAGCCCGAGGAAGTGGCACTGGCTATCGGTTGGCTGTCGCTCGCCGCGGCGCGCCAGGGCACGAAGGTGAAGCCGATCCTCGTCGCGCCGCTCGACCTGCCCGGCGCGGAGAATGGCGCGCTGGAGCATCTGCCGTTTCCGTGCGTACGCTACCAGTGGCGCGGCGCGCGGGCGGTGTTTGACGGGCTGGACGACGCACTGGCATGAAGGGCTCATCATGGTGATGGGCCTCACGACAGGACTTTGGGTCAGCGCGCAGATCAGGCTCTGTGATCGCGCGTTCATTCCGGCCGCCGTCGTGCGGCGTGGCGATCCCGACGTCGGCACGGTGCTGCTGAAGATCAACCGCTTCGAGGCCGGCGTCACGGTCTTCACCCAGACCAGCACGCTCGACGACGAACCCTCATGGAGCCGCGGCACCGGCCCTGCGCCCGTCACCGAGCCCGAGGCCGACGCCTACATCGCCCGCCAGGTCGCCCGCGACCCCGACCTCTGGGTTCTCGAGATCGAGGACCGCAAGGGCGAGTACAAGATGATCGGGAAGATTGTGTGATCGAGACGAAAGGTCCTTCGACTACGCTGCGCTTCGCTCAGGATGACAAACTTTAGGGACGCACCACGTTGCGCCAACAAAATTGTCATCCCGAGCGTAAGCGAGGGACCTTTCCCGTTATTGCGCCCCAAGCACCGTCGTCGGGTCGATGGTCTTGCCGGCGCGGCGGACCTCGAAGTGGAGCTGTGGCTCGGCCGAGCCGCCGGAATTGCCGACCTTGGCGATGACCTGGCCGCGCTTGACCACGTCGCCCTTCTTCACCGACAGCGACTCGTTGTTGCCATAGGCGGTGATGTAGCCGCCGGGATGCTCGATCAGCAGCAGGTTGCCCATCTTGGCGACCTCGCCGCCGGCATAGACGACCTTGCCGCCCTCGGCGGCCTTGACCGGCGTGCCCTTGGCGGCGGCGATGTCGATGCCGTCGTTCTTCTGGCCGCCCGACGTGCCGTAGCCCGAGACGACCTTGCCGTTGACCGGCCAACTCATGCGCGGCGGCGGCGTGGCCGGTACGGAGACCGCCTTGGCAAGCGGCGTCGGCTCGCCGGCCGGCGCGGCGGAGCGCGGCGCCTCACCCTGGGACGAGCCGGGCGGCGGCGCCAGGCCCTCGCGCTTCACCGAAGAGGGCGCATTGGGATTGGCGGCGGCCGTCTGCTGCGCCGCCGACTCGCCGTAGCTGTCCTGCACGAAGCGCGCGCCGGGCATGGCGAGCGACTGGCCGGGCTTGATCGTGTACGGCGCCTTGAGGTTGTTGCGGTCGATGATGGTCTGCGACGGCACGCCGTAGCGCCGCGAGATGCTATCGACCGTGTCCTTGTCCTTCACGACATAGACGGGAACGGCGTTGGGCCCGGCGGCGGAACCGGGATATTCCATGGTGCCCTCACGGGCACCCATGACGGTGTTGCAGGCGCCGAGCGCGACCGACAGCACCGCCATTGTACCCAGCGTATGCATCCGGCCGGCCCATCGCGAGGGGAAGCGAGGGGCGTTCTTCATGTGTGCAGTCTACAATATCGGGATTCGGGCGGAAAGGACGCTCCGGTGGTCGTTCGTTCTTCGGCGCTCCCGGACATTGCCCTGGGCAATGTCCTGCCGCTCATCGGCTGAGCTTCGCTCAGCCTGACCCCAATACCGGCAACGGACCCGCAACCAGCGGCACGAAGCGCACCGGCATCAGCGTGTCGCGCTGCAGGCCGCGCTCGCTCTTCACGATGCGCTCGACGACCTGCGAGGTGGGATCGCGCCCCACGGGAACGATCAGGATGCCGCCGACGGCGAGCTGGTCGATCAGCGCCTGCGGCCGTTCCTCGGCGGCGGCGGTGACGATGATGCGGTCGAACGGCGCCTGGCCCGGCCAGCCCTTGCTGCCGTCGTTGATGTCGACCACGACATTGTAGATGCCGAGGTCGAGCAGCAGGCGCTCGGCGGCCTTGGAGAGCGGCTTGAAGCGCTCGATCGAGTAGACGCGGCGCGCCAGCCGCGCCAGCACAGCGGCCTGGTAGCCCGAGCCGGTGCCGATTTCGAGCACCTTCATGCGCGGGCCGACCCGCAGCGCCTCGGTCATGGCGGCGACCACCAGCGGTTGGCTGATCGTCTGGCCGAAGGCGATGGGCAGTGCCGTGTTCTCCCAGGCGCGCTCGGCGAAGGGCTGCGACACGAAGCGCTCGCGATCGACCGAGGCGATGGCGGCCAGAACGTTCTCGTCCGTGATACCCGAGTTGCGCAGCTCGGCGATCAGGCGCTGCATGGCGGGGACGTTCACGGAAGCGCCCCTAGTCGATGTCGACGGGCGCGGCCTCGAACTCCGCGACGAGCTTGCGGCGCATGCTCTCGTGGGTCAGGTCGAGGTGCAGCGGTGTCACCGAGATGTGGCCCGAGCGGACGGCAGCGATGTCGCTCGCCTCGTCGATCTCGCTCTCCTGCGGGGCATAGCCGATCCAGTAGTAGGTGCCGCCGCGCGGATCCTTGCGCTCGATGATGTGGCCGCCGAAGCCGCGCGTGCCGGTGTGCGTGACCCGGACGCCCCGGACCGAACCCGCCACGACGTCGGGGAAGTTGACGTTGACCAGCACGTTGCGCGGCCAGTCGAGGGCGAGCACGCGGCGCGCCACGGCAGCGCCGTGGGCCGTCGCGGTGCCCCATTTCACCGGATGGTCGTGCATGTAGGCCTGGCTGAAGGCGATGGACGGGATGCCGAGCAGGCAGCCTTCCATCGCGCCCGCGATGGTGCCCGAATAGGTCACGTCGTCAGCGATGTTGGTACCGCGGTTGACGCCCGACAAAACGAGGTCGGGCTTGCGGTCCTTCATCAGGTGCTTGACGGCGAACAGCACGCAGTCGGTCGGCGTGCCGTCGACCGCGACCTTGCCCTCGCTCACCTCGCGCGCGCGGATCGGCCGCGACAGCGAGAGCGAATGTCCGGCGCCGCTCTGGTTGACCTCGGGCGCCACGATCCAGACGTCGCTCGAAAGCTGGGTCGCGATCTCGACCAGCGCCTCGAGGCCGGGCGCGTGGATGCCGTCGTCGTTGGTGACGAGGATGCGCGCCTTGGCGAGGTTGGGGACCTTCATTTCCCGGGCGCGGGGATCAGTTCGAGGCCGCCCATGTACGGACGCAGCGCCTCGGGCACCGTCACCGAGCCGTCCTCGTTCTGGTAGTTCTCCAGCACCGCGACCAGGGTGCGGCCGACCGCCAGGGCCGAGCCGTTCAGCGTGTTCAGGAAGCGCGTGCCTTTCCCCTCCTTCGGCCGGTAGCGTGCGTTCATGCGGCGGGCCTGGAAGTCGCCCATGTTGGAGCAGCTCGAAATCTCGCGATAGGCGTTCTGGCCGGGCAGCCAGACCTCGATGTCGTAAGTCTTGCGCGAGCCGAAGCCCATGTCGCCGCCGCACAGCACGACCGTGCGATAGGCGAGGCCGAGGCGCTTCAGCACCTGCTCGGCGCACTCCGTCATGCGCTCGTGCTCGGCCGCCGCCTGCTCGGGGGTCGTGATGCTCACCAGCTCGACCTTGGGGAACTGATGCTGGCGGATCATGCCGCGCGTGTCCTTGCCGGCCGAGCCCGCCTCGGAGCGGAAGCAGGGCGTGAACGCCGTGAAGCGCAGCGGCAGCTCCTTCTCCTCCAGCACCATGTCGTTCACCAGGTTGGTGAGCGAGACCTCGGCCGTCGGGATCAGCCAGAAGCCGTTGTCGGTGTGGAACATGTCCTCGGCGAACTTCGGCAACTGGCCGACGCCGTAGACCGCGGCGTCCTTCACCAGGAGCGGCGGGTTGACCTCGGTGTAGCCGCCCTCGACCGTGTGCAGGTCGAGCATGAACTGCGACAGCGCCCGCTCCAGGCGCGCCAGATGCGACTTCAGGAACACGAAGCGCGAGCCGGAGATCTTCACGGCGGCGGCGAAATCCATGTTGCCGGTCGCCTCGCCCAGCGCCACGTGGTCCTTCGGCTGGAAGCTGAAGTTGCGCTGGTTGCCTTCGCGGCGGATCTCGACATTGCCGGTCTCGTCGACGCCCTCAGGGACATCCTCGAACGGCAGGTTGGGCACCACCTCGAGTCGGATGCGCAGTTCCTCGTCGAGGCGGCTGGCCTCGTGCTCACCGTCCTTAAGGCTCTGCTCCAGGCCCGCGACCTCTTCCATCAGCGCATCGGCGTTCTCGCCCTTGCGCTTGGCCATGCCGATCTGCTGGCTGAGCGCCTTGCGCTTCGCCTGGATCGCCTCGCTCTCCGAGATGGCGGCGCGGCGGCGCCTGTCGATCTCCAGGATCTCGGCCGAGAGCGGCGCCAGGCCGCGCTTCTTCAGGCCGGCGTCGAACGCCTCGGGGGTCTCGCGGATGAAACGGATGTCATGCATGGCTAGCTGCCGGTCGTTTGGCCGGCCTTCTCGGCTTCCTCGGCCTTCTGTTCGGCCTCTTCGGCCGCCTTTTCCTCAGCCGCGCGCTTCCGCTCGATGACGCCGCCGATCAGGATACTGATCTCGTAGAAGGCCATCAGCGGGATGGCGAGCGCGATCTGGCTGACCACGTCGGGCGGCGCCAGGACGGCGGCGATGACGAAGGCCACGACGACGGCGTAGCGGCGCTTGGACTTCAGCCCGTCCGTGGTGGCAATGCCGACCTGGATCAGCAGGGTCAGCAGGACCGGGACCTCGAAGGCGAAGCCGAAGGCGAAGACGAGCTGCAGGATGCGTTCGAGATAGTCCGACGATCTCAGCGTCTTCTCGATGTCCGGCGGCGCGTACTGCGTCAGCATGAAGTTGATCACGTACGGCAGCACGACGTAGTACATCAGCGCGCAGCCGGCATAGAACATGAACGGCGTGGCGACGAGGAACGGCACGAAGGCGCGCTTCTCGTGGCGATAGAGTCCGGGCGCCACGAACAGCCAGATCTGCACCGCAATCAGCGGAAAGCCCACGATCAGTGCCACGAAGGCCGACAGCTTCACCGTGACGAAGAAGAACTCGAAGATGTCGAGGACGATGACCTTGTAGCCGTCAGCGAGCGCCGGCTGGATCAGGAACGAGAAGATCGGTTTGGCGAAGTAGAAGGTGACGAAGAAGACGAGGAAAAAGCAGATCAGCGCATAGATCAGGCGCTTGCGCAGCTCGATCAGGTGATCGAGCAGCGGCATCGGCTTGTCGTCTTCAGGTCCGTCGTGCGCTTGGGTCACTATGTACGTCGCAGAATGGGAGCCGCGTTATGCCGCCCTTTGACGTGCAATTCAAAGCGCAAGTTGGCGCTCAGCCGGCCGCGACGGCCTTGGCCGGCTTCTCTTCGGCTGAAGCAGCCGACGGAACCGGGTCGGCAGGCACGGTCGCATCAGCGACGGTGGGGGCCCCGGCGGGCGCGACTTCGGGCGTCGCCACGGGGGCAACCTCCGGGGCACCGTCGATCGCCGGCTGGGACTCCGCCGCAATCTGGGGTGCCGACTCGGGCTCGACCAATGGATTGTCGAATTGTGCCTTGGCTTCGGCCATGGCCTTTTCGCCCTCGGCCATGCCTTCCTGAAGCGCGCTCTTGATCTCCCGCGTCGGGTCGAGCGCCTGCAGGTCAAGGCCCGGGGTGGCCGCGAGCTGCTTCTTCACGTCGTCGAGGTCGGCCTGGCGCACCATCTCGTCGACATGGCCACGGAATTCCGAGGCCATGCCGCGCATCTGGGCCATCCACTTGCCCCAGCTGCGCAGCATGCCGGGCAGCTCCTTGGGGCCGATGACGACGAGCGCCACGACCGCGATGACGAGAAGCTCAGGACTATCGATGCCGAACATGGCCGATCAGGCCCTCATAACGCCGCTTTAGACCTTGGCGGCGCTGTCCTGGTGGTGGACCTGACCGCCCGGCGGGGTGGTCGTCGCCTGGGCCGAGATCGGCTTGGCGGTGTCGCCCGGCTGCGTACCCGGCTGGGCCGGCGGCACCTCGTCCTGTCCGCCCCCGACGCCCTTCTTGAAGGCCGAGAGGCCCTTGCCGAAGTCGCCCATGAGCTGCGAGATCTTGCCGCGACCGCCGAAGAGCAGCAGCACGACGGCCAGCACGATCAGCCAGTGCCAAATGCTGAAGCTACCCATTTCAAAATGCTCCCAAGATCGATTGCAATCGGCGTGTCGAATTACGTATGCCGATTATGGCATCCGCAACGAAGCCCCGGCAACCTGTCGAATAAGGTGGTTCTGGGGCGTCAGCGCCCCGACTGCGCAGTACCTTCCTCGACGGCGAGCGGCTCGTCGGCCTCGTCTTCCGTCGGTTCCAGCGGCAGATCGGGCTCGTCCGGCCTGAATATGGGGGGCTGCGAACGCGCATCCAAGAGCCCGGCCGCCTTCAATTCCTCCTGACCCGGCAGGTCGTCGAGGCTCAGAAGGCCGAAATGCTCGAGGAAAAAGTCCGTCGTGCCCCAGGTCACCGGCTTGCCGGGCGCGCGGCGGCGGCCCATCGGCTTGATCCAGTTCTGCTCGAACAGCAGGTCGAGCGTGCCCTTGCTCAAGCCGACACCGCGGACCTGCTCGATCTCGGCGCGCGTCACCGGCTGGTGATAGGCGATGATGGCCAGCGTCTCGACCGAGGCCCGCGACAGTTTGCGCGTCACCGGCCGCTCGATCTTGAGCTTCTCGGCGAGGTCGGGCGCCGTGCGGAAGGCATAGCCACCCGCCACCTGCACCAGATTCACGCCGCGGCCGGCATAGAGCTCGGCGAGGTCGGCCAGCAGGCGCTTCACGTCGGCATCGTTGGGCAGGCGATCGACCAGTTCCTTTTCGTCGAGCGCCTGGGTGCCGGCGAAGATCAGCGCCTCCAGCAAGCGCAGATGCTGGGCATGATCGGGGGACACGACGTCGGTGACGTTCGCGGCAGGCGCCTCCGCGGCAGCGACCGCCGCCGTTGCGATCACCGCGACGGCAACGGCCTCGGCCGCAACGGTCTCAATGACGGCTTCGGCAGGCGTTTCGGCCGGCTCCGACGAGTCTTCTTCTAAGGCAACAGCCTTCGCAGGCTTGTCGTCCTCGCCGCCCTCTTCTTCGCCGTCGTCATCCCCTCCATCCTTGTCGTCGTCTTCGTCCTCGTCCTCGTCGTCTTCGTCCGCATCATCATCGTCGGAATCGTCGTCATCCGACTCATCGTCATCATCGTCGTCGTCCGAATCATCGTCGTCATCGGAACCGTCATCGTCCGAATCATCATCATCATCGTCGTCGTCTTCTTCGTCCTTATCCTTATCTTCTTCGTCCTTGTCCTTATCGGCCTCGTCCCTGGCGGCGGCCTGGTCGTGGACGAGCGCGAGCGCGTCGGGATCTTCGACGACGGGGTTGGCGTTTTCGATGTCTGACATGGCGGGGACCGTCACTGCTGGTCGGTACGTTTACGCAAATGGATGGGGCCGAAGCGCTCGCTCTGGCGCAGCTCGATCTGGCCGTCCTTGGCCAGCTGCAGGCCGGCGACGAAGGTCGCGGCGATCGCCGAGCGGCGACGCGCAGGATCGGTGAGGCCGGCCGGCAGGAAGGCCTCGAGCGACTGCCAGTCGATGGCGATGCCCAACATGCGGCCCAGCCGCTCCGCCGCCTCCTCGACCGAGAAGAACTCCATCGGCTTGATCTGGTAGGTGTCGGCGTCCTTCGGCCGGACCTGCGAGCCGTAGGCGCTGAGCAGGTCGTAGAGCTTCACGTCCCACACGGCGCGACGCACGACGACGATGCCCTCGGGCAGGCCGCGCGAGAAGATGTCCCGGCCAAGCTGCGGCCGCGCCATCAGGCGCGTGCCGGCCTCCTGCATCGCCTCGAGGCGGCGCAGCTGCCATTGCAGGGCATCGGCCATCTCCTGACCCGACGGCTCCTCGCCGGCCGGCGGTTCCGGCAGCAACAGGCGCGACTTCAGGTAGGCGAGCCAGGCCGCCATCACGAGATAGTCGGCCGCCAGCTCCAGCCGCATGCGGCGCGCCTGGTGGATGTGCGCGAGATATTGGTCGACCAACGCCACCATCGAGATCTTGCGCAGGTCGACCTTCTGGTCGCGCGCCAGGTTCAGCAGCAGGTCGAGCGGGCCTTCGAAGCCCTCGAGATTGACGATCAGCTCGCCTTCGCCCGGCGCAATGACGTCCGGCCCGCCGACGGCAAAGCTATCGGCCGGAGCGGCACTGTCAGCGGGAGGGGCCGCGTCCTCAGGGGGCGGGCTGGCGGGTTCGTTCATTGCAGTCCCGGTTTAGTCAGCGGGAGCGCGTACCGCCACATGATTTGACCCCGCCTTATCCCCATTCCGGCAGGAGTTCGGCCACCCGTCGTGCGGCTTCGGCGAGGCCCCGGGGGCCGGCGGGATCGCGATGGCGGGCGAGGAAACTGCGGCCCGCCTGGAAACGACGGTTGGCGGCCTCGGTCATCGGACCGGTGCGGCCCGCGATCTCGACCATTTCGGGCATCTTTCCATTGCAATGGAGGGCGATATCGCAGCCGGCGGCCAGCGCCCGCGCCGCCCGGTCGCCCAGAGACCCGCCCAGTGCCTGCATAGACAGGTCGTCCGACAGCAGGAGCCCGTCGAAGCCGATATGGGAGCGGATCACGTCCTGCATGGCGCCTGCCGAAACCGTGATGCAATCCTTCGCGTCGATCGCCTCGAACAGGAGATGGCCGGTCATCGCCCAGGGCAGGTCCGAGAGCAGCTTGAAGGGCACGAAGTCGGTGCGCTCCAGCTCGGCGCGTGAGGCCGTGACCCTAGGTAGCGCCTCGTGACTGTCGACCGTGGCGCGGCCATGTCCGGGGATGTGCTTGATCACCGGCATCACGCCCTCGGCCAGCAGCCCCTCGGCCGCCGCCCGGCCCAGCGCTGCGACGGGCTCCGGCCGGTCGGCATAGGCACGGTCGCCGATCACGGCATGGGTCTCGGGGAAGGCGATATCGAGTACCGGCAGGCAATCGACGTCGCAGCCGGTCGAGGCCACGTCCGCCGCCAGCAGGCGCGAATTGAGCTTGGTCGCCTCCAGCCCGGCCTCGGGATCGCGGGCATAGAGCTCGCCCAGCAGGCGAGCCGGCGGCGCCTTGCGCCAGTGGGGCGGACGCAGGCGCGCCACCCGGCCGCCTTCCTGGTCGATCAGCACCGGCGCATCGGCGCGCGCCACGCAGGAGCGGAGATCGTCGACCAGCCGGCGCGTGCCCTCGACCGTGCTGACGTTGCGGGCGAACAGGATGAAGCCCAGCGGATCGGTGTCGCGAAAGAACGAGCGTTCCTCGGACGAAAGCTCGGTCCCGGCGCAGCCCAGGATGACCGCGCGCGGCCGGCTCATCGGCGAGTGCTCCCTAGCGCGCGGGCGGAACCGCGACGCAGTCGGCCTTGCGGGCCTTCAGCGAGGCGCAGACCGAATGGGCCTGCTTCTCGTCGAGCGGGCCGGCCTGCACGCGGTACCAGACGCCACGGTCGCCGAGATCGACGCGGACCGCCTGCATGCGCAGGCTGGACAAGTCACCGTGCGCGCTCTGCAGGCGCGCCCAGGTCGACTTGGCGACGTCCTCGTTCTTCACCGAGGCGACCTGGATGCGCCAGCCGCCGGTCGGGCCGGACATGTTCTCGATCAGGCTGGCGATGCTGGGGCCGCTCTCGGTCGTGGTCGGCGTGGTCGCCGGCTGCATGTTGGGCGGGTTGGCCGGCACCTTGGGTTCGTTCACGGCGGGCGCCGCGGTGGTCGAAGCCGGTTGCAGCGGCGTCGGTGTCTTGGCCACTTCGGCCTCCCTCGGCGGCGCGGCCGGCAGCGGCAGGCCGTTGGCCGGCAGCTTCGGCGTCACGGCGACCGGCAGCAGCTTCTCGGGCTGGGTGGGCACGGCGCCAGGCGCGATGCGGTTGAAGACTTCCTTGTCCTGGTTCGGCGGAACGAGGCCGCCGGCATTCTCGGGCTTGATGCGGGCCGGCGTGGTCGGCGCCTGCACGACCAGCGGCTCCAGTCCCCTGCCGCCCGCCTTGACGTCCTGGTTGTGCGCCCACCAGACGACCGAACCGAAGCTCGCGATGGCGGCGACCGAGACCATCACCGTGAGGATCTGGCCGCGGCGTCTGTTGACCCGCATGAGCAGCGAGTCCCGCGGCGGCGGGGGAATTGAATCGGGTTCATGCGCGACGGGCCGAGGCGGAGGATCGAGCCGCACAGCTACCGACTCGTTGGGCCGGTAGATCGTTGGTCCGTCGCCGGAGGGGGACCGGCGAACATGCATTTTTTATCTCATTTCCTCGACGGGTGTTACGCCGAAGACCTTTAAACCTGATCCTATCACAAATCCGATTCCCTGTACCAATGCCAGTCGCGCGCGCGTGAGATCGGAGTCGCCTTCGATCACGAAACGCAGGCCCGGCTCTTCCCGTCCCCGGTTCCAGTGGGAGTGGAAGGCGGCTGCCAGGTCATAGAGATAGAAAGCGATGCGATGGGGCTCGTGGGCCACCGCCGCCGCTTCGACCTGACGCGGCCACTGGGCGATCATGCGGATCAGCGCGAGTTCGCCGGCATCCGACAACCGGTCGAGCGGCGCACTGGCGAGACCCTCGATCGCGATGCCTGCGGCCGTCGCCTGGCGCATCACGGAGCGCGTCCGCGCATGGCAATACTGGACATACCAGACCGGGTTGTCGCGTGACTGTTCGGTGGCCTTCACAAGGTCGAAGTCGAACGGCGCGTCGTTCTTGCGCGTCAGCATAGTGAAGCGCACGACGTCGGGCCCGACCTCGTCCAGCAGGTCGCGCAAGGTCACGAAGGTGCCGGCGCGTTTGGACATGCGCACCAGCTCGCCGTTGCGCATGACGCGCACCAGCTGGCAGAGCTTCACGTCGAGCTCGCCCTGCTTCTCGGTGATGGCGCTGACCGCCGCCTTCATGCGCTTGACGTAGCCGCCATGGTCGGCGCCCCACACGTCGATCATGTCGGCGAAGCCGCGCCGGTACTTGTCGTGGTGATAGGCGATGTCGTTGGCGAAATAGGTCCAGCTTCCGTCCGATTTCTTGAGCGGCCGGTCGACCTCGTCGCCGAACTTCGTCGCCCGGAACAGCGTCTGCTCGCGGTCTTCCCAGTCGTCGGGAAGCTGCCCCTTCGGCGGCTCGAGCCGGCCCTGGTAGATCAGGTCCTGCCGCGTCAGCTCCTGGAAGGCGCGATCGACGGCGCCGCTCTCGACCAGGGCGCGCTCCGACGAGAAGACGTCGATATGGACGCCGAGCGTCTCAAGGTCGGTCTTGATCTCAGCCATCAAGGTGGCAATGGCGAACGCGCGCATCTCGGGCAGCCAGTCGGACTCCGGCTTGCCGACCCAGCGGGCCCCGTCGCGCTTGGCGATCGCGGCACCAACATCCTTGAGATACTCGCCCGGATAGAGGCCCTCGGGGATCGACTCGACCGTCTCTCCGAGCGCCTCGCGGTAGCGCAGGTAGGTCGACTGGCCGAGCTTGTCGACCTGGGCGCCGGCGTCGTTGATGTAATATTCCTTGGTGACGTCGTAGCCCGCCTTGTGCAGCAGGTTGGACAGCGCGTCGCCCACGATGGCGCCGCGCGCGTGGGCCACGTGCAGCGGGCCGGTCGGGTTGGCCGAGACGTATTCGACGTTGACCTTGGCGCCCTTGCCCATCGTCGAATCGCCATAGGCGATGCCGGCCTTCAGGCAGTCCGCGAGGCGCGCGCGCCAGAATCCGTCGGCGATCTTGAGGTTGAGGAAGCCCGGCCCCGCCACCGCACCGTCGACCACGTCGGGATTGGCCTTGAGGCGGGCGAGCAGCGGCTCGGCGATGTCGCGCGGCTTCTTGCCCGCCGCCTTGGACAGGACCATGGCGGCGTTGGTCGCGATGTCGCCATGCGCCGGATCGCGCGGCGGCTCGGCCGTGATGGCGGAAAAATCGAGCTTTTCGGGCAGTTCGCCCGCGCCCTGCATGGACTGGAGCGCGGCGACGATCTCGCCGATGAAATGACGATAGGGATTCATGGGCCGGGTATTGCCGAATCCGCGCCTTTTGTCATCCGGGGGCCGAATTGCCTCATTGGAGCGCGCCACTCCAGTGGCGCTCATGAGCTGATGCGCCACTGGAGTGG
>NZ_JBXAPM010000011.1:201192-288794 GCF_058803965.1 Reyranella sp. GW821-FHT14A01
ACCGGCAGTTTTGTGGGCTGGGAGGTGTGGATAAGAGACGGGAGCTGATGCGCCACTGGAGTGGCGCGCTCCATGGCGACGCTCGTGCCTCACGAATATAGGTCGAACAGCCGCCGGTGTTCATCGAGGGCGAAGCGGTCGGTCATGCCGGCGATGTAGTCGGCGACGACGCGGGCGCGGGCGTGGGTGCCGGCCTGCTCGGCCTTCTCGCGCCACGGCGAGGGCAGGCAGTTGGGCTCGGCGAACAGCAGTTCGAACAGGTCGACCACGACGCGGCGCGCCTTGGAGTGCGAGCGGTTGAGCTTCCAGTGCTCGTACATGCGCGTGTAGAGGAAGCGCTTCACCGTCTTCTCGGTCTCGGCCATCGCTGGCGAGAAAGCCACCACGGGGCGGCCCAGCGCCCGGATGTCGGCCACCGACTTCGGTGCGGCCTCCTTCAGCCGCCGGCGGCTCTCGCTCACCACGTCCTCGACCATGGCATTGATCACGCGGCGCACCGCTTCGTGGATCAGCCGCGTCTGCTCGATGCCGGGATACTTGTTCGTCACGAACGCAAACATCTCGCCGACCAGCGGCAGGTCGAGCAGGTCCCCGATCTCGAACAGGCCGGCGCGCAGACCGTCGTCGATGTCGTGGTTGTTGTAGGCGATGTCGTCGCTCAGCGCCGCGACCTGCGCCTCCGGCCCGGCATGGCCGTCGAGTTCGAGGTCATGGTCCTGGCAGTATTCGACGATGGCGGCGGGCAGCTCGGCCAGCGCGCGGCCGGGCTTCAGCAGCGGGCCGTTGTGCTTCACCGCGCCCTCGAGCGTCTCCCAGGTGAGGTTCAGCCCGTTGAACTCGGCATAGCGGTCCTCGAGCTTGGTGAGGATGCGCAGGGTCTGGGCATTGTGGTCGAAGCCGGCATAGGGCCCCATGACGCCGTGCAGGGCCTCCTCGCCCGCATGGCCGAACGGCGTGTGGCCGAGATCGTGGGCCAGCGCCACGGCCTCGCCGAGATCCTCGTCGAGGCGCAGCACGCGGCAGATCGTGCGCGTGATCTGGGCGACTTCCAGCGAATGGGTGAGGCGCGTGCGGTAGTGGTCCCCCTCGTGGAACACGAAGACCTGGGTCTTGTGCTTCAGCCGCCGAAACGCCGTCGAATGGATGATGCGGTCGCGGTCGCGCTGGAACGGGCTGCGGCTCGGCGATTCAGCCTCGCGATGATAGCGCCCCTTGCTCTGCCACGGCAGCGTCGCATAGGGCGCCAGCGCCTCGTGTCGCCACATCTCCTCGGCCAAACGCGGTCCTCCTGCAGGGTCCGCGTTCTACGCCGTCCCGGGCGGGATGGCTACTTGACGAGGGTAACAGGGACCTTCGAGTAGGCGATCACGTCCTGCGCCACCGAGCCCAGCAGGACGCCCGTGAGGCCGGTATGGCCGCGCGTGCCCATCACGACGAGGCCGGCACCCAGCTTCTTCACGAAGTCGGCGACGATCTCGCCCTGGCGGCCGACGCCGACATGCGTCTTGGCCGTGACCGAGGCCTTCTGGGCCAGCGCCACCGACGAGGCGAGCGCCTTCTCGCCCTCTTCCCGGTGATACGAGTCGATCTGGTCGCGCGACACGAAGGTCGAGACGGCGCCGCCGACGCTCGGCTGGACGTTCAGCAGGTGCAGCTCGGCCGCGCAGCCGGTGGCGATCATGTCGAGCGCGTGCTCGACGGCGCGATCGGAGGTGGCCGAACCGTCGACCGCGACGAGGATAGCGTTGATCTTGTGCATGAGCGCTACTCCTTGCCCTTGTCGGTCGCGAGATCCACCGGATCGTGTTCCTTGTGCTTCTGCTTCGCCCGGTGCTGCAGGAAGTAGCCGACGGCGACGACCAGGACCGCGCAGCCGATCTCGAGGATCGTCTTGGCGTGCGGGGTGATGGCGGTGAGCTTGGCGGCGTAGCCCGGATCGGTGGCCAGCACCTCACCGGCGATCCAGCCCAGCAGCGCGCCGCCGGCGATGACGATGATCGGGAAGCGGTTGAGCAGCGCCATGATCAGCGTCGCGCCGAACACGATCAGCGGGATCGAGATGATGAGGCCCAGCACCATGAGCGTCGTGTCGCCCTTGGCGGCGGCAGCGATGGCGATGGCATTGTCGAGGCTCATCACGGCGTCGGCGATGATGATGGTGCGGATGGCCGAACCCAGCGAGCTGGCCGCCTTGACGCCGTCCTCGCCCTCTTCCTCGCCCTGCACCAGCTTGACGCCGATCCACAGCAGCAGCATGCCGCCGATGAGCTTCAGGAAGGGGACCGACAGGAGGTAGTCGACGATCAGGACGAAGACGATTCGCAGCAGGATGGCGCCGCCGCTGCCGATGATGATGGCCGGCCGCTGGTGCTTCTTCTCCAGGTTCCGACAGGCCAGGGCGATGACGAGCGCGTTGTCGCCCGACAGGATGATGTTCACCAGAATGATCTGGGTCAGGCCGCTCCAGAAAGCGGGCGTCAGCTCAAATCCCATATGCGGCGGTCCCCGTACCGAATTCCTGGGGCCAGTTTCCCGTTGGCCCGTGCTTCTAAGCTTCGGCCGAAGGTGTTAGTGCAGCCCTTCCTAAGGGGCAAGCCAAACCGGACGGGACCAGGGGCGAAATCGCATGGCGGGCAGCGCGGGCTACAACAGGATGTTTCCCGTCTCATGGACGGAATTGCATCGCGACGCGCGGGCGCTCGCCTGGCGGCTGGCCGACCTGGGGCCGTTCAAGGGGCTGGTCGCCATCACCCGCGGCGGGCTTGTCCCGGCGGCCATCGTGGCACGCGAACTGAATCTTCGTCTGATCGACACGGTCTGCTGCTCGACCTACGACCGCATGGAGCGCGGCGCCAAGGTCGAATTTCTGAAAGGCACGTCCGCCGAGCAGGACAAGGGGGCCGGCTGGCTGATCGTCGACGACCTGGTTGACACAGGCGTCACCGCCCGCGCCGTGCGCGCCATGCTGCCCGAGGCCCATTTCGCCACGGTCTATGCAAAGCCCGCGGGCCGGCCGGTCGTGGACAGTTACGTCACCGAAGTGAGCCAGGACACCTGGATCCTGTTCCCTTGGGACCAGGAGGCCGTAATGGCCAAAACCATCATCGAACTGAAGGGCGACGCCAAATGAGGCACGCCGCCAACCCCACCTCCATTGTCATCCCGAGCGCAGCGAGGGACCTTTCCTGCTGCCAACGAAGGGTCCCTCGCTGCGCTCGGGATGACAGTGTGCGGGACATTACGCCGTGCGCCGGATCAGGAGCCAATCAATGAAGTGCTACGTCATCCCCGCCCCCAAGGGCATCGACTCGCTGACCCTGGTCGAGCGGCCGGACCCGACGCCCGGACCGCGGCAGGTGCTGGTGCGGGTCAAGGCGACCTCGCTGAACTACCGCGACCTGCTCACGATCGAGGCACAATACGCGCGGTCGGCGCCCAAGCCCGACCTGATCCCGCTGTCGGACGGCGCGGGCGAAGTGGTCGCGGTCGGGCCGGGCGTCAGCCGCGTTAAGGTCGGCGACCGGGTCGCGGGCTGCTTCATGCAGCGCTGGTTCGGCGGCGCGATCAGCGACAGCGCCATGCCCTCGGCGATGGGCGGCGCGATCGACGGCATGCTGACCGAGCTGGCGGTGCTGGAAGAAGAAGGTGTCGTGAAGCTGCCGGCGCATCTCAGCTACGAGGAGGGCGCCACCCTCCCCTGCGCCGCCGTCACCGCGTGGAACGCGCTGGTCGAGATCGGCCACCTCAAGGCCGGCGACGTCGTGCAGATCCAGGGCACCGGCGGTGTCTCCATCTTCGCACTGCAGTTCGCGAAGATGTTCGGCGCCCGGGTGATCGGCACCTCCAGTTCCGCCGCCAAGGCCGAGCGCCTGAAGCAGATGGGGGCCGAGGCGGTCATCGATTACAAGGCAACGCCGGACTGGGACCAGGAAGCGCTGAAGCTGACCGGCGGCCGCGGCGCCGACATCACCGTCGAGGTCGGCGGCGCCGGCACCCTCCCCCGCTCCTTCATCGCGACGCGGCTGGGCGGCTCGATCGCGGTGATCGGCCTGCTGTCGGGCATGGCGACGGTCGATCCGATGCCGATCCTGCGCCGCAACCTCAAGGTCCAGGGCCTCTATGTCGGCAGCACGCAGATGTTCGAGGCGATGAACCGCGCCATCGAGGTCGCCGGTCTCAAACCTGTCATCGACAAGGTGTTTGCTTTTGCCGAGGCGAAAGCGGCCTACCAGCACCTGAAGAGCCAGAAGCATTTCGGCAAGATCGTCATTTCACACGCCTAGGAAGCACATCTCATCATGATCAAGCGCCGTCTCTTCAGCGCCGGCCTGCTGGCCGCGCCCTTCGTGAAGCCCGCTTTCGCGCAAGCCTGGCAACCTTCGGGACCGATCAAGATGGTCGTGGCCTACCCGGCCGGCGGTCCAACCGACGTGATCGCGCGCATGGTCGCCGCCGACATTTCGGGCCCGCTCGGCCAGCAGGTCGTGGTCGAGAACGTCTCGGGCGGTGCCGGTGCGATCGGCACGCGCGCCGTCGCCAAGGCCAAGCCCGACGGGCAGACGATCACGTTCGGCAACAACCAGACGCACGGCAACAACATGTTCATGCTGAAGGAGCCGGGCTACGACGCAGTGAAGGACTTCGCGCCGCTCGCGGGCGCCGGCGCCTTCGAGCATGTCTTCGTCGTGCGCAACGACCTGCCGGCCAAGAACATCCAGGAGCTGATCGCACTGGCGAAGGCCAAGCCGGGTGAATTGAACTACGGCTCCACCGGCATCGGTTCGGGCTCGCACCTTTCGACCGAGCTGTTCATGGCGCGCACCGGCACCAGGATGACCCACGTACCCTATCGCGGCGCGCCGCCGCTGGTGCAGGACCTGGTGGGCGGCCGCATCGACATCTCCAACTCGACGCTGCCCAGCGTGCTGGCGCAGATCAAGGCCGGCACCATCCGCGCCATCGCGATCGGCAGCGCCAAGCGCAATCCGCAGCTTCCCGACGTCCCGACGCTCGAGGAGCAGGGCGTGACCGGCGCCAATGCCTCTTCGTGGGCCGCCTTCTTCGCGCCGGCGGCAACGCCACAGCCCGCGCTCGACCGGCTCTCCGGCGAGATCATGAAGAGCCTGCAGAAGCCCGAGGTCGTCGAGAAGATCGACAAGCTCGGCTTCACGGTGGAGCCGCGCGACCCCGCGCAGTTCAAGCCCTATCAGGAGCAGGAGATCGCGACCTGGGTGAAGATCGCCAAGGACGCCGGCATCCAGCCCGACGAATAGAGAGAACCATGAAGAACCTCTGGACCGACAGCGACGCCAAGCAAGCCATCGCGAGCCATGCCGCGAAGGGCATCAACGAGGACCTCGCGTTGCGCGTCTACACGACGCGCCTGCTGGGCGGAGAGCCGAAGCTGGTGTTGCACGGCGGCGGCAACACCTCGGTGAAGACGCGCATGGCCGACGTCACCGGCCAGCCGCTCGACGTGCTCTGCGTGAAGGGCAGCGGCTGGGACATGGGCACGATCGAGGCGCCCGGCCTGTCCGCCGTCCGTCTCGCGCCGCTGCGCGAGCTGCAGGGGCTGCAGGCGCTCAGCGACGAGGACATGGTGAACGTGCAGCGTGCCAACCTGCTCGACAGCAAGGCGCCGAACCCGTCGGTCGAAACGCTGCTACACGCGTTCCTGCCGCACAAGTTCATCGACCATACGCATTCGAACGCCGTGCTGGCATTGACCGACCAGCCCGACGGCGCCGAGCTGGCCGCCGACCTCTACGGCAAACGCGCGGCGCTGGTGCCCTATGTCATGCCGGGCTTTGCGCTGGCCAAGAAGACCGCCGAGGTCGCGAAGGCCAATCCCGACGTCGAAGGCTTGATCCTGCTGAAGCACGGCATCTTCTCGATGGGCGCGACGGCGGAGGAAGCCTATGTCCGCATGATCGAGCTCGTGACCATGGCCGAGGATCGACTCGCCAAGGCCACGCGCAAGATCTTTCCGGGTGCCACATTGCCGGCGACGCCCGCGACGGCGGCGGAGATCGCGCCGATCCTGCGCGGCCTGTTCTCGCTGCCCGCCAAGGCCGGTGGCCGCGAAGCCGCGCAGCGTTTCGTGTTCGA
Organism: Reyranella sp. GW821-FHT14A01; assembly: GCF_058803965.1. Taxonomy (NCBI): domain Bacteria; kingdom Pseudomonadati; phylum Pseudomonadota; class Alphaproteobacteria; order Hyphomicrobiales; family Reyranellaceae; genus Reyranella; species Reyranella sp. GW821-FHT14A01. The sequence goes on from NZ_JBXAPM010000011.1 coordinate 207,301, forward strand.
ATTCCGCAGCTCGCCCGAAATCCTGGCCTATGTGAACGGCAAGGAGATCGCGCGCTACAGCCAGCAGGGTCCGGTGACGCCCGACCATGCGATCCGGACCAAGAACGTGGCGTTCATTGCGCCCGCGCCGGAGGCCGGCAAGCTCGACGCGTTCAAGAGCGAGACCCAGGCCGCGCTCGAAAAATTCGCGGCCGACTATCACGCCTATTTCACGCGCTACAACGGCCGCCAGATCACGGCGAAGAAGGAACTCGATCCGGTCCCGCGCGTCGCGCTGGTGCCGGGCGTCGGCCTGTTCGGCATCGGCAACAGCTCGAAGGACGCCAAGATCGCGGCCGACCTCGCCGAGACGACGGTCGCGGTGATCGCCGATGCCGAGCGGCTCGGCACCTACGAGTGCATCCCCGAACCCGACATCTTCGACATCGAATACTGGTCGCTGGAACAGGCAAAGCTCAGCAGCGCGGCCGAGAAGCCGCTGGCGCGGCGCATCGTGGCCGTGACCGGCGGTGCCTCGGGCATCGGCGCCGCAACGGCCGCCGCCTTCGCGCGCGAGGGCGCCGAGGTGGCGGTGCTCGACCGCGACGTCTCCAAGGTGAAGAGCTTCGCGGTCGCCTGCGACGTGACCGATCCGAAGTCGGTGCGCGCCGCCTTCGACAAGGTCGCGGCAACCTTCGGCGGCGTCGATATCGTGGTCTCCAACGCGGGTGCGGCCTGGCAGGGCCGCATCGGCGATGTCGACGAGGCCGTGCTGCGCCAGAGCTTCGAGCTCAATTTCTGGGCGCACCAGAGCGTGGCGCAGAATGCGGTCCGCATCATGCGCACCCAGAACCTTGGCGGCTGTCTGCTGTTCAACACTTCCAAGCAGGCGGTGAATCCAGGGCCGGATTTCGGGCCCTACGGCCTGCCCAAGGCCGCGACCCTGTTCCTGATGCGCCAGTACGCGCTCGACCATGGCGGTGATGGCATCCGCGCCAATTCCGTGAATGCCGATCGCATCCGCTCGGGTCTCCTGACGGACGAAATGATCGCACAGCGATCGAAGGCGCGTGGACTGAGCGAAGCCGACTATATGGGTGGCAACCTGCTCGGCCTTGAAGTGACGGCCGACGACGTGGCGCAGGCTTTCGTTTCGCTGGCCAAAGCGGCGAAGACGACGGGCGCTGTCACGACCGTGGACGGTGGTAATATCGCGGCCGCCCTGCGCTAGGGTTCCTTTCCCAAGGGAGGTCCCGTTGTCGATCGAGACACGTCCGCTTCAGCCTCAGCAGCCCCTCTTCGCCGCCGAGATGACCGGCCTCGATGCGACGCGGCCGCTGACGCCGGCCGATATCGCGGCCTTCGAGGCCGGCATGGACAAGTATGCCGTGCTGGTCCTGCCCGGCCAGGACATGACCGACGAGCAGCAGCTCGACTTCACGCGCAACTTCGGTCCGCTGCAGGTGGGCGCCAACACCGCCATTCCAGCGGCCGAGATGCGCCTGCACAACGCCTTCGCCGACGTCTCCAACCTCGACAAGCAGAACAAGAAGCTGGAGCGCGACGACCGCCGCCGCATGGCCTCGCTCGGCAACCGTCTTTGGCACTCCGACGCCACCTTCCGCATCGTGCCGGCGCGCTACTCGCTGCTGAGCGGCCGCATCGTGACGCGCGACGGCGGCAATACCGAGTTCGCCGACATGCGCGCCGCCTACGACGCGCTCGACGACGCCACCAAGGCCGAGATCGAGGACCTGGTGTGCGAGCACTCGCTGATCTACTCGCGCGCGCAGCTGGGCTTCTCCAACTTCACCGACGAGGAGCGCCACAGCATGAAGCCGGTGCTGCACAAGCTCGTGCGCACGCATCCGGTGACGGGACGGAAGTCGCTGCTGATGTCGGCGCATATCGGCGCCATCGTCGGCTGGCCGCGGCCCGAGGCGATGGCCTTCATCCGCGACCTGATGGAACACGCGACCCAGCCGCAGTTCGTCTACGTCCACCGCTGGACGAAGAACGACTTCGTGATCTGGGACAACCGCACCACCATGCACCGCGTCCGCCGCTTCGACGATCTCAACATCGTCCGCGACATGCGCCGCACCACGACGATGAGCGAAGGCCCGACGGTCGCGGGGCAGCAGTCGGCCTAGCTGGCTGTTGAAACAGGCTTTTGAGAGGTACCGGCGAGCGACATTGACCCGCCAGCGGTATCACGACACCTCAATTCAGGGGGCTGCCTCTTTCGATTCGTTGGTTTCGCATATTTCGTTTGTTTCGTTCGCGCTCCTTTATGTGGAGCAAAGAGCATCTCTTTCGATTCCTTTCCAAATCGTGCCGTACCGGATCGGAAAATCAAAGCGGGAACTTGATGCCCGTTCTTGCCATCTTGTTGAGCTCGGCATTCGTCAACAGGCACAAGTAACGGCCGCTCGCGTAGCCCTGCAGGGAGCCGAACGAGATCTCGACCCCCGACCGGCTAAAGGCCCAATTCTCCGACTCGTTCAGAATTTGGGAGAATGTCCGCACCGTCCCTTCTTCTTCGGGGACGATAGTGCCTGCTTCGAAATCATCGTCGCGGAAATTCCTCTTGAGCGAAAAATACGCCGGATACTGCGGACCGTTCAGGAGAGGGACTTCTTCTGCCAGTTCGAACTGGAGTCGGCAGGCGTTCGCCAGCAACCCCAATCTCAGCGTTTCGCGCGGCGCGAAGATTTCGCCTTTCCGCAGGTCGACGTTGATGGCCGCGCATAGGACATTCCGTGCGAACCGCAACAGACCCATTGTTCGTAGCCGGCAGAAATGAAGGTGGCGGAACGATACAATGAGTAGAGCAACAGCATTTGCTCGAGCTTGCCTACTTGCGAAGCATCGAATGTTTCCGTGAGCGGCAGTTTCGCGGCGGACTCCGCGACCAGTCGATTGAACAGGCGCTCGCCGGACGTTCGCGGTTGGTCGAACTCCACGATCTCCGCCACCACGGCGATGTTGGGCTCCCGGTTCGGCCCTCTCAGGAGGCCAAATCGGAGTCGGCCTTCGAGCCCACCGCCACCCTCGATCGATTGAAGATCCTTCACGTGATTGTCGATGAGGCGCCGCAGGCACTGGATATCGATGGCATAGGGAGGATTGATACGAGTCGAGCACACACTGTTCCGGCTCTGCGCCCAGCGATCTTCGTACAGGGTGAACGCTTCTCGTTCCTCCTTCGGAAGGGCCGCCGTGATGCGCGCAACTTCGGATTCCCGACGCTCATCCGCCGACTTGAGGTCGGGGTTCCCACAAATCGCCCTGTAGTCCTTGCGACTGATGGTGCAGTCGATGGCCCAGGCCTTGGCATCGAGCATCACCAAAGCGCCACAGGCCACCATCGCGGCAGCCCAAACCATCATGACGGATCTAGCGACCCTCAATCTCCGTATCCTTCTTCGGGATCAGGTCGTAGGGCAGCGCGAAGCCCGGCATCGCCTTGATCCGGTCGCGCCACGCCGAGAGGTTCGGTCGGCTGTCGATCGACAGGCCGCCTTCGTGGGCGAAGACCATGCGGCCCCAGCAGCCAATGTCGGCGATCGAGCAGGCATCGCCCACAAGCCACTCGCGGCCGGCCAGCGATTTGTCGGCGAAGTCGAGCGCGGCTTCGGCGCCGGGCCGGAAGTAGTTCACGATGTCCTGCGACACATCGGGACGAAAGCGCGCGAAGTGGCGAACGCGCGCCACGTTGGTGATGGCGTCGTTCTCCCACGACAACCATTCGCGCGCCTGCCAGCGATGCTGCTCGGTCTTGGGCTCGAAGTGCCCGGTGGTGCGCGCGAGATAGTCGAGGACGACGTTCGACATCACGATCGTGAGCCCGCGATGCTGCAGCACCGGCACCTGGCCGTAGCGATTGATCGCGAGGTGGGCGGCTTCCTTCTGCACGCCGTTCTTCAGGTTGACCGTGCGGAACGAGAACGGCAGGCCCGAGAGCGCCAGGAAGAGCATCGGCTTGTAGCTCGAGCTCGACGTGAAACTGCCGTGCAGAACGAGGCGTTCGCTCATTGTCTCCGATGGCATTGTCTCTCCTGTGGCGCGGGCCGGAGGCAATTCGTACTCTCCCCCGTCCTCGGAGGAAACGAACATGACAGCGCTCCAGCGCCGCAAGGTCGGAAAAACGAAACTCGAAGTCACCGAGATCGGGCTGGGCGGCGCGCCGATGGGCGGCTTTCGCGCCACCATTCCCGATGCAGAAGCGGTGCAGCTCACCAACGACGGCTACGACGCGGGCATCCGCTACTTCGACACCTCGCCCTTCTACGGCTATGGCCGCAGCGAACTGCGCATGGGCGCGGCGTTGCGCGAGAAGCCACGCGACAGCTACGTGCTCTCGACCAAGATCGGCCGCATCCTGCACGTGCGGAAGCCGGGCGAGGTCCTGCCCAAGGACTTCCGCGAGAACGGCCTGCCGGGCTTCGTGCCGCAGTTCGACTATACCTATGACGGCGTGATGCGCTCGCTGGAGCACTCGCATTTCCGGCTGGGCCTCGACAGGATCGACATCGCCCTGATCCACGATGTCGATTTCTGGACCATCAAGGACCGCGCGATCCTCGACGAGCGTTTCAAGACGGTGATGGATTCGGGCTTCCGCGCGCTCGACGAGCTGCGCAAGGCCGGAATCATCTCCGCCATTGGCGTCGGCATCAACGAGAGCGACACCAGCACGCGCTTCATCAAGGCCGGCGACTTCGACTGCATGCTGCTGGCCGGGCGCTACACCTTGCTCGAACAGGGTGCGCTGGAGGAGTTCCTGCCGGAATGCACCAAACGGAACGTCTCGGTGATCCTGGGCGGGCCGTACAATTCCGGCATCCTGACCGGCAACGTGAAGACGGGCGCGACGCACGACTATGTCGCCGCGCCCCAGCATCTCGTCGAGAAGGCGCAGAAGATCGAGGCGGTGTGCCAGCGGCACGACGTGCCGCTCGGCGCTGCGGCGATGCAGTTCCCGCTGTTCCATCCCGCTTTCTGCGCGGTCATTCCCGGCGCGCTCAGCGTCGCCGAGGTGAAGCAGAACATCGCCCATATGAGCGTCAAGATTCCGGTCGAGCTGTGGAGCGAGCTGAAGCGCGAAAAGCTGCTCGACGCCGCGGCCCCGACCCCCAACTGAGGAAAACGCAATGAAGATCGTCGACGCGCAGATCCACATCTGGTCGCAAACCGTCACGCCGCCCTCGGGCCTGCATCGCAAGGTCGCGAAGTTCACGGCCGAAGAGGCGCTGAAGGAGATGGACGAGGCCGGCGTCGATGCCGCGCTGATCCACCCGCCCTATAGCTGGGACCCGACGTCCAACCAGCTCGCCCTCGATGCCGCGAAGAAGCATCCCGACCGCTTCGCCGTGATGGGCCAGTTTCCTCTGGAGGATCCCGAGAGCCGCAATCGCATCAAGGGCTGGCGCAACCAGCCCGGCATGATGGGCCTGCGCTGGGCGCTGCTGCAGCCGGCCGAGCAGAAGTGGCTGAACGACGGCCTGCTCGACTGGGTATGGCCGGCGGCCGAGAAGGAAGGCATCCCGGTCGCGACCATGGGCGGCATCTTCCCCGACAAGTTCCGCGAGATCGCCGAGAAGCACCCGAACCTCAGGATGATCGTCGATCATTGCGGCCTGAACCGTCACGGCCAGGACGAGGAGGCCTTCATCCATCTCGACAAGCTGGTGGCGATGGCGAAGCTGCCCAACGTCGCCGTGAAGGCGACCGGCGCGCCGCATTATTCGACCAAGGGCTATCCGTTCACGAACATCCAGGACGGGCTGCACCGCATCTTCGACGCCTTCGGTCCCAAGCGCTTCTTCTGGGGCACCGACATCACCCGCATGCAGTGCACCTACCGCCAGTGCGTGACCTTCTTCACCGAGGAGCTGCCCTGGCTGAAGGGAGACGACCTCCAGGACGTGATGGGCCGTGGTCTGTGCGAATGGATCGACTGGAAGCTGAAGTTCGACTGAGCATGGACAACGAGCGCGAGAAATCCATAACTGACGTCGACGCCAAGACGCACGCACGACGTCTGGCTGAAAAAGAAGGCCGACCGCGCCCACATGTCATGGACGCCTATCAGCGCAGCCATGCAAAGTACGCAGATCTTTACAGGAGGCTGGCTCAATAAGGTCGCTCACGACAGGACCGTATAGACCCCACCAACTACTCTGTCGTCTCGACCGAAGCGCCGCAGGCGCGCAGTGGAGAGACCTTTTTTCTGCCAATAAGCGCTGAATGGAAGAAAAAAGGTCTCTCCACTGCGCCTCGCTACGCTCGGCTCCGGTCGAGACGACGTGGTGCTACTTCTTCAACGGAAGGATCTGGCCGCGGATTTCGCCGTCGGGACATTTCTCGGTCAGCACGTTCACGTACCAGAGGCCGGCCAGGACTTCCCGGGCCTGCTGCTCGGTAAGCGTCACGCCGTCGTTCACGGTCGAGCGGTCGGCGTAGAACGGCACGTCGATGGGCACGACCTGAACGGCGTTCTGGTCGGGCGCCGCGGGGCCGTAGAGGCCGACCTGGCGGACCGGGCCGCTCAGGCGCACCAGGTTGATCTTGTATTCCAGCACCTTGGTCGAGGGCCGGTAGGTGGCCGCGAAATAGCCCTCGCCCTTGCTGTCGATCGGCGGCACCTCGCGCGCGCCACTCAGGTCCGCACGCAGGTCGGTCTTCGGCAGGTTGGGCTCGCCCATGTTGAACGAGCAGCTCGACGCGGTGAGCAGGAGGCCGAGGGACAGGAGATGGCGGCGGGCCGGGAGGTTCATGCTTCCTAGTCTACGTTGTCACCGGCTCAGGCGTCCCCCGCTTCCGTCACGCCTTGTGGTGCACGGCCGCCCGGCCATAGACCGGGGTCGGCAGCCCCTCCATGCGCGCCTTGAGCTGCAGCGACAGGAAGATCGAGTAGAGCCGGGACTGCATCAGGTTGCCGCCGTGGAACCACAGGTTCTCCTGCGCCGTCGGCTTCCACATGTTGCGCAGCTCGCCCTCCCAGGGGCCGGGGTCCTTGGCGGTGCCGGAGCCCAGGCCCCAGCACTTGCCGACCTTGTCGGCGACCTCGGGCGAGATCAGCACGGCCGCCCACTGGTTCATCGAGCCGTAGCCGGTGGCATAGACGACGAGGTCGGCCTTCAACTCGGTGCCGTCGTTCAGCACGACCGAGTCCTCGGTCAGGCGCTCGATCTCGACACCGGACTTGAGCTTGATGCTGCCGTCGGCGATCAGCTCGGATGCGCCGACCTCGATGTAGTAGCCCGAGCCGCGGCGCAGATACATCGGGCCGATGCCGGTGCCATCCTCACCGAAAGTCAGCTTGAAGCCGGCCTTTTCGAGACGGGCATAGAAGTCCGCATCCTCTTCGCGGATCTTGTCGACCACCGGCTTCAACACCTCGGGCAGCGCGCCGTAGGGCATCGACGCGGTCGTGAGATCGGCGATCTCGGTGGTGATGCCCGAGGCCACCGCCTCCTCCGAATAGAGCGGCCGGTTGCGCGCCAAGGTCTCGGCGCGCACGACCAGCGTCGGCGAACGCTGCAGCAGGGTCACGTCGGCGCCGTGCTCCCACAGGTCGGCGGCGATGTCGTGCGCCGAATTGTTCGAGCCCACGACGACGCACGTCTTGCCGGCCCAACCCTCGCCGCCGCGATGCTGGCTGGAATGATGCTGCTTGCCCTTGAAGCGCTCGGCGCCGGGGAACGTCGGAATCTCGGGAAAGCCCGACATGCCCGTCGCGATCACGAGCTGCTTCGGCGTCAGCGTGACGTCCTTGCCGTCGCGCTCGACGACGACGGTCCACTCTCCCTTCGCCTCGTCGAACGACGAGCTCTTGCACGTGGTCGAGGGCCAGTAATCGAGTTCCATGATCTTCGTATAGGACTCGAGCCAGTCGCCCATCTTGTCCTTGGGCGTGTAGATCGGCCAGTGATCGGGGAACGGCAGGTACGGCAGATGGTCGTACCAGACCGGATCGTGCAGGCAGAGCGACTTGTAGCGGTTGCGCCAGGCATCGCCCGGCCGCGGATTGGCGTCGACGATCAAGGTCGGGATGCCGAGCCGCTTGAGGCGCGCGCCGAGGCCGATACCGCCCTGCCCGCCGCCGATGATCAGCACATAGGGCTGGCGGTCGTAGCCCAGCTCCGTCGCATCGGCGCGGCGGCGGTCGGTCCAGGTCACGCGATCCTTGAAGGCGCCATGCTGCGTGCCGTGCTCGCGCGACGGTCCCTTCTTCTCCTCGAAACCCTTCAGCTCCATCAGGGCGGTGAAGAAGGTCCAGGCCTTGCCGTCCTTCAGGCGGAGGTGACCCTTGCCGCGACCCTGCGCCGTCTCGAAGGTGAACCAGCCGGGCCGGCCCGAGAGTTCGAAGGAATCGGGTTTCACATCGCCAAGGCGCGCTTTGAGCATGTCCGCAATCGCAGAGCGGCTCTCGAGCGTCACGATGTTCCAAGTGAAGGCAACGAGATCGCGCCAATAGCACTCGTCGGCGAACAACGCGGACGCAGCATCGATGTCGGAACGCTTCAACGCGGACGCAAAGCTGGCAAGCCACTCGGTGTCGTTCATTCTCTTCCCATTGCGACGGTCGGACAGGCGGCGCACTCTAGAAGATGGACGACTCCAGAGGAATGGGGCACCAGGAGGATGGCGCTATGAAATACGACGTGATTTCGGCGGATGGGCATATCGACCTGATCTGGCTGCCGCCGGATCTCTTCACCAGCAACGCCCCCGCCTCGATGAAGGACCGCATGCCGCATGTGGTCGACGGTCCCAAGGGGCCGGAATGGGTCAGCGCCAAGGGCGCGAAGTTCGGCCTTGTGAACGGCATGGGTTCGGCCGGCCGCGAATATGTGCCGGGCATCATCCATCGCTCCGATCGCATGGCCTCGACCGGCCTCTATAGCGACGGCAAGAAGGGCATTCGCCGCCTGACCGAAGTTGATCATCGCCTGAAGGACCAGGATCGCGACGGCGTGCAGGCCGAGGTGCTGTACGGCGTCCTGGGATCGAGCGGCCGCCTGAACGATCCGGAAGCCGCCATCGAGATGCTGCGCATCTACAACGACTGGCTCCACGATTTCTGCAAGGCCGCGCCCGACCGTCTGGTCGGCCTGGCCAACATCCCCAACTACGACATGGAAGAGTCGGTCACCGAGGCGATGCGCTGCGCCAAGCGCGGCGTGAAGGGCCTCGACATCGCCAACCGTCCCGACATGACGCCGCTCTGGGATCCGTTCTGGGAGCCGCTGTGGAAGTTCGGTCACGAGACCGGCATTCCCCTTCACTTCCATACGATCGGTGGTCGCTCGCCCGACGTCACCAAGTTCACGCCCGAGGTGCAGCGCCGCATCTTCGCCGTGCACATCACAGGCTTCCAGATGCACATGAGCACGATGCTGATGGGCCTGATCTACTCCGGCGCCCCGGCGCGCTATCCCAACCTCAAGATCGTGATCGGCGAGGCCGGCCTCGGCTGGATCCCCTATGTGCTGCAGCACATGGACCTCGAATGGGAGGACCAGTTCCAGGACCTCGACCTCAAGATGAAGCCGTCGGAATACTGGCACCGGCAATTCTATGCGACCTACCAGACCGATCCGGTCGGCATCGAGCTGCTGCGCCATCTCGGCGAGGACAATGTCATGTGGGGCTCGGACTATCCCCACCCCGACGGCATCTGGCCGGACAGCCAGGAGTTCCTGTCCAAGGAACTCACCGAGGTCACGCCCGCGATCAAGCAGAAGATCACGCGCGACAATGCGATGAAGCTCTACGGGCTCGGCGCCTAGGCGCCGCATGACCGCCGAGCGCCTGTCACCAGAACGGCTGCTCGACTTCGCCACCGAGGTCTATGCCTCGGCGGGGATGCCGGAAGCCGATGCCCGCATCGTCGCGGACACGCTGGTGCAGGCCGATCTCTGGGGACACCAGTCTCACGGCGTGCTGCGGCTGCCCTGGTATCTCGCGCGTCTGAAGGCCGGAGTCTGTGCGCCGGTCGCAAAACCGACATTCGCTGTCGACGCCAAGGCCGTTGCGGTGATCGATGGCGGCGACGCGATGGGCCAGGTGCTGAACGTGTTCGCCATGCGCGAGGCGGTGCGGCGGGCGCGCGACTTCGGCATCGCCGCCGTCGCCTTGCGCAACTCCAACCATTTCGGCACGGCGCTCTACTACACGCTGATCGCCGCGCGCGAAGGCTGCGTCGCCTTCCTGTCGACCAACGCCAGCCCGGCGATGGCGCCATGGGGCGGCCGCAAGAAGACGGTCGGTACCAATCCCTGGTCGTGGGCGGCGCCGGCCGGCCGCTTGGCGCCGATGGTGCTCGACATCGCCAATACCGGCGTGGCGCGCGGCAAGATCTACCTCGCCAAGCAGCGCGGCGAGACGATTCCCGAAGGCTGGGCGATTGATGCCGAAGGCGCGCCGACCATCGACGCAGCGGCCGCGATCGACGGCATCATCCTGCCGATGGCGGGCCACAAGGGCTATGCGATCGCCGCCACCATGGACATGCTGTCGGGCGTGCTGACCGGCAGTGCCTTCGGCACCGGCGTCGCCGGTCCTTACCAGACCGAACGCAAGAGCGGCGCCGGCCAGCTCATGATCGTGCTCGACATCGCGGCGTTCCAACCGCTGGCATCGTTCAACGCGCGTATGGAAGAGATGATCGGCGAGTTGAAAGCCGTGCCGCTGGCACAGGGTCACCAGGAAGTCTTCTATCCCGGCGAGATCGAGGCGCGTAACGAGGCGGCCAATCGCCGGGACGGGCTATCGCTGCCCCAGGATACGCTGGCCGATCTCGAGAAGGTCGCGCGCGAGAGCGGATTGAAGGCGCCGTTCTGAGCGACATGAGCCCGACGCTGCGCCTGCCCTTCCTGATCGTCTTCGCGATGCTGGCCTTTGCCGGCAACTCCTTGCTCTGCCGCGTGGCCTTGCGCGACACCTCGATCGACGCCGCGAGCTTCACTTCGATCCGACTGGCCTCCGGCGCGCTCATCCTCTGGATCCTGCTGCGCTCGCGCCGCCGGCAACCCTTGGCGGCTGGAAGCTGGCCGATGGCTGCCATGCTGTTCGCCTACGCGGTCTGCTTCTCCTTCGCCTATCGCGACCTCACGGCCGCGACCGGCGCGCTGCTGCTGTTCGGCGCGGTGCAGCTCACCATGACCGGCTACGGCCTGTTCAAAGGCGAGCGGCTGGGCGGGTTGCGGCTGGTCGGCGTGCTGGTCGCGGTCGCGGGCCTCGTCTGGCTCCTGCTGCCCGGCCTCTCGGCGCCGCCAGCTTTTGCAGCAGGCCTCATGCTGGTGTCCGGCATCGCCTGGGGCGTTTATTCGCTGCTGGGCCGCGGAGCCGGCGATCCGACCGCCGCGACGGGCGGCAACTTCATCCGCGCCGTGCCTTTTGCCGCCGTCCTCAGTCTGGCTGCAGCGACGCAGTCCAGTCCCGACCAAACGGGCCTGATCTACGCCGTACTCTCGGGCGCCGTGACCTCGGGCCTGGGCTATGTCCTGTGGTACGCCGCGCTTCCGGCGCTTTCCGCCACCTCGGCGGCGACAATACAGCTTTGCGTCCCGGCCATTGCCGCGCTGGGGGGCGTGGTGCTACTCGCCGAGCCCATCACCGCGCGGCTGCTGCTGGCGTCGGCGGCCATCCTGGGCGGCATCGCGCTCACCATCGCCAAGAAGAAGTGAAAGCTAGGGGAAATATGTTCGAGGTTGCCGATCGTCTGAAGAACGTGAAGGTGTCGGCCTCGGCCGCCATGACCCGCAAGGTGCGCGACCTGCGTGCGCAGGGCGTGAAGATCGTGGGCCTCTCCTCGGGCGAACCCGACTTTCCCACCCCGGCGCACGCGATCGAAGCCGCGCACCAGGCGGCGCTGGCCGGCGAGACCAAGTATCCGCCGCAGGACGGCATCAGGCCGCTCAAGGAAGCGATCCAGCGCAAATTCAAGCGCGACAACAATCTCGACTATGCGCTGGACGAGATCATGGTCTCCAACGGCAGTAAGCAGATCATGTACGATGCGCTGATGGCCAGCGTGAACCCGGGCGACGAGGTGATCATCCCGGCGCCGGGCTGGATTTCCTATGCCGACCAGGCCGTCATCGCCGGCGCGAAGCCGGTGCCGGTGTCGTGTCCGGAGAACAACCAGTTCAAGCTGCGCGCCGCCGATCTCGACGAGGTCATCACGGCCAAGACCAAGTGGGTGGTGCTGAATTTCCCCAACAATCCGACGGGCGCGGTCTGCTCGCCGGCCGAGATGCGCCAGATCTGCGACGTGCTGCTGAAGCATCCCCATGTGCTGGTGATGGCCGACGACGTCTACGAGCACCTGGTCTACGGCGACGCGAAGTTCAGCACCGTGGCCGAGGTCGAGCCGGCGCTGAAGGACCGCACCTTGACGGTCAACGGCGCCTCGAAGGCCTATGCCATGACCGGCTGGCGGGTCGGCTTCGCCGGCGGCCCGCGCGCGATGATCGCGGCCATGACCAACATGCAGGGCCAGATCGGCTCGGGCATCTCGACGATCGGACAGGCCGCCGCCGTCGCGGCCCTAAACGGGCCGCAAGAGCTGCTGAAGGAACGGGCCGCCGACTACCAGAAGCGTCGCGACGAGGTCGTCGGCATGCTGCGCGCCGCCAAGGGCCTGACCTGCCACATGCCCGAGGGCGCGTTCTACGTGTTCCCCAACGTCGCGGGCTGTATCGGCAAGACGACGAAGGGCGGGCGCAAGATCGCCAACGACACCGACTTCGTCACGGCACTGCTGGAAGAGAAGCATGTCGCCACGGTGCAGGGCGCGGCCTACGGCATGAGCCCCTACTTCCGCATCTCCTACGCCACCGACATGGCCAGCCTGCGCGAAGGCTGCAGCCGCATCCAGGAATTCTGCGCCGAGCTGCGGTAAAGCGACGGTATCTCATTGGAGCGCGCCACTAAAGGGCGGAGGTTACTCCGCCCTTTAGTGGCGCGCTCCGAGGAAAGACCCCGACTACAGCGCGTTGATTTCCCGGACCTTGTTGGCGAGGCCGAGCTTGCGGTTGCAGAGCGGCCAGTGCCAGGTCTCGCCCTGCTCGAACATCACCCACTCGGTGAGGGATGCAGCCTTCTCATAGTCCTGCGCCGCCTCGATCGCTTCCTGGGTCGTCAGGACCGTGCCGTCGCGACGCTGCTGGAAGGTGATGTAGGTGCGCACGGTATACTGGAAGCGGCCGTGATACGCGCCGCGCCCGGCGACGATGCGCTGCGCATGCGGGCCCCAGCTTCCGCTCTCGCAAACCGCCAGCGACTGCACGACCTCGTCCTTGCGCGACTTGACGAAGAGTTCATGCTCCGTCGGCCCCATCGGGGCCGCGGCTGTCTCTGCTGGCTTCTTGGCGCATCCTGGGCCGACGCAGAGCGTGGCGAGCAGGATCGACAGAGTGGCGGGGCGAGATACGATCACAACTCGTTATTGTTCACATGATCCACAGGCAGGGTAAACCCCAGCCGGCGCGGCGGCAGAGGGAACGCGTCGTGAACCAGACACGCCGGAAAGCCTTGCCCGCCAGCGATTGAGTGCCCTTCGGCAGCTCGCGCCCATCGGGAACCACATCGCCCTTCGTGTATCATTTGTAATTATTTCGCCTTAACGCAGGGACACTGACAAAGTCGGCGCGCGAAACTCCACGGGAGATCTTCGCGACCAACAGGAGCCGAGACGACGTGTCGACGACCCCTTCTCCCTCGCGCTGGACGATGCTCGCTCTGCTGTTCGCGGCCCGTGTCGGACTCGGTTTCCAGTTCCAGACCATGGGCTCGGTTGCCGATCCGGTGGCGGAAAAACTCCATCTCAGCTTCGCCGAGATCGGTACGCTGATCGGCCTGTTCATGATGCCGGGCCTCGTGCTCGCGATCCCCGCTGGCCTTGCCGGACGCTACGTCTCCGATCGCAAGCTCGTGGCCTCGGGCCTGCTCACCCTGGCCGTCGGTGGCGCCGTCGCGTCGCTCGCCGACGGGTTCGGCGTCCTGGCGCTGGGGCGGCTGCTGTGCGGCGTCGGCTTCGTGGTCACCTCGATCTATTTCACGAAGATGGTCGTCGACTGGTTCGCCGGCCGCGAACTGGCAACCGCCATGGCGATCCTCGTCATGAGCTGGCCGTTCGGCATAGCACTCGGCCAGATCGTCCACGGCCAGCTCGCGGTCTTTCATGGATGGCCGGCGCCGTTCATGGTCGCGGCGGTCTATTGTCTGGCCGCCGCGCTCCTCGTCTTCGTGGCCTATCGCCCGCCGCCGGTGCGCGACGGCGCCGCGCCGATCGTCCAGTCGTCGCGGCTCACCCGTCGCGAATGGACGCTGATCCTGCTCGCGTCGGCGGTCTGGGCATTCTTCAACGCGGCCTACGTCGTCTATCTGAGTTTTGCGCCGCGCATGCTGATCACCGCCGGCATCGGCCCCTTGCAGGCGGCTTCCATCATCAGCCTGGCAAGCTGGGTGATGATCTTCTCCGGCGCGCTGTGCGGACAGATCGCCGATCGCACCGGCCGCTCCGACCTCGTGCTCTACATATGCCTGGTCTGCGCGATGGCCTCGCTGGCCCTGCTGCCGAACACCGGATGGGCGGTGCCGCTCAGCCTCGCCTTCGGCCTGCTCGGCATGGCGCCCGCGGGCCTCATCGTCGCGCTCACGGGTGCCGCGATGGCGCCGAACAAGCGCGCCTTCGGTATGGGCGTCTACTCCGCCTTCTACTTCCTGGTGAGCGCGCCGGCTCCGGCAATCGCCGGCTGGCTGTTCGACAGGACCGGCGATGCCTTCGTGCCGATCCTGTTCGCCATCGCCCTGTTCGTGCTCACCGTCGTGGCGAACATGGCCTTCCGCATCGCCCAGCGCGCGACCGCGCCGGCATGATCAGGATTTGATCAACCCTTTGCGGGGTGCACCTTGATCCAGTGGCGCGCGATCTCCTCGCGCGTCGCCACCCAGACCTTGGGCTTCGACGCCACGTAATCGAGGAAGCGCGCCAGGGTCGCGGCGCGGCTCGGGCGGCCGGCGAGACGGCAATGCAGGCCGATCGACATCATCTTCGGCGTGCGGCTGCCCTCGGCATAAAGGACATCGAAGCTGTCCTTCATCGCCTGCAGCCAGCCGTCGCCCGCGGTGTAGCCCGGCGCCACGCCGAACTTCATGTCGTTCACTTCGAGCGTGTAGGGAATGATCAAATGCGGCTCGGAACCGACCTTCACCCAGTAAGGCAGGTCGTCGGAATAGGAATCGCTCGAATAGAGGAAGCCGCCATGCTTGAGGACGGCTTCGAGCGTGTGCATGCCGAAGCGGCCGGTGTACCAGCCGACCGGGGCCTTGCCGGCAGTCTGCTCGATCACCTTCACCGTCTTCCGCATATGGTCGAGCTCCTGCTCGAGCGTGAAATCCTTGTAGTTGATCCAGCGCCAGCCATGGCTCGCCACCTCGTGGCCGGCCTCGGCCATCGCCTTGCCGGCGGCGGGATTGAGCTCCAGCGCACGTCCCACCGCCCACGACGTGAAGCGCATGTTGCGCTCCTGGAAGAGCCGCAGGATGCGCCAGAAGCCGGCGCGGCTGCCATATTCGTACATCGACTCGGTCGAGAGATCGCGGCCGCCCACGATCGGCGTGCCGCCCGGCGTCTCGGTCAGGAAGACCTCGGAGGCGGGATCGCCGTTCAGGATCGTATTCTCCCCGCCCTCCTCGTAATTCAGCACGAAGCTCACCGCGATGCGGGCGTCGCCCGGCCACTGCGCGTCCGGCGGATTGGGGCCGTAGCCGATCAGGTTGCGGTCGAGATGATTGTGCATGAGGTCCCCGGAAACACAGACGTCGAATGGGCGGGCGATTGAAGCCCGACTATGGCGCGGCTATAGCTCGCGCGACAAGCTTGTGGAGGCGAGATGGGCGCGGCCGAAGCGATCAGGGAAGAGCGTCTGTGGCGACGACACGCCGACATGGCGAAGCTGGGCGGCACGCCGAAGGGCGGCGTCAACCGGCAGGCGCTGTCGGCCGAGGACGCGGCGGCGCGCAACCTGCTGGGCTCCTGGGCCAAGGCCCGCGGCTTCTCGATCTCGACCGACGCGATCGGCAATCTCTTCGTGCGCCGCGAGGGTTCCGACCCGAAGGCGCTGCCGGTGATGAGCGGCTCGCATATGGACAGCCAGCCGACCGGCGGCCGTTTCGATGGCATGTACGGCGTGCTCGCCGCCTTCGAGGCGCTTGAAGCCTTGGAAGACGCCGGCGTGAAGACGCGCCGTCCCGTCGTGGCGGTCGCCTGGACCAACGAGGAAGGCTCGCGCTTCCAGCCCGGCGCCATGGGCTCGGCCGTGTTCGCGGGCCACAACGACCTCGACGAGATGCTCCAGGTGAAGGACTGGAAGGGCGTCGTGCTGAAGGACGCGCTCGCCGAGACGCTGGAGGCCGCACCGGCGCCGATGCGCGACGGCAAGCCCGGCTTCCCGCTCGCTGGTTATGTCGAGGCCCATATCGAGCAGGGGCCGCGGCTGGAGAACGCGACGACCACCATCGGCGTCGTGACCGCCATCCAGGGCAGCCGCCGCTACATCGTCACGACGCACGGCGAGGAAGCCCATGCCGGCACGACGCCGCGCGCCGCCCGCAAGGATGCGTTCGCCGCCGCCCTTCGCATCGCGCAGGCGATGTACGAGGCGACGACCGATGCCGACGACATGCTGCGCTTCACCATCGGCAGGGTCGACGTGGCGCCGGGCTCACCCAACACGGTGCCGGGCCGCACGACCTTCACCATCGACATGCGCCATCCCGACGATGCCGTGCTGGAGGCGCATGAGCAGAAGCTGAAGGAGATCGTCGCTTCGAAGGCCGCGCCCTGCACCAGTGGCATCGAGCGAGTGACGGCCGTGCCGCCGACCAACTTCGATCCGATGGTGATCGACCTGGTGCGCGCCAAGACCAATGCGCTCAGGCTCTCCAACATGGACATGCCCTCGGGTGCCGGCCACGACGCCATGCACATCGCCCGCCTCTGCCCCACCGGCATGATCTTCGTTCCCTGCGAGCGCGGCATCAGCCACAACGAGATCGAGAACGCCACCCCACAGGACCTCGCCGCCGGCGCCCGCGTCCTGGTCGAAGTGCTGGCCGAACTGGCCAATCGTTGATTCGTGTCATCCCGAGCGCAGCGAGGGATCCTTACCGATCAGCAAGGATCCCTCGCTGCGCTCGGGATGACACAATTGCTTGAATAAGGATTTCGAATTCATGTCGAAGAAGATGCAGTCCGAACTCGTCTCGATCCTGTCCGACCTGATCGCGCTGCCGAGCCCCTACCCGCCCGGCACCTCGGTCGAGATCTGCGCCTATACGGCCAAGCGCCTGAAGAAGGCCGGCTACAAGGTCGAGATCGCGACCCACAAGAAAGGCGTCGACAATGTCGTCGCCCGCATGAAGGGCAAGGCGAAAGGACCCGTGATCGCCTTCAACGCCCATGTCGACACGGTGGGCGTCGGCGAGCGTTCGAACTGGAAGAGCGATCCCTACAAGGCGCTGGTCAAGGGCGGCCTCGTCTACGGGCTGGGCGCCGGCAACTGCAAGGGCAGCATAGCGGTGCAGATATGGATCGCCGAGGAGATCGCGCGGCGCGGCGGCCCGGCGTCGGGCGAGCTGATCTTCACCTTCGTGGCCGACGAGGAGAATCTCGGGCCCGAGGGCATGGAGTATCTCCGCAAGAGCGGCAAGGTGAGGCCCGACGCGCTGATCCTGGGCGCGCAGACCGAGAACAACCTGATCGTGGCCGAGCGCGGCGTCATGTGGGCGCGCCTCACCACCAAGGGCCGCGCCGCGCATGCCGGCAATCCGGCAGCCGGCGACAACGCCATCCTGCGCATGATGCGCCTCGTGGGTGCGCTCAGCTCCTATTACGACAAGGCGCTGGCGACGCGCGTCTCGGGCGCGATGAAATCGACGGTGAACATCGGCATGTTCCATGGCGGCCACAACACCAACGTCGTGCCCTCGGCCTGCACCGTCGAGATCGACCGCCGCCTGCTCCCGAATGAAAAGGTGAAGGACGCGTTCAAGGAGCTGAAGAAGGTGGTCGATGGCGTCGGCGAGCCGAAGGCGATGTACGGCGTGGAGTTCCTGACCGGCACCAACGGCTTCTTCGCGCCCGAGAACGGCGCAGCCGTCGGCGCCTTCGAGGCCGCGGTGAAGGCCCATAGCCGCCGCAAGGTGAAGTTCCTCAACGCCACCGGCGTCAGCGACGGCCGCTACTATGCCGACGACGGCATCGAAATCATCAACTTTGGTCCCGGCTCCGGCGCGCAAGGCCATGCCGCCAACGAGAGCGTGCCGATCGCCGAGATGGTTGATGCCGCGCACATCCAGCTCGATGTGGTGAAGCGCCTGCTGGGCTAGAGGTAGCCGCCGGCCTTCAGGCTCTCGACGACTTGGTCCACGAAGCGCGGGATGCTCTTGGAGCGTGCGTGGTAATCGAATCGTTCGAGGGGCGTCCGGTTGGCTCCGCGGTAGAGCACGCCGCGCACCAGGAACGACATTCCGATGACGGTGCTGCCCTGGCTTGCCGTACGACCTTCGCCCACGTCGATCTCGAGCCTGTACGTCGGATTGAACCTCTCGATGATGCCTTTCTGGTCGCCACTCCGGTCGACCTCCAGCTTTGTCGATCGGCCGGTTTCGACGGCAACGCCGTAGGGCGCCAATGCGCTCTCGAATCTTGCGGCAATGCCCGCACCATCAAGTCTTTCGTCATTCGGCGTCAGCCACAGCAACAACCGCTGCATCTTCACCGGTGGCGATGAGGCCGGCCGAGGTTCATGGACGAACGCCGTGTCCGTTGACACGCACGCGGCCAACCCACTTGCGGCGCCGGTTGCCGTTAGAAGAAACAGCCGGCGCGACAAGACGGATTGCAGCGGGTTCAAATCAGCCCGTCCTTTCGCAGCGTCGCCGTCAGGCCGTCGACATAGCGATCCGCCGCCTCCGGACGCTTCGACGGTGTGCCAACAACCCGCCAGAAGTCCGGCAATGAAGTCGAACCGCGCCAGATGCGCTTTCCCGCCGTGCTGTCATAGAGGTCTGCATCGATGTCGTAATCCTGGACGTATGCGCCACGCCACCGCGCGTGGCTTGTATGCAGCAGGAGTACCTGGCTGGCCTGGAAGCGCGTATTGATGTCCGTAATAAAGGCCATGGGACTGTCTCCCGGAAATTTATCGCCATCGACGACTTCGACGGTAATCCCGAGCGGTGTCCATTTCGCTTCGAAGGCCTGTCTCAGTTCAGAAGGCTGGAGAAGCGATTCATACTGGGCTGGCGTCAGCCGCGTGGTACGGAGCCGAACGCCGATCAGCACCCGGCTTAGTTTCTGACCCGATACGGCTGTCGCATTCGATTGCGTGACGACTTTCTGTTCGGACGTGCACGCGCCAAGCGTCACACCGAGCGCCAACAGGGCCTTGGCGACGTCCCATACTTTTCATTGCGTTGATCTCTCCCCCAAGAACGCCACCGTAGCAGGAATCTTTTCGTCCGTGCTACCGAAGATTGTGCATCGGAGGACGCTGACGGGTCCGAATGCGGCCAGACACGTACGGCGCTCGACAGTAAGTGTGTAAATGAAAACCCAACCCGGAGAGTCGTCTCGATGCCGAACCCAGCCGCCCGCAAGACCTTTGGAACCGTCACGCCTGAAGCGCGTGCCGGGATGACCGGACTCGAATTCGTGCAAGGCCTGGCCGACGGCACGCTGCCGCTCAACACGATTGCTGAGACCCTGGGCTATGACGTGGTCGAGGCCGCGAGCGGCCGCGTCGTCGTTGCGATCGTGCCGACCGATAAGCATCTCAATCCGTCGGGCACGGTCCATGGCGGGCTGGCGGCGACGTTGCTCGACAGTTGCATGGGCCTCGCGATCCAGACGACACTGGCGAAGGGGCTCGCGCAGACGACGGTAGAGTTCAAGATCTCGCTGATGCGGCCGATCACACCGGAGACCGGGCTGATCCGCGCCGAGGGACTCGTGCTGAATGCCGGGCGCCGCGTCGGCACCGCAGAGGAAAGGATCGCGGACCGGCTTGGACGCCTGTTGGCGCATGGCACCACTACCTGTCTCATCTTTGCACCCTGACCCGGCGCATGGCACCTTGGCGGCAGGGAGAAAACAACCATGCCGTTCTACGAAAAAGGTGACGTCCGCATTCACTATGAAGAGGTGGGCTCGGGCCTGCCGCTGCTGATCATTCCGGGTGGCGGCCTCAACTCGACCATCGCCGGCCTCGACCGGACGCATCCGTTCAGCGCGATGAAGGAGTTCAGCAACAGGTTCCGCTGCATCTGCGCCGACCTGCGCAACGCCAATGGCGGCCAGTCGACCGGCCCGCTCGACATTGAGCGCACCTGGGACGCCTTCACCGACGACCATATCGGCCTGATGGACCATCTCGGCGCCAAACAGTTCATGGTGCTGGGCTACTGCATCGGCCAGCCGCTGATCTGGAACCTGATCAAGCGGGTGGGCGACCGCGTCGTCGCCGCCGTGCTAACGCAGCCTTCGGGCTTCCGCCCCGAACTGCCGAACCAGTTCTACGACAACAACATGAAGGGCTGGGGTCCCGACTTCGCAGCGAAGCGGCCTGAGTACACGATGGACCAGGTGAGCCAGTTCCTCACCAACATGTACACGAAGAAGGCCGACTTCGTGTTCACCGTGCCGCGCGACTTCGTGAAGAACTGCAAGACGCCGATCCTGGTCGCGCCCGACGACAGCCCGCCGCACCCCTACAAGGTCGCGATGGAAGTGGCGATGCTGTCGCCCAATTCACAGGTCACGCTCTACCCGTGGAAGGACACGCCGGAGCGCGTTCCGCTGGCGGTGCGCCACATCAGGATGTTCCTTGAGGCGCACCGGCCGTAGGCCGGTCGCGCTACACCGCGCGCGAGACTCCCGGTAGGCGACGCAGCAGGCTCGAGCCGAGCCAGCTCAGGCTGAAGCCCAGGCTCATCACAAGGACGCCCTTGGCCAGCGGGCCGAGCGGCGTCCACAGCAGGAGCAACTGGAGCCACAGCACGATCGGCCAATGCACGAGGTAGATGCCATAGGCGTTGGCGCAGAGGCTGTTGCCCATCGGGCCTGACTGGCTGGAGAAGCGGACCGCGAGCGCCAGGAGGCCGAGCGCCGTGATGGTCGAGAACAACACCAGCATCACGCCATCGACCCACGACGGCACCTGCCGACCGTCCAGCGCGAAGAAGGCGGCCGTCGCGACGATGGCGAGCATCGGCCAGCGAATCCACTGCCGCTCGAAGGCCCGCGCGAGGCGCTCCGGGCCGATGAATGCACCCGCGGCGAACGACAGGAAATAGAGGCCGACACGGCTCGTCTGGATGCCGAAGGGTCCGGCCGTCAGCCAGTGCGGCTTGCCGAAGGCCAGATGGAACGGCAGGTACGCCGCCGCGCTGGCCACGATGAACAGCATCAGCCACGCGCCGGCCGGCATGCGATCCAACGCCTGACCGAAGCGCCGCGCGAACTGCCAGACGCGATCCTGCGCCAGCAGCATCGCCAGAACGGCATCGAACACCAGCAGCGCGCCCACGAACCAGAGCGGCCCGCTCGGCCACGGCCCGACCGTGACCATGCGCGCCCAGAACGCGGCGAAACTGTCGCCGCCCCCGCTCAGCAGATAGGCGGCGTAATAGGACAGCGGCACGATCGTCACGATGCCGACGAGGAGCGGCACGCCCAGCCGCAGGGCGCGGTCGATCAGATACTGGCGCAGGCCCTTTCGTGCGAGCGAGGGACGCACGAACAGGCCCGACAGCAGGAACATCAGCGGCATGAAGAAGCCGTTGGTCCAGGTGACAATGGCGTTGAAGCCGGACCACTGCGCCATGTCGACGACCGGCGCGCTGCCGTTGGTGTAGGAACCGGCCGACACCGCCTGAGCGCCGACCATGTAGCCCAGCGCGACATGCTGCAGCACGACCAGTGCGATCACGAAGACACGCAGATGATCGAACGCGGGAAAGCGCGCGGCTGGTTGCGCGATGCGGACCAGCGGTACCTGATAGAGGGCTCGATATCGGTTGTGGGAACGGGCGGACGCATCGGTGGACGCAACGGCGACGGACTTCACGAGCAATACCCGGTTGATCTCGGACCGGCCTACAACGGCAGTGCCGACAGATGCGTTGCACGTTCCCTTAAACGGTCACAATTCGCGTCCGTGCCGCTTCACAGAAGATAAATTCGCGGGCGGCGTGCCTCAGGCCGTCTTCTGCGCCGTGAGCCCGAGCTTCTCGATCGTCTGTTCGCGCATCACGAACTTCTGGATCTTGCCGGTGATGGTCATCGGGAATTCCGGCACGAACTCGATGTAGCGCGGGATCTTGTAGTGGGCGATCTGGCCCTGGCAGAAGGCGCGGATCTCCTCGTCGGTCGCGGTCTGGCCGGCATGCAGCTTGATCCAGGCGCAGACCGCCTCGCCATAGCGCGAGTCGGGGACGCCGATCACCTGCACGTCCTGGATCTTCGGGTGCCGGTAGAGGAACTCCTCGATCTCGCGCGGATAGACGTTCTCGCCGCCGCGGATGATCAGGTCCTTCAGGCGGCCGACGATGTTGACGTAGCCCTGCTCGTCCATGGTCGCGAGGTCGCCGGTGTGCATCCACCCGGCCTCGTCGACGGCCTCCTTCGTTTTGGCCTCGTCGTTCCAGTAGCCCTTCATCACCGAATAGCCGCGGGTGCAGAACTCGCCGGTCGCGCCGCGCGGCACCGCCTTGCCCTCGGCATCGATGATCTTGATCTCGATGTGCGGCAACACCTGGCCGACGGTCGAGACGCGACGCTCGACCGGATCGTCGGTGGCGCACTGCGTCGACACCGGCGAGGTCTCGGTCATGCCGTAGGCGATGGTGACCTCGCCCATGTGCATGTGGCTCTGCACCTTCTTCATCACCTCGATGGGGCAGGGCGAGCCCGCCATGATGCCGGTGCGCAGGCTCCTGAGGTCGAACTTCGCGAACTCGGGATGGTCGAGCTGGGCGATGAACATGGTGGGCACGCCGTAGAGCGCCGTGCAGCGCTCCTCAGCGACGGCCTGCAGGGTCGCCAGCGGGTCGAAGGCGTCGGATGGATAGACCATGGTCGAGCCGTGCGTCAGGCAGCCCAGATTGCCCATCACCATGCCGAAGCAGTGATAGAGCGGCACGGGGATGCACAGCCGGTCCTCGGGCGTGAGCTTCAGCCCCTCGCCCACGAAGTAGCCGTTGTTCAGGATATTGTGGTGGGTGAGCGTGGCACCCTTGGGGAAGCCGGTCGTGCCCGAGGTGAACTGGATGTTGATCGCGTCGTCGAACTGCAGCTTCGGCCCCAGCTCGGCGATACGCGCCTTCTCTTCATTGCCGCCGGCCGTCGCGACGTCGTCGAAGTTCAGCATGCCCGGCGTCTTCTCAGGCCCAAGCCGGATGACATGCTTGAGGTGCGGCAGCTTCCTGGCCTTCACCAGATCGTCGACGATCTCGAGATAGTTCGAGGTCTTGAGCGCCGGGGCGAGGATCAGCGCTTTGCACTCGACCTTGTTCATTGCGTATTCGAGCTCGGCGCGCCGGTAGGCCGGGTTGACGTTCACCAGCACGAGGCCGGCCTTCGCGGTCGCAAACTGCGCCAGCGTCCATTCCGACGTGTTGGGCGACCAGATACCGACCCGATCACCGCGCTCCAACCCCAGCGTGAGCAGACCAGCAGCGAGATCGTCGACCCGGCGGCCCAGCTCGCCCCAGCTCCAGCGCACCTTCTGGTGGCGGACCACCAGCGCCTCCCGCTCGCGATGGGTCTCGACGGTGCGGTCGAAGAAGGCGCCGATCGTCTCGCCGATCAGCTTCTTGTCCGAGACGCCGTGATCGTAAGAGATTTTGGGAGCAGCCTGAGCTTTGGTCATGCGTCGAGATTAGCGCGCCATGGCAGATTTGGAATCATGAAACTCCACTTCGTCACCGTCGACGTCTTCACCGACCGCCAGTTCGGGGGCAACCCGCTGGCCGTCATCACCGATGCACAGGGCCTGTCGGGCGAACGGATGCAGGCCATCGCGGCCGAGTTCAACCTGGCCGAGACGACCTTCGTGCTGCCGCCCAAGGACCCGGCCCATACGGCCGAGGTCCGCATCTTCACGCCCAAGGCCGAGATGCCCTTCGCCGGCCATCCCAATGTCGGCACCGCCTTCGTCCTGGCCCGCGCCGGCACCAGCTACGGCCGGCCGGTGGCAGGCGACCGGCTGGTCTTCGAAGAGAAGGCCGGGCTGGTCGCGATGGACATCGTACGCGAAGGCGGCGCCGTCGTGGCGACCCGCCTCGCCGCCCCAGTGCCCTTGAGCTTTGGCGAGGAGATCGATCCGGCCCTCGTCGCGCGGGCCTGCTCGCTGCAGGCGGAGGACCTGAAGCTCGATGTCCACCCGCCGCGCGTCGCCTCATGTGGCGCGCCACTGCTGTTCGTCGAACTGAAGTCGCGCGAAGCGCTGCGCCGGGCCGCGCCACGCGCCGAGGTCTTCGCTCGCGAGCTGCCGCGCGACCGCCTCGTCGGAATCCATCTCTACGTCCAGGCGAAGGACGGCGAGATCGACGTCCACACCCGCATGTTCGCCCCCGAGCATGGCATCCCCGAGGATCCCGCGACCGGCGCCGCCAACGTCGCGCTGATCGGTGTGCTGGCCCATCACCGGCCCGAGGCCGATATCACGCTGGCGAAAACCATCGGCCAGGGCTTCGACATGGGCCGGCCGAGTGTGTTGCAGGCCTGCGCGGAGAAGAAGGATGGCAAGGTTGTCGCGACTTACATCGGTGGTCGTTGCAAGCCGATGATGAGCGGTGTCATCGAGTTGGAAGATTAAGGATCCCTCGCTGCGCTCGGGATGACACGGTTGTTGGAGTCGGCGCAGTGCGCCAATCACGAAAATGGTATCATCCTGAGCGCAGCGAAGGATCCTTCTTCTTCTCTCCCAACGGCAGCGCCGCGCCCTGCTTCACCGGACGCAGCGCAAACGAACTCCTGATCTGCGCGATACCCTGGATCTTGGTGAAGTCCATCACGAAGCGCTCATAGGCTTCGAGGTCGGGCACCACGACGCGCAGCAGGTAGTCGCTGTCGCCGGTCATCAGGTAGCACTCCATCACCTCGGGCCGCTCCGCCGCCGCGCGCTCGAAGTCCTTCAGCGCCTTCTCGTTCTGGGTCGAGAGCGACACGCTGACGAAGACGTTGACCGACAGGCCGACCGACTTGGCATCGACCTGCGCGGCATAGCCCTTGATGACGCCCGCCTCCTCCAGCGCCTTGACCCGCCGCCAGCACGGCGAGGAGGACAGGCCGACCTGTTCGGCGAGGTCGGCGTTGCTGAGGCGGCCATCGTGCTGCAGCCGTTCGAGAATGCGCCGGTCGATCGCGTCCAGGGAGATCATTGCTCAATCTGCCACAATCCAGGTAAATCCTGCCCTATACAGCGCTTTCGGCGACCTGAACGCAAGGACCTTCCAGCCCGTCAGGAGTATCCGTTGGACATGACCACACTAGCCCCCATCCAGCGTCTCCGCCTCCTCCGTGAACTGGAACGCAAGGTGCTGTGGCTCAGCGCCTGGACGATCCATCACGCCAACCACCTCCGTCCCAACCGCGACGGGCTCAAGGTCGGCGGCCACCAGGCCTCCTGTGCCTCGCTGGCGACGGTCCTGTCGGCGCTCTACTTCTCGGTGCTGCGGCCCGAGGATCGCGTCGCGGTGAAGCCGCATGCCTCGCCGGTGTTCCACGCGATCCAGTACCTGTTCGGCCATCAGACCCGCGAGAAGCTCGAACGCTTCCGCGCGCTGGGCGGCGCGCAGTCCTATCCGTCGCGCACCAAGGACGTGGACGACGTCGACTTCTCGACCGGCTCGGTCGGCCTCGGCGTCGCCATGACGCTGTTCTCGTCGATCGTGCAGGACTATGTGCGTCTCAAGAATCTCGGCGACGGCAAGCGCCCGACCGGCCGCATGGTGGCGCTGGTCGGCGACGCCGAGCTCGACGAGGGCAACATCTTCGAGGCGCTGCTCGAAGGCTGGAAGCACGATGTCCGGAACCTGTGGTGGGTGATCGACTACAATCGCCAGAGCCTCGACGGCGTGGTGAACGACCGGCTGTTCGGCCGGGTCGCCGAGATGTTCGAGTTGGTCGGCTGGCGCGTCGTCACGCTGAAATACGGCAAGCTGCTGGAGACGGTCTTCACGCAGCCCGACGGCGCGCATCTGCGCGACTGGATCGACGCCTGCCCCAACTCGCTCTACTCGGCGCTGGTGTTCAAGGGCGGCGCCGGCTGGCGCGAGGCGCTGACGCGCGACCTCAACCAGTATCCCGGCGTGCGACGCATCCTCGAGCAGCACGACGATGCCGCACTCCACAGGCTGATGACCAACCTGGCCGGCAACGACATGCAGGCCGTGATCGACGCGTTCGAGAACGTGACCGACGACACGCCGACCTGCTTCATCGCCTACACGATCAAGGGCCAGGGCCTGCCCTTCGCCGGCCACAAGGACAACCATTCCGGCCTGATGACGCTCGACCAGATGGCGGGCTTCAAGAAGGGCATGGGCATCGAGGATGGCCAGGAGTGGGAGAAGTTCGCGGGCCTCACCTCCGCGCCGGCCGAGTTGCAGTCGTTCCTCGACGCAGCACCCTTCAACGCCGAAGGCCGCCGCCGCACCGAGGCGCCGGTCGTCGCGATCCCTGCGCAGCTCACGAAGCCGACCGACAGGAAGTCGAGCACGCAGGAAGGGTTCGGCAAGATCCTGAACGCGATTGCATCGGAGGACGGCGAACTCGCCCGTCACATCGTCACGACCTCGCCCGACGTCACGGTCTCGACCAATCTCGGCGCCTGGGTGAACCGGCGTGGCCTGTTCGGCCACACCGAGGCCGAGGACGTGTTTCGCGAACTCAAGGTCGTGTCGGCGCAGCTCTGGCGGCAGACGCCGAAGGGCCAGCATGTCGAGCTGGGCATCGCCGAGAACAACCTGTTCATCCAGCTCGCCGCACTCGGTCTCAGCCATCAACTGTTCGGCGCGCGCCTGCTGCCGATCGGCACGCTCTACGATCCGTTCATCGCGCGCGGCCTCGATGCGCTGAACTATGCCTGCTACCAGGACTCCCGCTTCATGCTGGTGGCAACACCGTCGGGCGTGACCCTGGCGCCGGAAGGCGGCGCGCACCAGAGCATCCACACGCCGCTGATCGGCATCGGCCAGCCCGGCCTCGTCTCGTACGAGCCGGCCTATGTCGACGAGCTGGCGGTGCTGATGCGCCACGGCTTCGAGTACATGCAGCAGGAGAATGGCGGCTCGGTCTATCTGCGCCTGTCGACGCGCAGCCTGCCCCAGCCCGAGCGCACGCTGACACCGGAGCAGCGCAACGACATCGTGTCCGGCGGCTACTGGTACGCCCCGCCCGAAGACGGCGCGGACGTGGCCATCGTCGCCATGGGTGCGGTCACGCCCGAAGCGGTGGCCGCACATGAGAGCGTCGCGCGCGACTTCGGCGGTGCGGGCCTGCTGGTGCTGACCTCACCCGACCGGCTCCACACCGACTGGCTGGCCGCGCAGCGGAATCGCGGCCGCACGGCTGGCGTGGTCGACCGCTCGGCCAGTCCGATCGAGCGCCTGCTCGCGCCCTTGTCGCGCGATGCACGCATCGTGACGGTGATGGACGGCCATCCGCTGGCCCTGTCGTGGCTGGGCTCGGTGCGCGGCCAGCGGGTCGTGCCGCTCGGCATCGAGAAATTTGGTCAGTCCGGTGACATTCCCGATCTCTATCGAACCTACGGGCTCGATACGGCGGCGATAATCGACGCGGTGGCGCGCGCCGTCTAAAGTGGCGGCGTGAAAGTAGACGGCAAACCTTACCGAACCATCTGGCTGGGCGCCGACGGCACGACCGTCCAGGCGATCGACCAGACCCTGCTGCCCCATCGCTTCGTCGTGCGCGATTTCCGCACGATGGAGGATGCCGAGGTGGCGATCCGCACCATGATCGTGCGCGGCGCGCCGCTGATCGGCGCCGCCGCGGCCTACGGCATGGCGCTGGCCATGGCGACCGATCCGTCCGACGCAATGCTGGCCCGCGCCTACACGGTGCTGCTGGAGTCGCGGCCGACGGCGGTGAACCTGCGCTGGGCGCTCGACGATCTGCGGGCGCTGCTGGCGCCGCTACCGCCCGCCAGGCGCCGCGAGGCCGCCTACCGGCGCGCCGCCGAGATCTGCGACGAGGATGCCGAGATCTGCCGCCGCATCGGCGAGAACGGGCTGGGCCTCATCCGCAAGCTCAAGCCCCGAGACAAGAGTGGGCGCATCAACGCCCTGACCCATTGCAACGCCGGCTGGCTGGCCACCGTCGACTGGGGCACGGCGCTGGCGCCGATCTACCAGGCGCACAATGCCGGCATCCCGATCCATGTCTGGGTCGACGAGACGCGGCCCAGAAATCAAGGTGCCAGCCTGACGGCGTGGGAACTGGGCAAGCACGGCGTGCCGCACACGGTGATCGCCGACAATGCCGGCGGCCACCTGATGCAGCACGACCAGGTCGACTTCGTCATCACCGGCACCGACCGCACGACGCGCGGCGGCGACGTCTGCAACAAGATCGGCACCTACCTGAAGGCGCTGGCCGCCCATGACAACGGCGTGCCCTTCTATGTCGGCCTGCCCTATCCGACCATCGACTGGACCATCGTCGACGGCGTGCGGAACATCCCGATCGAGGAGCGCAGCGCCCGCGAGCTGTCGCACATGACAGGGCGTTTGGTGAAAGAAGGGGCCGAGACGGGCGAGCTGGCCACGGTGCAGATCCTTCCCGAAGGCAGTGCTGGCGCCAATCCGGCCTTCGACGTGACACCGGCGCGGCTGGTCACGGCGCTGATCACCGAGCGCGGTGTCTGCGCCGCCAGCGAAGCGGGACTTCTTTCCCTCTATCCCGAGCAGTCGCGGGCGGCGTGAAGGTCACGCCAGCGGCCAAGGCCACGGCCGGGCTTGGCCTCACCCAGATCGTGGGCTGGGGCACGACCTTCCTGATGCCCTCGGTGCTGGGCCGCCATATCCAGCACGACCTTGGTCTACCGAGCGAGGTCGTCTACGGCGGTATCACCGTGATGTTCGGCGTGGGGGCGCTCTTCTCACCCTGGGTCGGCCGCCTGCTCGACCGCACCGGCGCGCGCAGCGTCATGGCGGTGGGCTCCGTCCTGTACGCGCTGTCGCTTGCCGCGCTCACCCTCTCGCAGGGAATGGTGACCTACCTTTTGTGTTGGGCCGCGATGGGCATCGCCTCGACCCTGGCGCTGAACACGCCATCCAGCATCGCGCTCGCCCAGATCGCCGGAGCGCGGGCGCGGCAGGCCATCTCGGTGCTGGCCATCATCGGCGGCTTCGCCTCGAGCGTGTTCTGGCCGGTCTCGGAGGCGCTCGAACTCCTCTTCGGCTGGCGCGGCGTGCTGCTGATCTATGCCGCGATCCATCTCGCGATCTGCGCGCCGGTCCATCTGCTGGTGCTGCCCGGCCGGCCCCTGGTCGGCACTCAGGCCGCTGCGGGTACTGCGCCGCCGGTGCCACCCTCGGCCCACACCGAACGGATCTTCCTGCTGCTGTCGATCTCCTTCGCGTGCGGCGCCTTCATCTTCACCGGTTTCATCGTGCACGCGATCGGCGTGCTGCGCGGCCTCGGCCACGATCCCGCGACGGCCTTGCTGCTGGCCACGCTGATCGGGCCGGCGCAGGTGGCGGTGCGGGTGTTCGAGCTGGCGTTCGGCCACCGCTACACGATCACCAGTTCGACGCTGTTTTCCAGCGCGGTGCTGCCGTTCGGCCTGGGCCTGGCGTTGCTGGCCGGCGGCAACTTCGTCGTCGCCCTGGTCTGCATAATGGCCTACGGCATCGCCAACGGGATGAAGGCCGTTCTGCGCGCCACCCTGCCGCTGGCCCTGTTCGGCCGCGCCCAGTTCGGCACCTATCTCGGCCGTCTCGCTTTGCCCCAGGGGATCGTGTCGGCCTCCGCGCCGCCGGTCCTGGCAGCGGTGATGGCCAGTTACGGGGCACAGGGTGTGCTCTGGGTCACCTTCGTCGTCGCCATGATCGCCCTCGTCACGACCGTCATGCTGGTGCGCGTCAGCGGCCCTGTACGTTAGGCAGGTGCGCTGACCGTCACGGCCACCGCTTCACGCCGCGCGCCGCATTGCCCAAGGCCCCGTCGAGGCCACCGTCCCCCTGCTCGCGCCCCGGCTCGGCATAGCTCACCATGGTGACGTCGAGGCCTCCCAGCCGCACCGCGAAGGTCGAATAGGACACATGCAGTGGCCCGTCGTGGGCATTGCGCAGATCGTAGACCCAGCGGCCGGCATGCCAGAAATTGCCGCCCCCGCGCGGCGTCGGCCGCACGAAGGTGCCGAGCCCGTAATGGGCGCCGCCGCCCACTTCCTTGCCGTCCGGCGACATCATCCATTGCCGCGCCCGTGGTCCGATCGCCGGATTGTTCGGGGCGAAGGCCTGGTAGAAGCGTGCATAATCGGCCAGCGGCATGCGCCAGCCGCCGTAGCTGGACAGAATGCGCCAGGCCGGATCGAGCAGGGCGTCGCGGGCGCCGAGCGGCGTCAGCACCGCCTCCTTGCAGTAGCGTTCGTAGGGCTGGCCGGCCGCCTCCTCGATGATGGCGCCCAGCAGCAGGTAGTTGGCATTCGAGTATTCGAAGCGTTCGCCCGGCGTGTATTGCAGCTTTCGGGCAAACACCCAGCGGAGCTGCTCGTCGAAGGCCGTGCGGCCGCCCGAGTTGCGGCGCAGCCAGTTCGCCATGTCGCCGTCGCCGCCGATCGACGGACCGAGGCCGCTGCGATGGACCAGCAGTTCCGAGACGGTCACCTGCAGGAGCCGCGGATCGGATGGCCGTCCGGTGCGTGTCATGGTGCGCGCCAGCGCTTGCGAAACCGGAGTCTCGAAGGAAAGCGTCCCGCGCTCGATCAGCGTGGCGATGCAGACGCCTGTCACGGCCTTCGACAGGCTGGCATAGGATACCGGAGCCCCGGCCGCGAGACGGCCCATCGTCACCTCGTGCACCGGCCGGCCGGCATGCATCACCACGAGGCCGCCGCGCGTGCGCTGGGTCTTTTCCATCCAGGCGCGCCACGCCTGTTCGATATCCTCCACCCCTTGGGCGGATGCCGGACCGGCGATGAAGACGACGAACAGGACGAGAAGAAAGGAAAGCCTCAAGACATCGCTCGCCGGCGGGCGACCTCGACCAGGGCGCGCGAACTGTCCTCCGGTGCGGATTTGTTGCGTTTCACCTGGCCGCACTTCAGGCATCTGTGCACGACGATGTAGCGGCCGCGCGCCTGCTCGACGGCAATGGGCTCCATCAGCCCGCCGCACTCCGCCGCGCGATCGCCGGGATTCTCGTCGACATGCTTGCTGCACAGGCAGGCCGGGCAGTGGTTGGTGAAGCCATTGCCTTCGACCTCGGTGCCGCAGCGTTCGCAGGTGAAATTCTCGATGTTGCGGGTGAACAGACGCGCCATGGGCCCTACTTTCGCATTGGCACAGTGCTTGCGCCATGCCGGCCCGAAAGCCCGGGAGAACGCCCATGCCCCCAACCACCCCAGCCACGCTCACCCCCTTCGACCTGCTGCTGCGCGGCGGCCACCTGGTCGATCCCTCGACCGGCTGGGACGGGCCGGCCGATATCGGGATCCGCGACGGCAAAATCGCCGCGGTCGAGGCGGCGCTGCCGGCCGCCGCGGCGCGCGAAACGATCGACCTGCGGGGCCGGATCGTGCTGCCGGGCATGATCGACAGCCATGCCCATATCTACACGTACGTCTCGGGCCGCTTCGGCCTGCCGGCCGACCTGGTGGGCGTCGAGAGCGGCGTCACCACCCTGGTCGACCAGGGCGGGTCCTCCTGCATGACCTTCCCCGGCTTCCGGAAGTTCATCGCCGAGCCGGCGGCCAGCCGGGTGCTGGCCTTCATCTCGGCCTATGTCGTGGGCGGCCTCGAGGGCCATTACTATCCCAACCTCTACGGACCGGACGGCGTCGATGTGGCGGCGACGGTCAAGGCCGCGCGCGCCAACCCCGACCTGGTGCGCGGGATCAAGGCGCATGCCGAGGTGGGCGGCATGGCGCGCTGGGGACTGGACGTGATGCGCAAGGCCGCCGAGATCGGCCGCGAGACGGCGCTGCCGGTCTACATCCATTTCGGCCAGCTCTGGCCACTGCCCGCGACCGGCTCCAACGGCGTCGATCCCGACGGCATCCTGCCGCAGATCGTGGATCTCATGAAACCGGGCGACATCCTCGCCCATCCGTTCACGCGCCATCCCGGCGGCTTCATCGACCAGAACGGCAAGCTGCATCCCATCGTCGCCGAAGCGGTGGCACGCGGACTCCGGATCGACATCGGCCACGGCAGCCACTTCTCCTTCAAGATGGCGCGGCTGGCGCTCGAGGCCGGCGTGATGCCCGATACGCTGGGTGCCGACATGCATGGCTACAACACAACGATGCCGCCGCCGCCCGGCACGCCGTCGACACATTCCGATCCCGAGGAGGCGCATCCCTTCGCCGGCGCAGCACGCTTCAGCCTGTCACATGCGATGAGCGAACTGCTGGCGCTGGGCCTCACCCTGCCGCAGATCGTACCGATGGTGACGACCAACTGCGCGCGCATGCTGGGCATGGAGGGCACGCTCGGCACGCTGAAGCCCGGTGCGGTGGCCGACATCTCCGTGCTGGCCGACGAGCGTGGCCGATTCAAGCTGGGTGACAACGAGGGCACCGAGGTGATCGCCGACCGGCTCCTGATGCCGCTCTTCTGTTTGCGCGCCGGCAAGCGTTTCGACGCGACCGCGCCGGTGTTGCCGCAGGCTGTCGCGGCCTAGTCGCAAAGAAAAAGCGGGTGCCGATGGCACCCGCCCGATCCGTCTCCGAAGAGAACGTTAGCGATAGTAGTAGTCGTTGCGCGGCGTCGTCGCGGCACCGATCGCGGCGCCACCCAGGCCGCCGACCACCGCGCCGGCCACCGGCGCGCCCATCGTCGAGCCGACCACGGCGCCGGTACCGGCACCGATCGCGCCGCCGGTGAGGGCACGGTCCGTCGGGTTGTTGCCGCAGGCCGCAACGCCCAGGCCGAGAGCCGCAACGAGGGCGATATTCGTGAACTTCAGCATGAGAGCCTCCTGACAGGTGAACTGTTGGCGAGAGAACGGGTGAGGAAGCCTGGGGGTTGCGTTCACGAGAATGCGCGCGTGTGCTGATCACGCCCCGGACACAAGGTGTTGCCGCTCTGCAACGCCCGGCACTCATTTGAATGCCGCCCATGAATGCTGGCCGTAAGGTTTGTGCCCAAGCGAAGGCACTGGCGATCGCAGGAGCGGCCAGCACGGGAAGGCGGATTTTCACGGGAGAATCGTCGGGGTAGAAGGTCTCCGGTCGCAGCCGCCGCCACTCGGGGAGAGGGTTGGGAAGCCGCAACCGGAGGGCCGGACCTTGCGGACCGGCGTCCCTCTAACGTGCACCGCCTCCGGCTTGTTGCCGGAGGCGGTCAACTTTTGACGGCTGTTCGTCTTACTGGATGACGATTTCGACGCGGCGGTTCTGCGGCTCGCGGACGTTCGGGCCCGTCTGCACCAGCAGGCCCTGCTCGCCACGGCCCACCACCGCGATCGCGGTCGCCGGCACGCCTTCGCGCACCAGGGCGTCCTTGACGGCGTTCGCGCGACGCAGCGACAGCGCCATGTTGTAGGCCTCGGTGCCCGACGTGTCGGTGTGGCCGGTCGCCGTGATGCGGGCATTGCCCTTCTGCTTGTAGGCACCCGCAGCCTGCTTGATCGTGTTCAGGGCCTGGGCCGACAGGTTCGAGCGATCCCAGTCGAAGAACACCATGAACGACGGCGGGGCCACCATCGGCGGCGGCGGCGGCGGAGCGGCCGGCGGCGCCACGAACTTGTACTGCACGCCCGCCAGCGCCAAGATGTTCTGGTTCTGGAAGCTGACGTTGCCGAACGGCGTATTCACGCTGGGGTTCGTCGTGCCGAAATAGCGGCCTTCGATCATGAACCGCAGCTGCTCGCTCACATTGTAGGCGACGCCGACGATGCCCTGATAGGCGAATTGCGTGCTGCCCAGCGAGGAGTTGCTGTCGACGAAGGCGATACCGGCACCGGCGCCGATGTAGGGCGTGATGACCGAGGTCGGCATGAAGTCGTACAGCAGGTTCGCCATCACGGCGAGCTGGCCGACCTTGCCGTTGATCGCCGTGCCCGGGATGTTGGCCGAGACCGGGATCTGGCCGTAGGAGGCTTCCAGCTCGACGCGCGGACCGACGAAGTCGTAACCGGCCTTGCCGCCGACCGCCCAACCCGTCCAGCTCGAGGTGTTGGAATTGGACCCGATGAACCAGGCGGCGCCGCCACCGGCACCGATGTAAAAGCCTTCCTGCGCGTTGATCGTCTGGGCATGCGCAATGGTCGGCGCCAATACCATCAACGCCGCTGCAAATATCTTCTTCATTTAATTTCCCCGCTTTTTAAGGAACGACCAAGGAACAACTCCTCCGCCTTGGTTTGGTTGCATTCCTGCCTCACTCGGCGGCAACGCAAAATCTCCCCTGAGACATTTGAGCCACACATTCCGTCCAGGATCGACCGAAACGCCCGATCACAGGGTGCGTTCGAGCTGTTCAAGGCGTATCAGCGCGTCGTCCATCCGCTCTTCGTCGCCCGATCCGATCGCCACGAAAGCCGCCTCCATGGCCTTGCGCCAGGTCGGATCCCAGGTCGGATGATTCTCCGAGCGCATCGGGGTTGTCGCGAGCTGGTAGATTCGGCGGGCCAGCACCTCGGCCTTGGTCCAGGCGCCCGGGTCGGCGATCACCATCCCCTGCCCTCTCGTGTCGCCATCTCCGCCTCCGACCAAAGGTTGCGCCGCCTTAACGTCCCGCCCGGCGAAAAGTTCAGTCGGCGCAACCTTGCCCGGCCGTCGGGCCGACCGCATCATCCCGCCATGCCCGATTACCAACGCATCATCGTCTCCCCCATCGCCGGCGCCCTGGGCGCGGAGATCGGCGGCGTCGACATCGCCGCCGGCCTCGACGATACGACGATCGCCGAGATCCGCCGCGCGCTGCTCGAGCACCTGGTGATCTTCTTCCGCGGCCAGACGCTCGATGATGCCAGCCACAAGGCCTTCACCCGCCGCTTCGGCCAGATCTTCATCCACCCGAACTTCAACACCGGCGTCGGCGATCCCGAGATCGTGCGCGTCGTGCGCGCGCCCGGCGACGAGCGCATCGTCGGCGAGGAGTGGCATTCCGACACCACGATGATGCCGGAGCCGCCGATGGGCGCCATCCTCTACGCGCTCGACGTCCCGCCCTATGGCGGCGATACGCTGTTCGCCAATCAGTACCTCGCCTACGAGAGCCTGTCCGAGGGCATGAAGTCGATGCTGGCGGGCCTGCGTGTCGTGCACAGCGACATCCGTGTCGCCGGCCCGCAGGCCGGACTGAATGCGCGCCGCTCGATCAGGGTGCGCGAGGATTCGAACTGGCGGCCGACCGAGAGCCTGCATCCGGTCGTGCGCACGCATCCCGAGACCGGCGCCAAGTGCCTGTTCGTGAACCACTCCTACTCATGCCGGTTCGAGAACATGACCGACCGCGAGAGCAAGCCGCTGCTCGACTTCCTGATGGATCACGGCCACCGGCCGGAATTCACCTGCCGCTTCCGCTGGGAAGCGGGCTCGATCGCCTTCTGGGACAATCGCTGCACCAAGCATCTCGCGATCCACGATGCCGGCCCGTTCCACCGCCGCATGCAGCGCACCCAGATCGCGGGCGACGCCGTCGTCTGATCGACGGCGGCGCGAGGCCGCCGCTACTTCTTCTCGATGTTCCAGAAGACCGGGACGGGCGAGACGACGCTGCCGACGATGTTCTTTCGGATGGCCATCGCATTATTGTACTGGCCGAGGAAGGCGTGCGTCGGGACCTCGGCGGCGCGGAGCTGGAGCTTCTCCACGATCTGCTTGCGCTTGGCCTCATCGACCTCGTCGGCGAATTCGTCGCGCAGGCGGGTGATCTCCGCATCGCACGGCCAGCCGAACCAGGCCTTGTCGCAGGCGGCGCTGATGAAGCTGTAGGTCAACGGATCGAGCGAATCGACGCCCGACGTTGACGTGATCAGCACGTTCCAGCCGCCCTTGTCCGGCGTTTCCTTCTTGGCGCGGCGCGCGACCAGGGTCTGCCAGTCCATCGACTGCATGTCGACCTTCATGCCGGCCTTCTCCATCAGCGACTTGGCAATGGGCGCCATGTTGGTCAGCACGTAGAGATCGGTCGAATGCAGCAGGACGACGGGCGTGTTGTCGTAGCCGCCCTCGGCCAGGAGCTGTTTGGCCTTGGCGAAGTCGCTCTCGTATTTGTCGGCGAAGCCCGCGGTCGTCTCGTAGGGGCCGCCGCACATGAACATGGCCTTGCAGACCGTGTAGTACTCGGGATCGCCGATGACGCCGTTCAGGAAATCCTTCTGGTTCAGCGCATAGAGCATCGCCTGCCGGTTCTTGGCATTGTCGAACGGCTTGAAGAGCTGATTGAAGCGGTAGATGTACTGGTTGCCCCACTTGTTGGTGGTCACCATCGAGACGTTGCGGTCCTTCTTCAGCAGCGGATAGAGGTCGTGCTGCGGTGCCTCGATGATGTCGATCTCGCCGGCCTGCAGCGCGTTCACCGCGGTCTGCTGGTCGGGAATGGCGACCCATTCGACCCGATCGACCTTGGCGATCTTGCCGCCGGCCAGGCCCGACGCCGGCTCGGGCCGCGGCTTGTACTTGGGATTCTTGACGTAGACGGTCTTGTCGCCGGGCTTCCATTCGTCGGCCTTGAAGATGAAGGGGCCGGAGCCGACGAACTCCTTGATCTGGTCGGTGCCCGGCGTTTCGGCGATGCGCTTGGGCATGATGAAGGGATTGCCCGAGGGCTTGGACAGCGCCTGCAGCACGACGCCGGTCGGCGCCTTGAGCACGATCTGGAAGGTCTTGGCGTCGACCGCCTTCAGCTCGGCCACCTTGCCCCACAGGATGTGGCCCAGGCTGTCGCGCGAGGCCCAGCGCTTCAGCGAGGCGATCACGTCCTCGGTGGTGACGGGCTGGCCGTCGTGGAACTCGAGCCCGTCGCGCAAGGTGAAGGTCCAGGTGAGCTTATCGTCGCTCATCTTCCAGGTATCGACCATCTGCGGCTTGATCTTGAGCTCGCCGTCCAGCGCGAACAGCGTGTCGTAGATCATGTAAGCGTGGTTGCGGACGATGAAGGCCGTGGTCCAGATCGGGTCGAGGATTTTCAGATCCGAGTGCGCCACGATCTTCAAGGTGGTCGGCTGCTGCGCCACGGCGACGGCCGGCACCGAGAGGCCCAGCGCCGCGATCAATCCCAGAACCTGCCTGCGCATGTGTGCTTCCTTACCTGTTATCCGCGAGGACCATTCCAGCCGCCTTGTCGGCGATCATGATTGTCGGTGTATTGGTGTTGCCCGAGGTGATGGTCGGCATCACCGACGCGTCGATCACGCGCAGGCCCTGGAGCCCCATGACCCTCAGACGCTCATCGACCACCGCATGGGGATCGGACGGCAGGCCCATCTTCGCCGTGCCGACCGGATGGAAGATCGTGGTGCCGATATCGCCCGCGGCCTTGGCCAGCGAGGCATCGTCGTCGCCGACGCCCGGACCGGGCAGGTATTCCTCGGGATGGTAGGGCTGCATCGCGGGCTGGCGCATCAGGCGCCGCGTCACGCGGATCGCGTCGGCCGCAACGGTGCGGTCCTCGTAGGTCGCGAGATAGTTGGGCGCGATGACAGGCTTGGCCGAGGGATCGGCCGAGCGCAGCCGGATCGTGCCGCGCGAGGTCGGGCGCAGGTTGCAGGCGCTCACCGTGATCGCCGGGAAGCGATGCAGGGGTTCGCCGAATTTGTCGAGCGACAGAGGCTGCACATGGAACTCGATGTTTGACCGCTCCTGATCCGACGACGACCGCGTGAAGATACCGAGCTGCGAGGGCGACATTGTGAGCGGCCCTTTCTGCAGCAATGCATATTGCATGCCCATCAGCGCGCGCCCGACCAGCGAATGGTAGGCCAGGTTCAGCGTCTTGACGCCGTTCACCTTGTAGATTGCCCGCTGTTGCAGATGGTCCTGCAGGTTGCGGCCGACCCCCTGCAGGTCGTGCAGCACCGGAACGCCCGTCTCGCCCAGCCAATCGGCCGGCCCGACACCTGAGAGCTGGAGTATCTGCGGCGAGCCGACCGCGCCGGCCGCGAGGATCACCTCGCCCTTGGCCCGCGCCTCGACCAACCGGCCGTCCTGGCGAAAGACCACGCCGGTTGCACGCTTGCCCTCAAACGCCAGCCTCTCGACCAGCACGCCGGTTTCGAGCCTCAGATTCGGCCGATTGAGCACCGGCTTCAGGAAGGCGCGCGCCGCCGACATGCGGATGCCGCGCTTCTGGTTCACGTGGAAATAGCCCACGCCGGTATTGTCGCCGGTGTTGAAGTCCGCGG
The DNA here is from genome assembly GCF_058803965.1 of Reyranella sp. GW821-FHT14A01. Taxonomy (NCBI): domain Bacteria; kingdom Pseudomonadati; phylum Pseudomonadota; class Alphaproteobacteria; order Hyphomicrobiales; family Reyranellaceae; genus Reyranella; species Reyranella sp. GW821-FHT14A01. The sequence continues at coordinate 245,903 of NZ_JBXAPM010000011.1, forward strand.
TCTGTGGGATGCCCATCTCGTTGGCGGCCTTGATCACCGCGTCGAGCACTTCCCAGCGCACGCGAGATTCCTCGACCCGCCATTCGCCGCCGGCGCCATGATGCTCGGTGTCGCCCAGGAAATGGTTGTCGAGCTTGCGGAACACCGGCGCGACATCGTCCCACCCCCAGCCGGTGAGGCCGAGCTGCCGCCAGTGGTCGTAATCCTGCGACTGGCCGCGCATGGAGATCATGCCGTTGATGGCCGAACAGCCGCCCACCACCTTGCCGCGCGGATAGTTCAGCGCCCGGCCGTTGAGTCCCGGCTCCTTCTCGGTCTGGAACATCCAGTCGGCGCGCGGATTGCCGATGGCGAAGAGGTAACCGGCCGGAATGTGAAACCAGATCCAGTTGTCGCGCCCGCCCGCTTCGAGCACCAGCACGCGGTTCTTCGGATCGGCCGAGAGCCGGTTCGCAAGCACACATCCGGCCGAGCCGGCGCCCACGATGATGTAGTCGAAGTCTCCGTCGAGACGGGATGCGGCTGTGTCAGTCATCCTTCGATGCCTAGCACACAAGCCGACCCGCGAAATAGTAGGGGCATTGCAGAGGCTGCAGAACGACGCGCATAATTTGCCCAGGATATACAAGGGAGCAAACGCCATGCAGTACAAACGCATCTCGGCCGATAGCCACCTCGACCTGCCCTGGATGCCGCCCGATCTCTTCACCTCGATGGCCCCGCGCGATCTCAAGGAGCGCATGCCCTACGTCACCGACACCGACGACGGGCCCAAGTGGGTCGCGAAGAACGGCGCCTCGTTCGGCTTCAAGAATGGCGTCGGCCCGGCCGGCTCCAAGTTCGTCCCCGGCAAGCATCACCGGGTCGACATCATGGCCGAGACCGGCCTCTATGCCGACGGCGCCAAGGACATCCGCCGGATTTCAGACCCGCATTTGCGCATCAAGGACCTGGATCGCGATGGCGTCGACGCCGAGGTGATCTACGGCATCCTGGGCGCCGCCAGCCGCCTCAACGACCGCGAGGCCGGCAACGAGATGCTGCGCATCTACAACGACTGGCTGAAGGATTTCTGCAGCCACTATCCCGACCGTCACATCGGCCTGGCCTGCCTGCCCTACGGCGACATCGACGCCGCGGTGAAGGAGATCCATCGCGTCGCCAAGATGGGCATCAAGGGCCTCGAGCTTTCCTGCTCGTGGGACATGGAGCCGATGTGGCACCCGATGTGGGATCCGCTGTGGAAGGCGGTGAACGACGTGCAGCTGCCGCTGCATTTCCATACCTTCCCCAACGTCCCGCCGGGCACCATCGAGAAGCATGGCGGCCGGGTCGGTCGCTCGGTGTTCTTCACCGTGGTCTCGGGCTTCCAGATGAACCTGGTGAACATCCTGGCCGCGATCATGGGTGCCAACGTGCTGGAGCGTTTCCCCAACATCCGCATCGCCTTCGGCGAATCGGGCTGCGGCTGGATTCCCTACGCGCTCGACCGCATGGACTTCGAGTGGGAGGACCGCTTCACCGACCTCGGCCTCAAGATGAAGCCCTCGGACTACTGGCGCCGCCAGTGCAAGGCCACGTTCCAGTTCGACCGCATCGGCGCCAAGCTGATCGACGACATGGGCGCGGAGAGCCTGATGTGGGGCTCCGACTACCCGCACGGCGACGGCGTGTGGCCGCACTCCGACAAGTACATCAAGGAACAGTTCGCCGAGGTCCCGGCCGACCAGGTGAAGATGATCACCTGCACGAACGCCGGAAAGTTCTACGGGCTGATCAACTAACCGACGAGATCGCTCTTCGACACGGTGTGTCGGAGAGCGAAGACTTCGCCCTCCGGCGCGTGACGCGCACGCGCCGCCTGGGCGGCTTCCACCGACCAGAAGAACGCCACCAGCGCGCGCTCGATCTGCCGATCGGGTGCGCCGCGCAGGTCCTTCTCGGCTGTCTGCGCCTGGCCGATATTGGCGCGGCCGGTCAGCAGGTCGACGCGCGCCGTTTCCGGCGAGGCGAGCTTGTCGAAGGGCGCCACGTTGCTCGCCTTCATGCGCAAGGTGAGCACCGCGGCACCGATGCCCTCGCCCCAGCGTTGCTCGACCGCGCAGACGGTGCGGGACGTATCGCGGAACTTCGGAAAGATGGCGCGGCTCATCTCGCTCGGCGCCCGCAGGCGGGCATAGTAGGTCTCGCTTTCGAAGGCGGCCGCGGTCTCGGCGTCGTAGAAGAGCAGGTAGCGGTTGGGTTGGGCGACGCCCTTGAAGCGGCTGCCGCGCAGCCAGCCGGGGCAGGAGACGCGTTCCCCCAGATGCTCGCGGCTGTGCCAGTGCTCGAAGAACGCCTGGTCGGCCGGATCGATGTCGACCCAGATGGCGAGGGCTGCCTTGCCGCCTCTCATCAATGAATCCGGGCTCAATGGCCGCCGGCCGCTTTCTTGTCGGAACCGATCTTGTCGATGTAGGTCAGCATAAGGGCCGATACCACGAAGGCCATGTGCATGACGACCAGCGCGTAGAGCTTGCCGTTGTCGTAGTCGCCGGCCTCGAGGAAGCGCTGCAGCAGGTGGATCGAGGAGATCGCCACGATCGAGCTGGCCAGCTTGATCTTGAGCGAGCCGGCGTCGAGCTTGCCGAACCAGGCCAGCCTGTCGCGCGTCTCGTCCACGTCGATATGGCTGACGAAATTCTCGTAGCCGGAGATGATCACCATCACGACGAGATTGGCGACCATGATCAGGTCGACCAGCGAGAGCACGGCCAGCACGAGGTCGGCCTCCTCCGCCGTGAGCGCCTTGCTCATCAGGTCCCAGATCTTGAAAGGGAACTTGACCACCACGACACCCAGCACGACCACCAGGCCGACATAGAGCGGCGCCTGCAGCCAGCGGCTGCCCATGACGATGCGCTCGACGAAGACTTCGAGCTTCTTGGCGGGCGTCGTCGGCATCTCAGCTCTCCCCGTTGGCTGTCGAACAGGCCGCCCTCACGGCCTGCGTGAAGGTGACGATCTCCGCACGGCGATCGTGATCGGTCGGCGGCACGTAAGGCGGTTGCGGCAGGGCCGCGAGCGTCACCACTGACAGATCTTCGTTACGGTAGATGTCGATGCGCTGGCCGGCATGGCCGATCGCGGCCATCACCCCGTCGCCCAGCCACCAACTGTAGCCGTAATGCGTGATGTCGGGGACGACCGGCGCCGGCACCTTGAAGGCGGGCGTCGCCGCTGCCTCGACCCAGCCCTCGGACAGCACGTGCGTGCCGTCGATGACGCCGTCATTGCGGACGAACTCGGCAAAACGCCCGAAGTCGCGCAGGACCATGCCCGCGCGGCTGCCGCCGATCTCCTGCCCGCCCTCGCTCTCCAGCGTGTAGAAGGCGTCGCACTCCATGCCGGCCGGCTGCCAGACCTTCTCCGACATGTAGTCGGCCAGCGGCTTGCCGGTCGCGCGCGTGAGCGCGGCGCCCAGCAGGAACGTGTCGCCGGAATTGTAGAGGAAGGTGCTGCCCGGCGGATGCGCACGCGGCAGCGAGGCCATCAGCTTCAGCACGCCGTCGGGCACCTTGTCGGCCAGCGACTTCGAGTAGCGGTTCACGTCGGAATTGCGGTCGGGATAGACCTCGGTCCAGCGCACGCCCGACGACATGGTCATCACATGGCGCAGGGTCACGCCTTCGTAGGCGGACTGGCGCAGCGCCGGCAGGTAGTCCGTCAGCGGATCGTCGATCGACCCGATGGCGCCGTCGTGCACGGCGGCACCGACAAGCATCGCGGTCATCGACTTGACGGTCGACATGGTCGACCAGCGGTCGTGCTCCTGCAGGCCAAGTCCGTAGCGCTCCAGCACGACAAAGCCGCGATGGATCACCAGGATGCCCACGATCACGTTGCGATCCATGAAGGATGCGACGTCGTGCTCGCGGCCGGCGGCCGAATAGACCGGCGCGATCTCCGTGCCGCGCGGCAGCTCGCGCGGGCTCGGCCCCCTGGCGATCACGCGATGGGCGAACAGCCTGTCGACGTTGCGGTAGGCGTAGGGCTGGATGGACGGCGGGAGGAGCAGGAAGTCCTCGCCCCTTGGCAGATGCCTCTGCGGAAGGGCCGTGCTCAGGAAAACGCCTTGAAGGTGATCAGGGTGAAGGTGTCCTTCACGCCCGGCAGCGTCTGGATCCGGCTCGTCACGAAATGGCCGATGTCGGTCTTTTCGTCGAGATAGCACTTCATCAGAAGATCGTACTGGCCGGAGGTCGAGTAGACCTCCGAGACCTGCTCTACGGCGACGGCATCGTCGGCGACCTCATAGGCCTTGCCGAGCTCGCACTTCACCATGACGAATATGGTCTGCATGCACTCCCTCCGTCGCGGCGCGCACTCTAGCGCGTCGGACGGGCGAGGAAAGCCGGGACGTGATCGCCGAGGCCCATCGGCGCCGGCGAATCGTCGCGATCGCGACGGTCGTTGCGCGGGCGGTCGGACCGGCTGCGCGAGGAGGAGGAGGAGGACGACGACCGCGAGTCACGGTCGGAACGCTGCTCACGCTCGGGACGTGCCTCACGAGGCTGACGCTCGGCCCGCGGCTCACGCGGCGGACGGGCTTCGCGCTCGGGACGCGCTTCACGCGGCGGACGCGCCGCGCTCTCGGGACGAGCTTCCATTTCCGGCCGCGGCTCCCGTTCGACACGGGGCGCAGACTCAGGACGCGGCTCGCGCGGCGGACGACCGCCGGAGCTGCTGCCGCTGCGGCCACGACTGCTGCTGCTGTTGCTGCTCGAACCGCCACGTCCACGGCCACGACCGCGACGACGTCCGTCGGACGGCTCGAAAGCCAGCACTTCCATGCCCGCTACTTCGACGCGCGGAATGGTGGTGCCGATCAGCTTCTCGATCGCCTCGACCAGGGCGCCCTCGTCGGGCGAAGCCAGGGTGAAGGAATGGCCGGTCAGGCCGGCGCGGCCGGTACGACCGATACGGTGGACATAGTCCTCGGGCGAGAACGGCACGTCGAAATTGAACACATGGCTCATCGCCACGATGTCGAGACCGCGGGCGGCGACGTCCGAGGCGACGAGGATCTGGATCTCGCCCTGCTTGAACTTCTCCAGCGTCTCCATGCGCGCGGGCTGGCTCATATCGCCATGCAGCGCGCCGGCATTGAAGCCGTGCTTCTTCAGCGAGCCCTGCAGGATCGCCACGTCCTTCTTGCGATTGCAGAACACGATGGCGTTCTTGATGTCCTGTTCCTTGATCAGGGCCCGCAGCGCCTCACGCTTGTCGTCTTCCCGCACGACCACAAGGCCCTGCACGATGTTCTTGGAGGCCGATGCCGGCGCCGAGACCGTGACTTCCTTCGGATTGCTCAGGAAGCGGTCGGCCAGGCGCTTGATCTCCGGCGGCATGGTCGCGGAGAAGAACAGGGTCTGGCGCAGCGGCGGCAGGGTGGCGACGATGCGCTCGACGTCGGGGATGAAGCCCATGTCGAGCATGCGATCGGCTTCGTCGATCACCAGGATCTTGACGTCGTTCAGCAGGATGCCGCCGCGCTCGAAATGGTCGAGCAGCCGGCCCGGCGTGGCGATCAGGACATCGGCGCCGCGTTCGAGGGCGCGTTCCTGGTCGGGGAAGCTCACGCCGCCGATCAGCAGCGCCATGTTGAGCTTGTGGTACTTGCCGTAGATTTCGAAGTTCTCGGCCACCTGGGCGGCCAGTTCGCGGGTCGGCTCCAGGATCAGCGAGCGCGGCATGCGCGCCTTGGAGCGGCCTTCCGACAGAATATCGATCATCGGGAGGACGAAGGAGGCGGTCTTTCCGGTGCCCGTCTGGGCGCATCCGAGGACATCGCGACCCATCAGGCAGATGGGGATGGCCTTTTCCTGGATGAGGGTCGGCGTCGTGTAGCCCTTCTCGGCCACCGCCTGCAGTACCGGGGCGCTCAGCCCCAAACTCTCAAAACTCATTTAATTTCCGTGGTTTAGTCCATTCTTTCCGCTGGACTTGGAGCAGTCTCATAAGGCTCGTGGATCGGGCCGGACCGCTGGGCGGACCTCATATGATCCTTACGGGTGTGCAAGTCAATGCGACCGGGCGCGGGGCTGCCCGGCGGCTTCGTCAGGCCTTGACCTCGATTTCCACGAACACGAACTCGAAATCGTTCGGGTTGATGACGTCGTGCTCGACCCCGGTCTGGCGGGCATAGGAAACCCCGGCCCGGAGCGGAGCCGGAACCGTCGCCTTGCCGTCAAAAATGTGCAATTCGCCGGTCGTGACCGGGACCACGACATAGTCGTGATTGTGACGGTGCCAGCCGGTGTGGCTGCCCGGCGGGAAACGCCATTCCGTGACGATGACGCGATCGTTGTCGATCTGCACCGAGGGCTTGGCGAGCGGGCGTTCCTTGTCTGTCATGGGCAAAAGCTAATGGGGGACCGCAGGCATTGTAAGGTGACAGGACGGCGCGCCCTGATAATGTGCATATGCACGTAATTGGAGTTGATCGTCCTGGCCCACCCCCTTCTCACCGCGCCCATCGGCAAGAGCCTGTGGAAGCTGTCGGCGCCCACGACCGCCGTGATGATCGTCCAGACCTTTGTCGCCATCGCCGAGACCTTCATCTTCGGCAGACTGGGCACCGAGGCGCTGGCGGGCTTCGCGCTCGTCTTCCCGCTCATGATGATGATGACCATGATGGCGGCGGGCGGCATGGGCGGCGGCGTGGCGGCCGCCATGGCCCGAACCCTGGGCGCCGGCCGCACCGAGGACGCCCGCAAGCTGGTGCTGCACGCGCTGGTCCTCGGTGCGGGGCTGGCGCTGCTCTTCACCCTGCTCGCCTGGACCGCCGCGCCCTCGCTGTATCGGCTGCTGGGCGGCGACGGGGCGGCGCTCGCCAAGGCGCTCACCTATTCCCACGTCCTGTTCACCGGCTCGATCTTCATCTGGGCCAACTTCTTCCTGTCGGCCCTGCTGCGCGGCGGCGGCGATGCGGCGACGCCCGGCCGCTACATGCTGGTCTCCTCGATCGCGCAAGTGCCGCTCTCCTACGTACTGGCGCTGGGCATCGGCGGCTGGCCGGGCATCGGCATGGCGGGGCCGGCGATCTCCGCGCTGTTGACCGCGGCGGTCTCGGCGGCGCTGCAGGCGCGCGCCCTGTGGAGCGGCAAATTGGGCTTCGTGCCGGCGGCGACCGGCATCCCGCTGCAGGGGCGCTTGTTCTGGGAGATCCTGAGGGTCGGCCTGATCGCCTCCTTCTCGGCCTTCACGGCCAACCTCACCGCCATGTTGGTCACCGGCCTGGTCGGTCGCTTCGGCATCGCCGCGCTGGCGGGTTACGGCATCGGCGTGCGGCTTGAGTTCATGCTGGTACCGCTGGCCTTCGGCATCGGCTCGGGCCTCACGACCATCGTGGGCGTCGCGGCCGGCGCCAACGACTGGCGCCGTGCCGTCCATGCCGCCTGGATCGGCAGCCTGGTCGCCGGCTTGGGCATCGGCACCTTCGGCTGGGTCGTGGCGCTGTTCCCCGAAGGCTGGGCGCGGCTGTTCACCGACGATCCCGACGTCGTGGCGGCGACCGTGGCCTATGTCACGCGCGTGGCGCCGTTCTATTTCGTGTTCGGCATCGGCATGACGCTGTCCTTCGCCAGCCAGGGCGCGGGCCGCATGAAGGCGCCCTTCGCGGCCGGCCTGACGCGCCTGTTCGTGGCCTCGACGGGCGGCTGGTTCGCGATCGAGCATCTCGGCTGGGGCCTGCCGGGCGTCTTCACAGCCATCGCCGTCGGCATCGTCACCTTCGGCAGCCTGATCGCGGGACCGCTGCTCGTCCATCCCTGGCGCGCGCGGGCGTAACACGGGCGTGATAGGCTCGCTTCCTCCCGACGGAGGAAGCGATGCAACGACCGTCCACCATCCGCACCTGGAACCGCAACGCCGCCGACGAGGAGGCGATGGGCGCCGCCCATGCGCCGATCTGGCGGCGCATGATCGACGTCGGGGTCCACGAGGACCTGCGCCAGTCGACCGTGCTCGACTATGGCTGCAACCAGGGCGGCTTCCTGCGCATGCTGCACGATCGCCATCCCTTCCATGCGGCGGTCGGCATCGACATCGCGCGCGAGTCGGTGGCACGCGCCGATCTGCTGAAGGGCTACCGCCCCATCGAGTACCGAGTGGGCGACAGTGCGGCGGCGCTCGGCCGAACGTTCGATCTCGCGTTCAGCCACGAGGTGCTCTATCTCCTGCCCGACCTCGCCGCGCATGCGGACGACATCAAGGCGGCGCTGAAGCCGGGCGGCACCTATGTCGCCGCCATGGGCTGCCACAAGGACAGCGCCGTCTGGCCGCGCTGGCGCAAGGTGCTGGCCGAGACCTCGTCGATCCCGCTCTACGACCATTCGCTCGACGGTGTCGCCAAGGCGTTCAGCGACGCGGGCTTCCATGTCGGTGTTCGTCCGCTCGACCTCGACGCCTTCATGCCGGTGACGGTGGGCAGCGAATATTTTCCCAAGATCGTCGACCAGTTGCGCTACTACAGTCAGGACAAGGTCCTGTTCCGCTTCGTCCGCGCTCCCTAGTCTCATGACCTTCTGAAGGCCAATAGCTTACTTCCCACCGCCGCAAACCAGGCCCTTCTCAGCTCATGGACTACGGCTTACGATTTGCCATTGCTCCGCTCTTGCTCGTAGCGCTGGCATGCCAATTGTCTGTTGCACAGGTTCGTCGCGAGCAATTGCCTTTCGTCGATGATTCGCAACTTTCCGACGAGGGCCCGGTGTTCGATACAGCCGAGCAGGCCAGGCGTATCCTTGGTTTACGCCGGCAATCCGCCGACACTGCTTACGTGGTTCTTCCAGTCTGGAGTGACGAAGAAAGCAAAGACACACCTGACATGAGAGAGACTTGGGAGTTGATCGAAGCTCTGCAAGCCAGCAGCACAAGTCCCGTCGCCTTTGCTCGATCGGCAACAGCGCCACCGACGCTCGTTGCCTGGATGTGGAACACGTGGCCATCCAACATCTTTGGCGCCAAGCACTGGCAGCTGTGGCAGCCCCCTCCTCGCACCGGTACGACCATAACGCGATGGGGACTGCCATGGAACGATGAAGAGGGGCGCCCCACAATCTGCCACTGGGCAACCTTGCCGAGAGAAAACGCGCCTCCTCTCGATTTTGTTCTGGTCGATGCAGCACGCAAGTCCCGCTCGATCGGTTGCTTCGCGGCAGGCCTTCTCAAGCACGTCGGAAATCCACTGTGGACTCATGTCGTCCGCAAATATGGAGACGAACAAAGCGCGGATGCCTTTCCGGAAGTGCGTCGGCTTTTCCAATGTGCTCTTCGGGTTCAGCATGACTTTGTCCAAATATCCAACGCTCAGGACGCCATAACTCACAGCGACCAATTCATTGCCACACTGGAGCATCAACTGCGGCGGGAATGTTTGACCGATGGTACATAGAATCTCATTGGGCTAACTTCGACTGAAGCAGCCTGCCTCCCTGGGAGACATCTTCATGGCAATGCCGGCCCTGCCGTTCGTCACCGCCTTCTACGCCGCGCTGATCGGCCTTCTCTGCGTGGTGCTGTCGCTGCGGGTCAGTCTTCAGCGCCGGAGCAAGCGCGTCAGCATCGGCGACGGCGGCGACGCCGAGTTGGGCCGCATCGCCCGCGCCTTCGGCAACTTCGCCGAATATGCCGCGCTGGTGCTGGTCCTGCTGGCCCTGCTCGAAATCTGCCACGGCTCGCGGCTCCTGGTGCATGTGCTGGGCGCCGCCTTCGTCATCGGTCGCATCGCCCATGCCTTCGGACTCTCGACCTCGGCGAACGCCAACCCCGGCCGGGCCGCCGGCTCCCTCCTGACGCTTATCGTCATTCTCGTGACGTCGGTCGCGCTGCTGGTGATCGTCGCGCGGAAGATCTTCGTCTAGCCGCGCACGCCGAGCTGACGCAGCGATCTGTCGATCCAGAGGGCGCCGATCTTTTCCTGGACGGAGTTCTGGCGCAGACGCTGGCGCAGGTTGGCGAAGTCGACCAGGTCGAGTCGCTGGTCCTGGTTGAAGCAGGAGAAGACCACCGTCTCCTTGCCGGTCTCAGGGTCCCTGTGGAGCTGCAGGCACTGGGCGCAGATCTCCTTCATCATGCATTGCATGGGGGAGTTGATGGAGCCGAAGGCCACGTGTTCCGGCTTAAGGTACGACTTCAGCGCCGCATGCCGCGCCAGGCGCACGGCATTCATCATGCCGTCGGAGCCGATGGCCACGATGCGGTCGGCGGCGCTGTAGAGGATCGGCTGGTCGCCCAGCTCGCCCGACGCATATTGGCGCATCGCCTCGACGATGTTGGTGACGACCGACTTGTCCTGCGGCCGGCCCGGCGCAAAACCAGGCGCCTCGTCGCAGCACCAGACGACGACGTCGGCCGCGGCCTCGATCTCCTCGACCTTGTAGCGGTCGATCATCTTCTTGTAGCCCGCGAAGTAGAGCACCTTGCTGCCGGCCCGACGGAAGGCCTGGCCGATCGAGAAGAGCACCGCGTTGCCGAGGCCGCCGCCCACCAGCACGACGGTCTCGCCGGGTTCGATCTCGGTCGGCGCACCTGTGGGCCCCATGACGATCACCGGCTCGCCGGGTTTCAGCATCGCGCAGAGGTCGGACGAACCGCCCATCTCCAGCGCGATCAACGACAGCAGGCCCTTCTCCTTGTCGACCCAGGCGCCGGTCAGCGCCAGGCCCTCCATGGTGAGCAAGGTGCCCTCGGCCCGCAGCGAGCGCGCCTCGTAATTCTGCAGGCGATAGAACTGCCCGGGCTCGAAATTGCGCGCGGCGGCCGGCGCCTCGACGATGACCTCGATGATGGTCGGCGTCAGCCGGTCGACGCGTACGACACGCGCGCGCCACGAACGGTTGGCCTCGTCGAGGATCTCCGCCGGCGTACGCTTCGGCGCCGGCAGCGCCGTCATCGAGCGCGTCAGCACCGGATAGCCCTGCTTGGCGCCACCCATCGCCTTCACGACATTGCCCGCGAACGACGGATGCAGGTCGCCGAAAAACGACATGAAACGGTTGTCGGCGTGGCGGTACATCAGCACGCGCACGTCGGCGGGCTTGCAGACGCGTTCGGGCGTCGCCGGATTGCCCTCCTCGTCGAGGGCGCGGAAATACTTGCCGTCGATGAAGGCGTGCGTCGCATCCTCGCGCGCCAGCACCGTGTTGGGCTGCGTGCCCGCCGCGACGAGGATGGTGCGCGCCGGCAAGATGGCCTCGACCTTGGCGCCGTTCTGCTCGCCCGCGACCTTCAGCGCCTTCGCCTGCCCGGCCTCATCGATCTCGACAGCGACGGGTGACAGCCCCTCGACGAAACGAATGTCCTCTTCGAGCGCCTTGAGCACTTCCTCATGGTTCAGCGTGTAGGACGGCGAATCGATCAGGCGGCGGCGATACACCAGCGAGACGCCGCCCCAGCCGTTCACCAGCTTCGTGATCGCGGGTTCGCGCCCTTCACGCGCCGCCAGCTCGCGCTCGGCGCGAATGGCCTTGGCGTGGGCGATGAACTCCCCGGCGATCTCGCGTTCTTCCGGCGACCAATTCGCGCCCACCGCTGCTTCGCCTCGCTCGGCAACCAGCGTCTCGTGGCGCGCCAGGAACTTCTCGACCTGTAGCGGATAGTAGGCGAGCGATTCCGTCGCCGTGTCGATCGCGGTGAGGCCGCCGCCGATCACGACCACCGGCAGGCGGATCTGCAGGTTGGCGATGGAATCCTTCTTGGCCGCGCCCGTGAGTTGCAGCGCCATCAGGAAGTCCGAGGCCGCGCGCACGCCGCGCGCCAGGCCGTTGGGCAGGTCGAGCACGGTGGGCTTGCCGGCGCCGGCGCAGAGCGCGATATGGTCGAAGCCCATGGCGAAGGCGCTCTCGACCGTCACCGTGCCGCCGAAGCGCACGCCGCCGAACATCGAGAACTGCGCACGCCGCTCAAGCAGCAGGCGCACCATCTTCAGGTAGTTCTTGTCCCAGCGGACCGTGATGCCGTACTCGGCGACGCCGCCAAACCCCGCCATCGCGCGCTCGCCGAGATTTTCGCGCAAGGTCGCAACGTCTTTCACCGCCGCGAAGGGCACGCGTGTGCCGTCCATCGCGACGCCCGACTGCATCTCGGGCAGCGGCTCAATCTTCAGCCCGTCGATGCCGACCACCGTATGGCCGTCGTTCATCAGGTGATGCGCGAGGTTGAAGCCCGCCGGGCCGAGCCCGACCAGCAGTACGGTGCGGCCGGTGGAGGGACGCGGGATCGGGCGGCGCAGGTTCAACGGATTCCAGCGCGTCAGCAGCGAGTAGATCTCGAAGCCCCACGGCAGGGCGAGCACGTCCTTCAACGTGCGGGTCTCGATCTGCGGGATGTCGACCGGCTCCTGCTTCTGGTAGATGCAGGCCTTCATGCAGTCGTTACAGATGCGGTGGCCGGTCGCGGCCAGCAACGGATTGTCGACCGCAGCCATCGCCAGCGCACCGATGGAGAAGCCCTCGCTTTTCAGCAGGTTCATCTCCGAGATCTTTTCCTCGAGCGGGCAGCCCGCCAGCGTCACGCCGAACGGCGACTTCTGGAATGCGCCCGTCTTGCGATCCTTGAGGCCGCGCGAGCAGCTGTCCTTGCCCTGGTTGTGGCACCAGATGCAGTAATTGGCATGATCGAGAGCGCGCACCAGGTCGAAGCCCTGGTCGGTGAGCGCAAATCCCTCGCGATGGCGCAGCATCGGCCGCGGCAGCTTCATGCGCGTGACGCCGTCGACCATCTCGGTCTCGATCGGCACGAGATGCTCGAAGTCGAGCTTGTGCGGCACCTTGAACAGCGGCCCGTCGAGATGCCGGCGCTTGCCCTCGGGATGATGCAGCGCCCAGGCGGCGTAGCGCGTCAGCGCCTCGATCTCGGGTGTCGGTGTCTCCACTTTGAACTCGGCGCCGATGAGGTCGCGGACCGCCAGCGCAAAGGCCAATTCCCAGGCTTCGAGGCCATCGTCGAGTTTGACGGGAAGAGTGACGGCTTCCGTGACTTCGGTACCCTCGAGCGCGGCCGCCGCGTCAGGCTTGATGGCGCGCGTGACATAGCGCTGCACGAAGAGACGCTTGCAGTCGTAGAGAGGCGCCAGCCGGCTGTGCCGCTCCCGCAGGGCCGCCGCTTCGTCCGCCACGCCAAACAGCGCGCCTACGAAATCCTCGAGCGGCCGCGCCACCTCGATCAGCAGGTTGGATTCGTCCTTGGCCGCCAGGCCCTCGGGCGCGGCACGGGCGGCCATCAGGCGGGCATGGGCATCGACGTTGGCGTCCTTCAGCCAGTCCACGAAGGCGGCATCGAGACGGGCAATACCCTCACGGTCGTGAAGATCGTCGAAGCTGAGCCCATGCGTCAGCGGTGGGACCAGCCGAGAGTCAGACATTGACGAGAATCCGGGGCGAGAGGGCAGGCCGTTCGTCTACGAACCGATTAAACAGGCCACTCACGGTGAGTGCAAGCGTCGCAGGTCGAGACCGGGATTAGCGACATTTATGCCTGATGACGCCGCCGCCGCCTTCGCCCATGGTCCGGCCGCCATGCAGCAAGTCCCCGCCTCCGTGCGCCAGTGGCTGATCGTCGTCGCCGGCATGATCTTCTTCATGATCGTGATCGGCGCGCTGACGCGGCTGACCGAATCGGGCCTGTCGATGGTCGAATGGCGGCCGGTCACCGGCTGGCTGCCGCCGCTCTCCGATGCCGCCTGGCAGGCCGAGCTGCAGAAGTACCTGGCCTCGCCGCAGGGCCGGATGGTGAACCACACCTTCACGGTCCCGGAGTTCCGGGAGATCTTCTGGCTGGAATATATCCACCGCCTGTGGGGCCGGTTGATCGGCGTCGTCTTCGCCGTGCCGCTCACCTGGTTCTGGTGGCGCGGCGCGCTCAATGCGCATCTCAAGCCGCGCCTGTTCGCCCTTCTCGTGCTGGGCGGCCTGCAGGGCGCGCTGGGCTGGGCGATGGTGGCCTCCGGCCTCGTCGACCGCCCCTCGGTCAGCCATTACCGGCTCGCCGCGCACCTGATGCTGGCGGTCGTGCTCTATGCCTACACGGTCTGGCTGATCCTCGAGCTCATCCCGCAGGGCATCCGCCGCGACGACGCCAAGATCAGGCGCAAGTCGACGGCGCTGATCGGCTTCCTGCTGGTGGTGATGATCTGGGGTGCCTTCATGGCGGGCCTCCGCGCCGGCACCGCACACAGCACCTTCCCCACCATGTCGGGCTACTGGATCCCGCCCGGCATGTTCGACCTGTCGCCGGGGTGGATCAACTTCTTCGAGAACGGCACGACCATCCAGTTCGTCCATCGCTGGCTGGCGAAGCTCCTGTTCCTCGGCGTGCTGGTCATGGCGTGGCGGGCGCCGCGATCCGAGACCCTGGCGGCGGCGGCCATGGCCTTCTTCCAGCTGGGCCTCGGCATCGCCACGATCCTGAGCGGCGTCAGCATCCCGATCGCCACGCTGCATCAGGCCGGCGCGGTGCTTCTCCTCACGGCCCTTATCGTTGTCCGCCACCGCGCGATGCCTTCACCGCGTGTCTCGGTTATTCTCCGGGGATGACCGGCAAGCCTGCCGCCGCCTCCTCTCTCCTGAAACGACCCGTCGTGGCGGCATCGTTCGCCATCGTCGTCGCGTCGGCCGCGGGCGTCGGCGCCTGGGTGGCGCGCTCGCCGGAGGACGCCCCGGGAGCGCAGGCCGTCGTGGTGGAGGTGGAGCCGCCTCAGGCTCCCTCACCGGCGGTTCCGATTGAGAAGGTGGAGACAGCGGCTGCTCCACCTGCTCCGGCGCCTCCTCAAGCTCCTTCGCCGGCGCCTGCCCCACCGCCGGCGCCCAGAACCGAACTTCTCCGCGTGCCGGCCCCCACGCCCTCGCCCGAGCCTCCTGCTCCCCCAGCGGCGACACCGATGCCCAACATGCCCCTCGATTGGGCGGGCATGCCGGTTGGCGAGCTGAGGGATCGGGCCGACGCCGGCAGCATCGCCGCCATGGAAGAGCTGGCGCGCCGGCTGGTGCAGGGCATCGGCATGCCGAAGGATCAGCAGGCCGGCGCCGGCTGGCTGATGCGCGCCGCCCAGTCGGGCTCGGCGCAATCGGCCTTCAACGTCGCGGTGATGTACGAGCGCGGCTTCGTGGTGGAGCGCAATTGGCCGCGCGCCGTCGAATGGTATCGGAGGGCCGCCGAAGCCGATCTGGCGATCGCCAAGCACAACCTCGCCTTGATGCTGCGCGACGGCAAGGGCACCGCCCGCAACGGCCGGGAGGCCGTCGAGCTTCTGCAGTCGGCGGCGCGCCAGGGAATGGCCGCGTCGATGTTCAGCCTGGGCGACATCTACGAACGCGGCGACGCGGCGGTGAAAGACCTGGCAATGGCGATGGCCTGGTTCGCGATCGCCGCCGAGTTCGAGCGGCAGACGAACAAGGGCGCCGAGACGGCGCTGGCCAAAACGTCGGCGACCCGCGCCCAGGCGCTGCAGCGCGGGCTGACGCCGGAGGAGCTGCAGAAGGCGGAGCAGCTCGGGCAAGGCGAATTCAAGCGCATCGTCGAGGCCCTGCAGAAGCCGGCCCAGCCAGCCCTGCGCATCGCACCGACGCCGCCCGTCGAGACGGCGGCGGCCCTGCCGGCGCCGGCACGCCCACGTGCGGGCGCCTTGCCGCCGCTCCCGACGCCCGATCTCGATCCGCCGGATTGGCCCAAGGCCAGCAAGGACCAGGTCAAGGTCATCCAGCAGGCGCTGTTCGATCTCAAGCTGCTGCGCGACAAGCCCGATGGCACCTTGGGCCCGATGACGCGCGCCGCCATCCGGACCTACCAGCGCATCAACGCCCAGACCGAGACCGGCGAACCCACCAAGGAACTCTACGCAACCTTGAAGGAAGCGGTCGCGCGTCACGATGCGCCACCACCGGCAAAGCCGGAGGCCAAGCCCGAAGCGCCGGTCGCGGTTGCCGCCGCGACACCGCCGAAGACCGAGACGCCGAAGGTCGAACCAACCAAGCCGGTCGAGATCGCAGCCGCGGAGCCGCCGGCACCGCCGCCAAGCTCAGCCGACATCGCGAAGCTCATGTCGGCGCCCTCCGAGCCGCCCAAGCCCATCGAACTCGCCGCTGCCGAGACCACGCCGCCACCGAGCTCGGCAGATATCACCACGTTCATGTCGGCTCCACCCGAGCCGCCGAAGCCCATCGTCATTGCTGCCACCGAGATCACGCCGCCACCGAGCTCGGCCGACATCACCAAGCTCATGCCCGCGCCACCCGCGCCGATTCAGCTCGCCGCTGCTGCAGCACCACCTCCGCCGCCCACATCGTCAGACATCACGAGGTTGATGCCGCCGCCTCCTGCACCGCCAAAGCCGATCCAGCTTGCGGCCTCTGCGCCACCGCCTCCGCCGCCGGCCTCGGCTGACATCGCGAAGGCGACGCCCGTGACACCGCCGGCTCCGAAACCAATTCAGCTCGCCGCGGCAGCACCACCGCCACCACCACCGACATCGGCCGACATTGCAAAGGCCACGCTCGCGCTGGCGCCGAAGCCGATCCAGCTTGCGGCTGCCGCGCCACCGCCGCCGCCGACCTCGGCCGACATCGCGAAGGCAACGCCCGCCGCACCGCCGGCTCCGAAGCCGATCCAGCTTGCTGCCACGACACCGCCGCCTGCTCCGCCGACATCGGCTGACATCGCAAAGGCGACGCCTGCGGCACCGCCCGCTCCGAAGCCGATCCAACTCGCAACTGCTGCACCACCGCCTCCGCCGCCGACATCGGCTGATATCGCGAAGGCGACACCCGCTGCACCGCCGGCTCTGAAGCCGATCCAACTCGCGACTGCGGCACCACCGCCTCCGCCGCCGACTTCGGCCGATATCGCGAAGGCGACACCTGCTGCACCGCCGGCTCCGAAGCCGATTCAACTCGCGACTGCTGCACCACCGCCTCCGCCGCCGACTTCGGCCGATATCGCGAAGGCAACGCCCGCCGCACCGCCCGCTCCGAAGCCGATCCAGCTTGTTGCCGCTGCGCCACCGCCGGCTCCGCCTACGTCAGCCGATATTGCGAAGCTGATGCCGCGGCCTCCTGAGCCGCCCAAGCCGATCCAACTTGCGACAGCCGCGCCACCGCCGGCTCCGCCCACGTCAGCGGACATCGCAAAGGCCACTCCTGCAGCGCCCGCGCCGCCCAAGCCCATCGATCTTGGCAAGCCCGCGGCCGCGCCGGCTCCCCCGACATCAGCGGACATCGCCAAGGCAACGCCGGTCGATCCCGATGCCTGGCCGTCGAATACGGCGGATCAGGTGAAGAGCGTCCAGGCGCTGCTGCGCGAGATGCGGTTCTACGAGAAGGCGCCCGACGGCCGCATGGGGACGGCGACGCAGGCGGCGATCCGCGAATACGAGAAGCTGGCCGGCCTCAAGGTCACGGGTCAGGCGAGCAGGGAGCTGTTCGACTCGCTGAAGGAGATGCAGCTCCTGATGAAGCCCAAGCCGTAAGACGGCTCAAGCCAGTCGGCCGGCGTGCCGCCACCAGGTCGCGGGCAGGAGCGTCGCCGCGCGTCGCGCATCTTCGATCGAACCATAGAGGCCAAAGCAGGTCGCCCCGCTGCCGCTCATCGCGACATGGGCGACGCCCTCGCTGCGCCGCAGCCGGTCGAGCACCTCGGCCACTTCCGGCTGCAGCGAAATGGCGGCCTCCGTCAGGTCGTTACCACGTTGCGCGAGATCATCGGCGAAATCGCCGAGCCCTCGCCAGCCATCGCCGAGCGGCAAGACCGTGGAGAAGCCTCCCTGCCGCGCACCGAAGACAGCGGGCGTGGGCAGCGCGACGCCGGGATTGACCAGCAGGATGGCGCAGGCCGGCAAGGCCGGCGCCGGCGCGAGGCGCTCGCCGATGCCCGAAGCCAACGCCGGCCGGCCGGCAAGACACATCGGCACGTCGGCGCCGAGCGTCGCGGCCAGGTCGAACAGCTCCTCCTGGGGCATCGCCACCCTCCACAGGTCGACCAATGCGAGGAGCGTCGCCGCGGCATCTGCCGAACCGCCGCCCAGTCCGGCCGCCACGGGGATGCGCTTGGTGAGACGCAGTGCGGCACGCGGCGCCAGGCCGGCGCGGCCGGCCAGCAGGCGTGCGGCCTTGAGCACCAGATTGTCGGGATCGCTTTCGAGTGAAGCCGCGGCCGGCCCGACGATCTCGAGCGACAGATCGGACGCCGGCGCGACCTCGATCTCGTCGGCGAGATCGGTGAAGGCGACCAGCGAATCGAGCAGGTGATAGCCGTCGGCACGGCGCCCGACGACCTTCAGCCAGAGATTGACCTTGGCTCGCGCGAGCAGCACGCCCCCTGCTCTTCGATCAGCCGCCCTGCTTGGAGTCGGCGGCCTTCTCGTAGACGGTCGGCTTGTCGTTCGACGGATTCAGCCCGTTGGCGATCTTGTCCTGGATGACCGGCAGGCGATCCTTGTCGGGCTTCTGGTGCAGCGCGCGCTCCCACTGGAAGCGGGCCTCGCGGCGGCGGCCGACATGCCAGTAGGCGTCGGCGAGATGATCGGTGATCGTCGAGTCGTCGCCCTTCTGCTCGGTCGCGCGCTCCAGCCACTCGACCGCCTTCTCGAACTGGCCGAGCCGGTAATAGGCCCAGCCCACGCTGTCGGTGATGGAGCCGTCGTCCGGCCGCAGCTCGGTCGCGCGCTCCAGCATCTTCATGCCTTCGGCGAGGTGCAGGCCCTGGTCGATCCAGCTGTAGCCGAGATAGTTCAGCACGTAGGGCTGTTCGGGCGAGAGCTCGAGCGCCTTCTTCATGTCGGCCTCGGCCTTCGGCCAGTTCTTGGTGCGCTCGAGCACGATGCCGCGACCGAAATAGACCTGCCAGTGCCGCTCGTCGGGCGTGCCCAGCCGCGAGATCGCGGTGTCGTAGGCGGCGACCGCCTCGGCAAACTTGTCCTTGCCGCGCAGCAGGTCGGCGAGCGTGAGGGCTGCGTCGATGCGATCGGGCTTCTCGGCCACCAGGGTCTTGAGGCGGGCGACGGCCTGGTCGAACTTGTCTTCCTGCGCGTCGAGCGCCGCCGTGCGCAGCCGCGCCTGCCAGTAGAGCGGCGAGTTCGGGCCGATCTTGCCCAGAGCGGCGATCGCCTTGGGCATCTGGTTGAACTGCTCGTACAGGCCCGCGATCATCAGCCAGGCGAAATCCTGGTCCGGCTTCAGGGCGGTGGCGAGCTGATAGAAGATCAGCGCGAGGTCGGCGCGCTGGTTGCGCGGATCGGAGGCGAGGATGCCGCCGATGTCGAACAGGATCTCGGCGATGCCCGAGGCCGGCGTCGGCGGCTTGGGCATCGGCGCGTTGGGGCCCATCAGCCCGTCCATGACGACGGAGTCGCTGTAGCGCGTGCCGTAGGTCTTCAGGATCTCGCGCGCCTCGGCATCCTTGCCGAGGCGCCGCAGCCCTTCGGCCACGGCGATCGTCGTGCGCAGCCCGTTGCGGTCGATCGACATGGCGCGGCGGTACTTCGTCTCGGCGGCGGCCTTGTCGCCCGCCATCTCGTCGATCTGTCCCTCGATCACCAGCGACGGCGCTTCTGACCGCTCGCCAGCCGGCGGCTTCAGGCGAACAAGGAGAGCACGGGCGGCCGCATAATCCTTCTCACCGGCCTTCAGCCACGCCAGCACATATTCGCGCAGCGTGCCGAGCTGGTTCTCTGCGCCGATCTTGCTGAGCTGCTGCTCGGCCGCCTTGTACTCACCCTTCTTGATGGACTGGATCGCCATCACGAGGTTGGCGAAGCCGTCGCCCGGACGCGTCGTCAGCACGGCCGGCGCAAGCTCGGCGGCCTGGTCGATGCGGCCCGCATACACGCGCAGGCGGAAGACGGCATAGATCAGCTCAGGATCGAGCGGCATCAGCGCCAGCGCCTGGTCCATCTGGTCGGCCGCGGCGTCGTAATCGTGATCCTGCTCGCCGACACGGGCGGCGAGATAGCGCCCCTGCAGCGAAATCGGCGCCAGCCGCTGGCCGGGCTGGACCGCGGGCGGACGGGCGGCCGGCGGACGGGCACCGCCCGGTTGCGGCTGGCCCTGCTGGGCCTGGCCGGAGAGAGGAAGAGCGAACAGCAGCGCGGCGGAAAGCAGCGCAGAGGAGGTGCGGTTCATGCGGCTCACATGTTGGGGTAATTGGGACCGCCACCACCTTCGGGGACGGTCCAATCGATGTTCTGCGCGGGATCCTTGATGTCGCACGTCTTGCAGTGCACGCAATTCTGCGCGTTGATCTGGAAGCGCGGCTGGCCGTTGTCGGCCGTCACCACTTCATAGACGCCGGCCGGGCAGTAGCGCTGCGCCGGTTCGGCATAGAGCGGCAGGTTCACCGCGATCGGAATCGACGGATCGCGCAGCTTCAGGTGAACCGGCTGGTCCTCCTCGTGGTTGGTGTTCGACAGGAACACCGAGGACAGCTTGTCGAAGGAGATCACGCCGTCGGGCTTGGGATACTGGATCGGCTGGAACTCGCTGGCCGGCCGCAGCGTCTCGTGGTCGGCCTTGTGGTGACGCAAGGTCCACGGCACGCGGATGCCGAGATCGTGCAGCCACATGTCCATGCCGCCATAGAGCGTGCCGAGCGTGGTGCCCCACTTCAGCGCCGGCTTCACGTT
The DNA here is from genome assembly GCF_058803965.1 of Reyranella sp. GW821-FHT14A01. Taxonomy (NCBI): domain Bacteria; kingdom Pseudomonadati; phylum Pseudomonadota; class Alphaproteobacteria; order Hyphomicrobiales; family Reyranellaceae; genus Reyranella; species Reyranella sp. GW821-FHT14A01. The sequence goes on from NZ_JBXAPM010000011.1 coordinate 266,556, forward strand.
GCGCACCTTGTCGAGGTCCTTCCAGACCCACGAGGCCTTCAGCTTCACCGGATAGGCGATCAGCTCGTCGCCGCCGGTCTTGCCGCCGGCCAGTGCCTCGAATGCCGCCTCGGCCGCGAGCATGCCGCTCTTCACCGCGTTGTGGCTGCCCTTGATGCGCGGCACGTTGACGAAACCGGCCGAGCAGCCGATCAGCGCGCCGCCCGGGAAGGTGAGCTTCGGGATCGACTGCAAGCCGCCCTCGTTGATGGCGCGCGAGCCGTAGACCAGGCGCTTGCCGCCCTTCAGGTACTTGGCGACGTCCGGATGCGTCTTGAAGCGCTGGAATTCGTCGAACGGCGAGAGATACGGGTTCTCGTAGGAGAGATGCACCACGAGGCCGATGGCGACCAGGTTGTCGCCGAAATGGTACATGAACGAGCCGCCCGAGCTGTTCGTCTCCGACAGTGGCCAGCCCTGCGAATGCACCACCAGGCCCTTGCGGAAGTTGGCCGGATCGACCTGCCACAGTTCCTTGATGCCGATGCCGAACTTCTGCGGGTCCACGCCGTCGCGCAGATCGAACTTGGCCATCAGCTGCTTGGCGAGCGAGCCGCGCACGCCCTCGCCGATCAGCGTGTACTTGGCATGCAGCTCCATGCCGGGCGTGTAGCTGTCCTTGTGCTTGCCGTCCTTGGCGATGCCCATATCGCCGGTGGCAACGCCCTTCACCGAGCCGTCCTCGTTGTAGAGCACTTCGGCGGCGGCGAAGCCCGGATAGATCTCGACACCCAGCGCTTCGGCCTGCTGGCCGAGCCAGCGGCAGACTTCGCCCAGGCTGACGATGTAGTTGCCGTGGTTGTTCATCAGCCGCGGCAGCAGGAAATTCGGAAAGCGGTAGGAGCCGCCCTTGGTGAAGAACAGGAACTGGTCGTCGGTGACCTGGGTCTCGAGCGGCGCGCCCTTTTCCTTCCAGTCGGGAATGAGCTCGTTGAGGCCGATCGGATCGACCACCGCGCCAGAGAGGATGTGGGCACCGAGTTCCGAACCCTTTTCCAGCACGCAGACGGAGACTTCGTGGTTGCGCTCGGCAGCAAGCTGCTTCAGGCGGATCGCCGCTGACAGTCCGGCCGGACCACCGCCCACGATCACCACGTCATACTCCATCGCCTCGCGCGTCATGCCCATCTCGCTCTGCAATTTCATTTTACCGATGGACGCGCGCCTGTCCGGCGGCAATCCTTTGATTTAGATAGCCTGTCGGGGGCAGGATCGCCACCCGCTGAAAAGGGGAATTCCTTTGCCTGAATTGATCGAAATCGAGAGCAAGACCTTCTCTGCACGTGATTTCAGGCTGGAAAGTGGCAAGACGCTACAGATCCTCGAACTCGCCTACGAAACCTACGGTACGCTCTCGCCGGCCAAGGACAACGCGATCCTCGTGGTGCACGGCTACACCTCGTCCCATCACGCTGCAGGCAAGAATGCGTCCGGCAAGCACGGCCGTGGCGTGACCGAAGGGTCGGCCGGCTGGTTCGACGGACTGATCGGTCCGGGCAAGGCCATCGACACCGACCGGCATTTCGTCGTCTCGGTGAACGCGCTGGGTTCGGCGCATGGCAGCTCCGGTCCCAACAGCACCGATCCCGGCACCGGCAAGCCTTACGGGCCGACCTTTCCCGAGATCACCTTGCGCGACATGGTGGCGAGCCAGAAGCTGCTGGTCGATTCGCTCGGACTGAAGAGCCTCGTCGCCGTGGTCGGCCCGTCGATGGGCGGCTTCCAGTCGTTCCAGTGGGCGGCCTCCTTCCCCGGCTTCATGAAGGGCATCGCCGCCTCCGTCACGTCACCGCGTGCGCCCGGCCGGCTGGGCGGCCTGGAGGCGCTGCAGGCGCGGCTCGCCAGCGACCCGAACTGGAACGGCGGCTGGTACTACGAGAATGGCGGCATTCCCGGCACGCTGGAGCAGATCCGCTACGAGACGCTGCTGAACTACGGCCAGGCCGAAGCCGAGGCCAAGGTCGCCGCCAAGAGCTGGGCCAAGATCTATGACGGCCATTCGCTGGTCACCCTGCGGCGCGCCATCGACGGGTTCGACATCACCAAGCAGTACGAGCAGCTCAAGCAGACCAAGGTCCTGTACGTCATCTCGAAGACCGACAAGCTGTTCGATCTCACCGACTGCGCCGCTTACGCGCTCGACATGCGCAAGGCCGGCGTCGATCTGACTTATGTCGAGATGCCGTCGGACAAGGGACACATGGCCAGCCACGCCGACGCCGCGATGTGGGCACCGATCCTGGGCGCCTTCATCAAGAGCCTCGCATGACCGAAACGGCGTTCTCTCCGCAGGACGCCGCAGCGCTTTTGCGCTGGTACGTCGATCACGGACTCGACGAGACGATCGGCGAGGAGGCGATCGACCGGTTCGCGTTGCCGCCGCCGGCCGCCGTTTCCGTTGCTGCGCCGGCCACTGTAACGCCGGCCGCACCGACACCGATCCGCGCGCCCGTCTCACCACCGGTCGTGCGCGCGCCTGTCCCACTGGAATCGCCCCAGCTCGCCGAGGATGCGCGCGCGGTCGCGTGCCAGGCGAACAGCATCGCCGAACTCGAGGAGGCCGTCCGCGCCTTCGAGGGCTGCGCGCTGAAGCGCACCGCCAAGAACACGGTGTTCGCCGACGGCGTTGCCGGTGCGCCGGTGATGATCGTGGGCGAGGCGCCCGGCGCCGACGAGGATCGCCTGGGCAAGCCGTTCGTCGGCGTCAGCGGCCAGCTCATGGACCGCATGTTCTCAGCCATCGGCATGAGTCGCGAGCGCGACCTCTACATCACCAACATTCTCTTCTGGCGCCCGCCCGGCAACCGCACGCCGACTTTGTCGGAGCAGGCGATCTGCCTCGCCTTCACCCGCCGCCACATCGAACTCGCCAAGCCGAAGATCGTTGTGTTGGCCGGCGGCACTGCGGTGAAGGCCGTGCTGAACACCGCCGAGGGCATCACGCGCCTGCGCGGCAAATGGACGACTCTTACACTCGACGACGGCAGCGAAGTCCCTGCGCTGCCCACCTTCCATCCCGCCTACCTGCTGCGCACCCCCGCCAGCAAACGCCAGAGCTGGACCGACCTGCTGTCGCTCGACAAGCGCCTGAAGGATCTCGGCGTTCGCTGAATAAACTCCGGTCGAGACGACGGGAGATCCGTTACCAGGTTACCGCGATTCCAGGTGTGCGGCTTCCGATTCGTTCGTTTCGAATATTTCGTTTATTTCGTTTGTTCGCTAAAGCTTCTTCCTCAGGAAGAACTTTTGATGCCCGGGCGGGAAGTCGTCGAGGGTGGCGAAGACCTCGTAGCCGCGCTTTTCGTAGAACGGGCGGGCCTGCCAGGTGTGGGTGTCGAGATGCGCGGAGTGGCAGCCGCGCGTGCGGGCATAGTCCTCGGCGGCATCCATCAGGCGCGTGGCGTGGCCCTGGCCGCGCAGCGCCTCGTCGACCCACAGGGTCGAGACGAACAGCCAGTCCGACCAGACCACGCCCAGCAGTCCGCCCAGGGTCTCGCCCTTCTCCCCTTTCAGGAAGATGTTGCAAGGATAGTAGTCGGATCTGCCCGTGCGGCTCGAATTGAACATCGAGAGGCGGTCGTGCACGTAGTCGACCGCGCGCGTATTGTCGGGATCGAAGTGGAGTTCGACCTTTTCCATATCAGCGCATCGCGGCGCGCTGGCGGACCAGGGCCAGCACGCTGCGGCCGATCGGCATGTCGACGCCGACCCATTCCGACATCTCGACGACGGCGCCCAGCAGCGCCTCTATCTCGAGCGGACGGCCGCGTTCGAGGTCCTGCAGCATCGAGGTCTTGTGGGCGCCCACCTCGGCGCCGCCCGCGATGCGCTTGTCGACGCCGATGGCGAACTTCACGCCGAGCTTCTCGGCCACCGTCTGGCCCTCGACCATGAGGGCGCGGCAGACCGCATGCGTTCCGGGATCGCTGATCACCTTGTCGAGCGTCGCGCCGGTCAGCGCGCTGATCGGGTTGAAGGCCATGTTGCCCCAGAGCTTGACCCATAGCTCGTCGCGGATACGCGGCCGCACCGGCGCCTTGAGGCCGGCCTTGATCAGCAGCTCCGAGAACTTCGCCGCGCGCTCGCTGCGGCTGCCGTCGGGCTCGCCCAGGGTGAAGCGGTCACCATAGGTGTGCTCGATGACGCCCGGCTCGACGACGTCGGCGGCCGGATAGACGATGCTGCCCAACACCTGCTCTGGCGGCAGGCCGGCGGTCAGCACGCCGTCATGGTCGACCGACTGGATGACCTTGCCCTCGAACTCGCCGCCGAGCCTGTAGGTGTACCACCAGGGCACGCCGTTGATCGCCGCGACGATGGTGGTGTTGGGTCCGATCAGCGGCTTGAGTTGCGCCATCGCCGGCAACAGCGAATGCGCCTTCAGGGTCAGGACCAGATAGTCCTGCGGCCCGATCTCCTTCGGATCGGAGGCGACGCGAGGTTCCGTCACCGTCTCCTTGCCTTCGCTCAGCAGGACGAGGCCCTTGGTGCGCAGCGCCTCGCCATGGGGGCCGCGCGCCACGACGGTCACCGGCGTGCCGGCCATCTCGAGCTTGGCGGCCATCAGGCCGCCGATGGCGCCGGCGCCGAATACGCAGATCGAGGTCACGTCGCTGTCCTCAGGCCTTGGCTTCGCCGAGGCCGAGCTTGGCGGCCAGGCCGATGCGCTGCAGCTTGCCGGTGGCGCCCTTGGGGATCTCGGTCACGAACACGACCTTGCGCGGCACCTTGAAGTCGGCGGCATGCTTGCCGACGAAATCGCGCAGCTCGCGCTCGGTCGCTTCCTGTCCCGACCGCAGCACGACGACCGCGCCGACATCCTCGCCCAGCATGGGATGCGGGATGGCGAAGGTCACGACCTGCTCGACCGCCGGATGATCCATCAGGATCGTGTCGACCTCGATCGGGCTGATCTTCTCGCCGCCGCGGTTGATGATCTCCTTGAGGCGGCCGGTGAGGAACAGGTAGCCGTCCTCGTCGAAGCGGCCCTGGTCGCCGGTGCGGAACCAGCCCTCGGCGAAGGCCTTCAGGTTGGCGTCGGGATTGTTGTCGTAGCCCGCCGTCACGTTCGGCCCCTGGATCACGACCTCGCCGATCGTGCCCTGCGGCTGGAAGTGACCGGCTTCGTCCATGATCGCGATCTTCGGGCCGGCCGGCAGGCCGACGGCGCCGGGCTTGCGCTTGCCCGGAGGCAGCGCATTGGAGGCCATCTGGTGGCTGGCCTCGGTCATGCCGTAGGCCTCGATCACCGGGCAATCGAACGCCGACTCGAGCTCCAGCATGACCTGCGGCGGCAGCGAGGCCGACGAGGAGCGGATGAAGCGCAGCTTGGCGGCCTTCGCCGCGTCGGCATGGCTGCGCAGGCGCGTCAGGATCGCCTGGTGCATGGTCGGCACCGCCGTGTACCAGGTGGGCTTCACCTCCTCGAGCTGGGCGAAGAAGCGCAGCGCGTTGAAGCCCGGCGTGCACGACACCGACGCGCCGGCGCCGAGCGACGACAGCGTCGCGGCGATCAGCCCGTGGATGTGGAACAGCGGCATGATGTTCATGCAGCGGTCGGCCGGCGTCAGCGCCAGCGACGCCGCGATATGGCGCGCCGAGGCCGCGAGGTTGGCGGTCGACAGCGGCACGATCTTCGGCCGCGCCGTCGTGCCCGACGTGTGCAGCACAAGCGCGATCTCGCCATCGACCGAGGTGCCCGGGCTTGCCGCCCTGGCCGGCTTCAGCGCCGAAACGTCGAGGGTGAAGGCGCCGGCCGGGCCGTCTTCCGTCGGGACCAGCTCGATGATCGGCACGCCGACCTTCTCGGCCATCGCGCGCACCGGGCTGTCCATGCCCTTCTGCACGATCACGGCCTTGGGCTTCAGGTCGTCGAGATAGAACTCGAACTCGTCGGCGCGATAGGCCGGGTTGAGCGGCGCCGAGCTGGTGCCCGAGGCGACGGCGATGAACGACGACGCCATCTCCGGCCCGTTCGGCGCGACCATCGCGACGCGATCGCCGCGGCCGATGCCGACCGCGTTGAGCGCGGCCAGCGTATCGTCGGTGAGCTTCTTCAGGCCGCCATAGGTGAGCCAGGGACGTCCCGGCGCGCCGATGGCCGGCGCGTCGGGCTTGCCCGCGGACGTGACGTCGTAAACGGTCTTGATCATCGTGAGGTCCTTAAGCCGCCGCCTTCTCGTCGGCGATGATGCGGTCGTAGGCCGGCAGGGTCAGGAACTCGTAGAACTGCGGCTGCTCGACCAGGTCGATCATGAGCTGCGCGGCGTCCTCGTAGCGGCCCTTGTTGTAGGCCTCCTCGCCGATCTGCGCCTTCACCTTGTCGTTCTCCTCGCGCACGATCTGGCGCACGAGCTCCTTGGTGATGGCGCGGCCATCGTCGAGCTTCTGGTTGTGGCGCACCCACTGCCAGACCTGCGCGCGGCTGATCTCGGCGGTGGCGGCGTCTTCCATCAGGTTGAACAGCGGCACGCAGCCGATGCCGCGCAGCCACGCCTCGACATAGCCGATACCCACGGCCACGTTCTGGCGCAGGCCGGCCTCGGTCTTCGGGCCGGTCGGCATGGTGATCAAATCGGCCGGGGTCACGTGCACGTCCTGGCGCTTGCGGGCGATCTGGTTCGGCTCCTTCATCACGGCGTCGAACTCGGCCTTGGCGATCGGCACGAGGCCCGGATGGGCAACCCAGGTGCCGTCATGACCGTCACCGGCCTCGCGCTTCTTGTCGGCATGGACGCGGCCCATCGCCTCGTCGTTGGCCTTCGGATCGTTCTTGATCGGAATCTGCGCCGCCATGCCGCCCATCGCGTGCACTTCGCGGCGGTGGCAGGTCTTGATCACCAGCTGGCTGTAGGAGCGCAGGAAGTGCGAGGTCATGCCGACCGTGCCGCGATCCGGCAGCACCGCCCACTCCTGCTCGCGGAACTTCTTGATGAAGGAGAAGATGTAGTCCCAGCGGCCGCAGTTGAGGCCAGCCGAGTGGTCCTTCAGCTCCCACAGGATCTCGTCCATCTCGAAGGTGGCGAGGATGGTCTCGATCAGCACCGTGGCCTTGATCGACTTCTGCGGCACGCCGAGCGCGTCCTGCGCCGCGACGAACACGTCGTTCCACAGGCGCGCCTCGAGATGGCTCTCCATCTTCGGCAGGTAGAAATACGGGCCGGTGCCGCGCGACAGGGCTTCCTTGGCGTTGTGGAAGAAGTAGAGGCCGAAATCGAACAGCGAGCCCGACATCGGCTTGCCGTCGACCGTCACGTGCTTCTCGAGCAGGTGCCAGCCGCGCGGGCGCACGAACAGCGTGGCGATCGTGTCGTTCAGCTTGTAGGACTTGCCGTTGTTGGGATCGAGATAGTCGATCTGGCGGCGCACCGCGTCGGCCAGGTTGAACTGGCCCTCGATCATGTTGGCCCAGGTCGGGGTCGAGGCATCCTCGAAATCCGCCATGAAGACGTTGGCGCCGCAGTTCAGGGCGTTGATGATCATCTTGCGGTCGACCGGCCCGGTGATCTCGACCCGGCGGTCGAGGATGTCCTTGGGCAGCGGCGCCACGGTCCAGTCGCTCTCGCGGATCTTGGCGGTCTCGGGCAGGAAGTCCGGCTTCTCGCCGGCATCGAGGCGCTTCTGGCGCTCGACGCGCAGGGCCAGCAGCTCCTCGCGGCGGGCATTGAACTTGCGCTGCAGGTCGGCGACGAAAGCGACGGCCTCCTTGGTGAGCACCTTTTCGAAGCCGGGCTTCATCGCACCGTCGATGACCACGCCCGCTGGAAGGTCCAGAGCCGCCATTTCGTTTCCCCTCGATACCTAGGTTGAAGGGGCGATTTAACGCCGGAATCGCCGCCAGACCAGCCCGAATTCGACCGCATCGGGCGAAATCCCTATTGGCACGGGGGTTGCTCTTTCCTTTGCAACGACACGCGTCACTCGGGGGAGAAGACCGATGGTCGAGACAGCCGTCCATCCGGTGGACGAAAAACTGCCGCTCGTGAAGCTCCTGCCGCTCGGCCTGCAGCACGTGCTGGTGATGTATGCCGGTGCCGTCGCCGTCCCGCTGATCCTGGGCGGCGCGCTGAAGCTGCCCAAGGACCAGATCGCGATCCTGATCAACGCCGACCTCTTCGCCTGCGGTGTCGTCACCCTGATCCAGTCGATCGGGTTCCGGTGGTTCGGCATCCGCCTGCCGGTGATGATGGGCGTCACCTTCGCCGCCGTCGGCCCGATGCTCGCCATGGCCGTCGATCCCCGCATCGGCCTGCTCGGCATCTACGGGGCGGTGATCGCGGCCGGCATCTTCGGAATCCTGGTCGCGCCCTTCATCAGCCGGCTGCTGCCGCTGTTCCCGCCGGTCGTCACCGGCACGATCATCGCGGTCATCGGCATCTCGCTGATGCGCGTGGGCATCAACTGGGCAGCCGGCGGCGTCGGCAACCCGCGCTTCGGCGATCCGCTCTACCTCTCGGTGGCCTTCCTCGTTCTCCTGGTCATTCTCGGGGTCACGAAGTACCTCAAGGGCTTCTTCGCCAACATCGCCGTGCTGCTGGGCCTGGTCGCAGGCTTCGTCGTGGCGATGGCGCTGGGCCAGGTGAGCTTCGAGGGCGTCGCCGAAGCCGGCTGGATCGAACCGGTCTATCCCTTCCAGTTCGGCCTGCCGACCTTCGATGCGCTGGCGATCCTCACAATGTGCCTGGTCATGATCGTCGTGATGATCGAATCGACGGGCATGTTCCTCGCGCTGGGCGAACTGACCGATCGCAGGATCGACAAGGAGGACCTGACGCGCGGCCTGCGGGTCGACGGGCTGGGCACGCTGATCGGCGGCATCTTCAACACCTTCCCCTACACGTCCTTCTCGCAGAATGTCGGGCTGGTGGGCATCACCGGCGTGCGCAGCCGCTGGGTCACGGCGACGGGCGGGATCATCATGCTGGCGCTCGGCCTGTTCCCGAAGATCGCCACCGTCGTGGCCTCGGTGCCGCAATTCGTGCTGGGCGGGGCGGGCATCGTGATGTTCGGCATGGTCTGCGCGACCGGCATCCGGATCCTCTCGCGAGTCGATTTCCGCGGCAATCCCAACAACGCCTATGTCGTGGCGATCAGCATCGGCCTCGGTATGATCCCCCTTGTCTCGGAGCGCTTCTTCGGCCAGATGCCGAAGGCGCTGGGTCCGCTGCTCCACAGCGGCATCCTGCTGGCCTCGATCTCCGCCGTGCTGCTCAACGCCTATTTCAACGGAATGAAGGGCGGCGCGGAGGCCGCGGCCGAAACGGCGGCAGCCGGACGGGAGGCCGAGGCGGCGCACTGAGTGCCGCGGGGGAGATGGGATGGACGCTGCTTTCGTAGTCGACTGGCTGAACCTGCTGCTGCGCTGGGCCCACATGATCGTGGGAATCGCCTGGATCGGCGCCTCCTTCTATTTCATCTGGCTGGACAACCACCTGCACCAGCCGCTCGACGCGGCCGATATCGACAAGGGCATCGGCGGCGAGGTCTGGGCGGTCCATGGCGGCGGCTTCTACACGGCCAAGAAGTTCAAGGTGGCGCCGGAGCGGCTGCCGCCGGAGCTGCACTGGTTCAAGTGGGAAGCCTACACGACCCTGGTCACCGGCTTCTTCCTGCTCTGCCTCGTCTATTACTACGGCGCCGAGGTCGCGCTGATCGATCCGTCGGTCATGCAGCTCACGAAGACCCAGGCCATCGCCATCGGGCTCGGCTTCCTCGTGCTCGGCTGGCTGGTCTACGACTGGCTCTGCCGCTCGACGCTGGGCCAGGACGACCTCATTCTGGGCGGGCTCGTCTTCCTCTACTGCGTCATTGCGGCCTGGGCGCTCTGCCACATCTTCTCCGGCCGCGGCGCCTACATCCATTTCGGCGCCATGCTGGGCACCATCATGGTGCTGAACGTCTATTTCGTGATCATCCCGGGCCAGCGCGAGCTGGTGAAGGCCAAGGAAGAAGGCCGCATCCCCGACCCGATCCACGGCATCAGGGGTCGCCAGCGCTCGGTCCACAATACCTACTTCACGCTTCCCGTGCTGTTCACGATGATCAGCAACCACTATGCCGGCCTCTACGGCCACGAGTGGAACTGGGTGCTGCTGCTGACGATCTCGATTGCGGGCGCCCTGATCCGCGTCTGGTTCGTCCAGCGCCACAAGGGGAATGCCAACCCCCTGGTCCTGGCGGCGGGCTTCGTCTTCATCGCCTTCACCGCGCTTCTTGCGCTGCCGAGGCCGAGCGCGGACGGCGGCGGACCGGTGCCCTTCGCCGAGGTCCAGCCCATCATCCAGGCGCGTTGCACACCCTGTCACGCCGCCAAGCCGACCCAGGAAGGGTTCCTCGCACCACCCAAGGGAATCCTGCTCGAGACGCCGTCGCAGATCCAGGCGATGGCCGCGGCGATCAACCAGCAGGCCGCCGCCTCGCGCGTCATGCCGCCGGGCAACATGACGAACATCACCGACGCCGAACGCCGCATGATTGCGCGCTGGTTCAAAGGCGGCGCACAATAAGCGGCATGAACGTCCGCTCCCGCGGCTTGCCGTGGCGCCGCCTGCTGTCGGCGGCCCTGGCGGCGGTCGCGATCTTCCTCTTCTGGACCCAGGTCTCCGAACGCGGCCAGCGCGAAGCCGCGCGCGGGCCCACGATCTCCGCCGAAGCGCGCGAAGCGGGCCAGGGCTGGAGCACGAGCGTGGGCTTCGCCGACCAGCGCCGCCTCGACGAGCACTACCAGAAGCACGGCGGCGAATTCGGCCGCATCACCAAGCAGGATTATCTCCGCCAGGCGCAGTTGCTGCGCGACGCCAAGGTCGGCGGACCGATCCTGGAGACGGTGCGGGGTGACGGCGTCGTGACACGTTTCGACCGTGACACGGGCGCCTTCATCGCCTTCAATCCCAACGGCACCATAAGAACCTTCTTCAAACCCAACGACGGCGAGCGCTACTACCGCCGACAGTCCGAACGGGGGAGCAATTGAAGCCGCCACCGCCGCCCGGCCCGCCCGACGTCGCGGACCTGCAGGAGCTGATCGACCAGTGGGCGGGCTTTGCCCGCGACCTCGAACGACAGGGTTACAATTTCGACCTCGACAACTGGCTGAACGATGTCGACGTGCGCGAGCTGATCCTCGAGGCGCTGCCGATGTTCAGCCGCGAGGAGATGGGCGATCACGCGCTGAAGCTCGACGATGCCGACCGTGCCTTCATGGCCGCGACGCGCGACTTCAAGCGCTGCGTCTGGGGCCATGGCACCGCGCGGAAGGAGAAATGGACCGCGCAGAATAACTGGTGGTACTTCCGCACACCGACCCGCTCGAACGCCCAGCTTGAAGACGAGCTCGCCACGGTTCGCTAAGACGATGGCATGAGCACGCCGAAAATCGTGGTCGAGGCCCAGGGGCCGGTGACCACCATCACCATCAACCGGCCGCAGGCCAAGAACGCCCTCGACAACGAGGCCGCCCACGGGCTCGCCGATGCGCTGCGTGCCTTCGAGGCCGACAGCGAGGCGCGCGTTGCCGTGCTGACCGGCGCGGGCGGTGCCTTCTGCGCCGGTGCCGACCTCAAGGAGCTGGGCTCGGGCACGGATTATTTCCCGTGGGCCGGCAGCGACGAGGGCCCGCTGCGCGCCCCGCTCAGCAAGCCGGTGATCGGCGCCATCGAAGGCCATGCCTGCGCCGGCGGGCTGGGCGTCGCGCTGTTCTGCGACATCCGCATCATCGACGACACGGCGACCTTCGGCGTGTTCTCGCGGCGCTGGGGCGTGCCGATGAGCGACGGCACGACCGTGCGCCTGCCGCGCATCGTGGGCCAAGGTCGCGCCATGGACATGCTGCTGACCGGCCGCGCGGTCGGCGCCGACGAGGCGATCGCGATCGGGCTGGCCACGCGCAAGGTGGCGCGCGGCACGACGCGCGCCGAGGCCGAGACCCTGGCGCGGCAGATCGCGGGCTTCCCGCCGATCGCCATGACATCGGACCGCAAATCGGCGTACGAGAGCTTCGACCGCGACGAGGCCTCGGCGATCCGGCGCGAGATGGAACTGTCGCTCGATGCACGGCGGCAGGAATCGCAAAGCGGCGCGGCACGCTTCGCCCAGGGCGAAGGCCGGCACGGCGCCTTCAAGAAGTAGAGTCCAAGAAGTAAGAGGAAACGATGCGAGCTTTGGTGTGTGAGGCCTACGGCCCGGTCGAGTCTCTCAAGATCATGGACATGCCCAAGCCCGCGCCAGGGCCGGGTGAAGTTCTCGTCAAGGTCGGCGCCGCGGGCGTGAGCTTCGCGGCCATGCTGGGCGTCCAGGGCAAGCACCAGAACAAGCCGCCGCTGCCTTTCGTGCCGGGCAACGAGATCTCGGGCGAGGTCGTGGCGCTGGGCGAAGGCGTCACGCACCTCGAGGTCGGGCAGCGCATTGCCACCGGCGGCAGCCGCGGCGGCTTCGCCGAATACTGCGTGACCATCGCCGCCAATGCCGTGCCGATCCCCGACGGCCTGCCCTACGCCGAGGCGACGAATTTCCCGACGCTCTATCCCACCGCCTACGGCGCGCTGAAGTGGAAGGCCGACCTGCAGCCCGGCGAAGTGCTGCTGGTCCACGGCGCCGGCGGCGGCTCGGGCCTGACCGGCATCGAGGTCGGCAAGGCGATGGGCGCCACGGTGATCGCGAGCGCCGGCGGCGCCGACAAGCTCGCCGCCGCCAAGGCGGTGGGCGCCGATCACCTGATCGACTACCGCACCGAAGACCTGCGCACCAAGGTGCTCGAACTGACCGACGGACGCGGCGCCGACGTGATCTACGATCCGGTCGGCGGCGATGCCTTCGCGGCCTCCATGCGCTGCGTCGCTCCCGAGGGCCGCATCATCCCAATGGGGTTCGCCAGCGGCGTCATTCCCCAGATCCCGGCCAACATCCTGCTGGTCAAGAACGTGACCGTGATCGGCTTCTACTACGGCTACTACAATGGCTGGGGCGGCAAGACCGCGCCGACGCCGAAGGAAGCCGTTGCCCTGGCCCGGCGCCGCGCCCTGGTGATGGACGCGCAGAAGGAGCTCATGCGCTGGTTCACGGAAGGCAAGCTCAAGGCCGTCGTCGCCGGCAGCTTCGACCTTGCGGATTGGGTGCGGGCTTTCCGCCTCATCGAGGAACGCACCGTCGTCGGCAAGGCAGTGCTGATCCCGTAGATAGTGCCCTAATTTACTCTGGCCACTCGAGGGCGTCCTTTGCGACGCGACGGCCCGGGCAGCGTTTCATTGCCCTCTAAAGCCCTGCCCGCACCTGCTGACGGAGATGATCTTTCGGCAGACGTCAGCGCCCCGTATAGACGATGCGACCTGTTGCATCGTAGCCATAACCAGCCGGCAGTGGAGCTTGCGAGCGCTGCTGCTGCTTTCCGCCCGCACCCGGTCCCTTCGAGCGGGCGAAATCGCTTGTGGGATCATCGATGAGAATATCCCCGTTTATTGCATTTGCGGTCTTTCCAGCATCCTTGCCGCCGGCGGTCGCGCCGCTCTTCGCTTGTGGAGTTCCGCCCATCGGCACCGCGGCCGGAGGAGTTGATATAAGGGCTGGTGCCCTCGGCGCCTGGGGCGCTTGCGGCGTTGGGGCCACCACCTGGGGCTGCGCCGCCGCCGCGGGCGCACCTGATCCTGCAGTTCCTTGTGAAAGGGCCGGCGGTGACACCAGGGCGATGCCCGTCACAAGCAGCGTCAGCAATTTGGCGCCACTCAGATCCGCACCGGTCTTGAGGCGGGCATAGGGGACGATCGCTACCGGGGCACTGCTCGCAAGGACCGCCCCCCTGGCCTCGACCGGCACGGCTCCGGAGGAAAGGGTGGTACCGTTGGCGGCACCCCGGACCTTGCCGACGTTATCGATCGTCGAAGGCTGCGATGCCGGGCCAGGTGAATTGCCGCTGGTGATGATTTTTGCCACGATTCGCCCCACCAAGTCCCTCGCTACCGGCAGCGTGCCCGCGCAGTCGTCGGTGCGCAAGTACCGCCTGCGCCCGCCCGGCATGAAGCGAGATCTATCGCCAGGCCAAGACCGAGGCGAAGTACACCGCCCCGGCATTCTATCAGATGCTTAGCGAACGCAATGTGCCCAGCGCGGGCCGCGATATCCGGGTGCGCTTGTCGGCACTGCAAAAATTCCGGCATAGTCGGTTCGCATGCCGGTCCAATGGACGATCTCCAAGCCGCACCGACTCGTGATCGCCGTCGCGCGGGACGAGCTGCGACTCGAGGATATCGAAAACTATCTCGACGGCGTGACCATCGCCAACGCACTGCCCTACCGCAAGATCTTCGACATGACGCATGCCACCGTCATGCTGAGCGACGCCGACGTGATGTCGCTCGGCGCGCGCATCCGTGCCTATCTGAAGATCGACAAGCTCGGCCCCCTCGCCATCGTGGCCGTCACGGAGCGCGCCTACGAGCAGGCCCTCCTGTTCGAGGCGCTGGCCGACGGCGACCGGCCGGTGAAGATCTTCCGCGAGCTGCATCATGCCCGCGCGTGGCTCGACGAGTTCGACTCGGGTTCATAGGAACGCGCTTCCAGTGAAGCAACGGTTGGGCAAGCGTGATTACGCCGACCAGACCTTCGGAAACGTCTCGCATTCGAGCCGGTCGCCCGGCTTCAGCCCATGCCCTTCGATGGGCGGCGAGATCTGGCCGACGCGGGCGCCGTAGCGGGCATCGTCGCCGCACCAGCGGGTCGCCCAGGCGCGGCGGCGGCGCGAGGTCGAGCGGTTGCCCGACGCGCCGTGCAAGGTGAGCGCGTGGAAGGCGATGACGTCACCCGGCTCCATGTCCCAGGCGAGGAACTCGTGATCGCCGCGCTCGGCATCGAGATCGGGCAACGGCTCGAAGCGGCTGTCCTGGACCTGCAGGTCGACACCGCCCTGCTTGAAGAACTTGGGCTGGAACCAGCGGCCCCAGCGATGCGAGCCCTTCACGTATTCGACGCAGGTCTCGCGATCGACCGGATCGAGCGGCGTCCACAGCGAGACGACCTGCTCACCGTCGATCGGATAGTAGGGCTGGTCGTGATGCCAGGGTGTGCGCTCCTGCGTGCCCGGCTCCTTCACCAGCAGATGGTCGTGATAGTAGACGACCTCCTTCGAACCCATGAGCTTCGCCGCGATCTCGCGCGCCGGCGATTCGTAGACGAAGGCCCGCGCGTCCGCGTGACGCTGCCAGAGCTGGAAGTCGACGAAGAACAGGCCGGGCGAGCCCTTCGGCGTATTGATGCGGACCATCGGCCCGGGCCTCTTCATGTCGTCGTCGACGGCCGCACGCATGCGCTCGATCCACTCCATGGGAATGGCGTTGCGCAGGCAGATGGCGCCGTCTTCACGATAGCGGGCGATCTCGGCGTCGGTCGGCATCGGCATCAGATCTCTCCAAAATCGCCGCCGCGGCCCTTGCCGGCGGCGAAGCGGGCCGCGCCCTTGCGCGACTCGGCCTGCAGCGCCGGCATGCCATGGCGGGCTTCGTTGACGAGGGCGGCCGGCACGTCGAGCGACCACTGGTCGTAGGACGACAGCCGGTCGGAACGCAGGCAGGTCTGCGGGAATTTCGCGAGCAGCTCGGCCAGCGCCAGTGCCTCGGCAAGGGCCTGCCCTTCCGGCATCAGCCGGTTGGCCAGGCCCCAGTCGAAGGCCTCGCGGGCGCCGACCTCACGGCCGGTCAGGATCATGTCGAGGGCGCGGCTGTGGCCGATCAGCCGCGGCAGTCGCACCGTGCCGCCGTCGATCAGCGGCACGCCCCAGCGGCGGCAGAACACGCCGAATTTCGCACTCTCCGACACCACGCGCAGGTCGCACCACAGCGCCAGCTCGAGCCCGCCCGCCACCGCATAGCCTTCGACGGCGGCGATCACCGGCTTGGACAGGAGATGGCGCGTCGGCCCCATCGCCCCCGGCCCGGCGGGATCGTGCTGCGATACGCCTTCGCGGCTGGCGGCAACCTTCAGGTCGAACCCCGCGCAGAACGAACCGCCCCTGCCGGTCAGGATGGCGACGGATTGCGTTTCATCGGCATCGAAGGCCAGGAAGGCCTCGCGCAGCAGGATCGCGGTCTCGGGATCGACGGCGTTGCGGGCCTCGGCGAAACGGTCGATCGCGACGATCGTCGTCGCTCCCGCCGTCTCGACCGCGACCTTGGTCACGTCAGCGCCCCTGCATCATGCGCAACGGCGTGTAGACCAGCACCGTTTCGCCCTTCTGGTTCCTGATCAGGTTGGTGGTCCGCACCAGCGCGCGCGACGGGTCCTTCGAGGTCGGCTTGATCTCGGTGACCTCGATCTCGACGTGGATCGTGTCGTTCACGTAGGTCGGGCCCTTGATGTCGAAGCCCATCGACAGGAAGGCGAGGCCCGAGCCCTGCAGGGTCGTCGGGATCACCAGGCCCTCGGCCATGGAATAGACCAGGGCGCCCGGCACGGGATGACCACCGCGCATGGGAGCATGTTCCTGGATGTATTCCTTGTTCGTGAACAGCTCCTCGGAAAAGCCGCAAAGGGTTACGAAATTGAGAAGATCGGCCTCGAAGATCGTTCGGCCATAGGTGACGAATTTGTCGCCGACCGTCAGGTCGCGCCAGTTCCAGCCTTCACCGAGCTGTTTCACGGGCCGTTCCCTTAGTGTGCGTGGGCGGGATGTGCGCCTTCGCGCAGCTTGTAGAGCCTGCTGCAGTAGGGACACTCGACATGTCCTTCCGCCCCCAGGTTGAGGTACACTTTGGGATGGCCCAACGCGCCGCCACCGCCATCGCAGGCGACGCGGTCAGTATCGACAGAGATGACTTCAAACGGCTCAGTCACGATCCCACTCCTGTTACGCCGGCGAATGATAGCGGCCTCCGCTGCCGCGGTCATGCTCTCGGCCTGCTCCCCGACGGTCGTTCCGGCGGGCGGCACGGTGCAGGCGCCGAAGCTGACCGACGACCGTTATGTCGCGGCCGACGGCACTTCGCTACCGCTGTCGGTCTGGCCTGCGGCAAACGGCGCGCCCAAGGCGGTGATCCTGGCCCTGCACGGCTTCGGCGATTACCGCATGGCCTGGGAAGAACCGGCCGGAAGCTGGTCGGGCGCCGGAATCACCACCTATGCCTATGACCAGCGCGGCTTCGGCGGCAGCCCGAACCGCGGCCGCTGGCCGGGCACCGACGCCCTGGTCGGCGACGCCGAGGCGGTCGCGGCGCTGGTGCGGGCGCGCCACCCCGGCGTGCCGTTCTACCTGGCGGGCGAGAGCATGGGCGGCGCGGTGGTGCTGGTCGCGGCCGATCGCGGAACCAGATCGGACGGGCTGATCCTGTCGGCCGCCGCCGTCCGCTCGCGCGACACGTTCGGCCCGGTCGCCAGCGCCGGCCTGTGGTTCTTCGCCCATACCATCCCGTGGATGCCGGCCGGTCCGACCTCGATCGACTACAAGCCGACCGACAATCCCAAGACCATCGACAAGCTGCGCAACGATCCGATGATGCTGCGCCAGCCGCGCCTCGACATGGCCTACGGCCTGGTCGACCTGATGGACGATGCGCGTTCGGCCGCCACCCGGGTCCGCGAGCCCTATCTCATGATGTACGGGCTAGGCGACCGCATCGTGCCGCAGGAACCGGTGAAGGCGGCGATCGAGGTCATGCCGCCGCGCGCCGATTCCAAGCTCGCCTTCTACAAAAACGGCTATCACCTGCTGATGCGCGACAAGGCGGGACCGGCGGTCACTGCCGATGTCGTGGTCTGGATTTCAAACCACGAGGCCGCGCTGCCGTCGGGCGCGGACGCATCGCTTTCCCAGCCGGAGATGGCGAGCCTGTGGGGTTCGAAGCGGAGTCGTTGATCCTTCATTGGAGCGCGCCACTCCAGTGGCGCTTCATGATCATGAGCGCCACTGGGTGGCGCGCTCCATTAGGAGGACCTTCAAGCCCCGCAGCGGATGACGACCGAGGCCGCGCCGCGCACCGTGGTCATGTCGCCACGCGTCGGCATGTTCTCCATCTTCAGCGTCGTGTAGTTGCCGTTGCTGCTGTTGCACATGGCGACCGCGCGGGTCTGGCAGCCGCCGGGCTCCTTGCAGCTGATGGCGATGGCAGGCTTGCCGTCGGTCCAGGTGACCTGCGTCGCGTTCGATTCGGTGCGGGGATCCTCGCCGGGCGTGCTCTTGGCCATGCCGCATGCCGCAACCAGACCTGTGATGCCCATCACGAACATCCACCGCATCGTCGATCGCGTCTTCATCGCCTCTCCCCTTTGGCCCGGCATCGAGCGGGCTCGCGACAGTACATCGTGGCCGCTCGACGGTGCAATACGCGCAACCCGGCGCTTACTTGCCCTTAAGCTTGAAATCGCGCCACTGGACGATGCCGGTGACGTTATCCATGGTCATGCCGTCGAGCTGCTTCTTGAGTTCGTGCGCCGTCGGCCGCCACAGCAAGGTGCTCTCGCCGCTCGCGCCCTCGAACCGGCCGGTGCCGCCGGTCAGCTTGAAGGTGCCGCGGCAGCCCACCAGCTCGTAGCCGGCACAATCCAATTCGCCCCAGGCGGTGGCGCCGTCGTTCGCCGTGAAGGTGCAGGCGCCGGAGGCGCTGGTCGTGCGGCTGCCCTGGTCGATCTTCGACGAGACGGCGCAGCCGACGCGGCCGGCCTGCTGAGGCCCCTCGTCGGTCTCGATGAACAGGGGACCTTCGAGGGTCGCGGCCACGAAGAGCTGCTTCTCACCCGCGCGCACGATATGGCCGTTGGCCATCACCACGGCGAAGGCGTTGAAGGTCTGGGTATTGTCGTCCTGCGCGAGCACGGGGGTGGCGGCGGCAAGCACGAGAGCGCCCGCGAGGGCGCGGCTGAGCATCGTCATGGCTCGCCTCACTTGAAATCGATGATGACGGCGTCGGCGCCGAGCGACACGGCCAGACCCTGGCGACGCGTCTTGAGATCGATGATCACGCCGTTGGGATTTTCCAGCCACATCTCGCCCTTGCCCTGGTCACCGTAGGCCGCGCCGTAGCGCGCCTGGCCGTAGGCACCGGGAAACTGGCGCAGGGTCTTGAGATTGTAGACGTCGCCATAGGCTTCCATCTTGGAGACGCCGAAGCCGCCGACGCCCAGGCCGCCGACCGAGAAGCGGTAGCTCTTCCCCTCGTAGTGAAGCGTGCCGCTGCCGACATTCCCGCTTCCGAAGAAGGCGACCTGGACCTGCTCGATATTGACGGTCCCGGACTTGACCCGCTGCTGGGCGATCGCCGGCGCCGCCAGCATCGTCCCCACGGCGCCCACCGACCCGACCAGCGCCTGCCGGCGGCCCAGCAACCCTACTCTCTTCACGCTCATCCCACTCTCCCCGCTCAGCCCTCGTCAGTCGTTGACGACGGCCGTGGCCTCAATCTCGACCAGCAGGCCCGGCACGGCAAGGGCACTCACGGCCACCAGCGTCGATGTGACCACCGAGCCCTTGAGCGACTTGCCCAGGGCCGTCGTGACGGCGCCCATGTCGCGGATGTCGGTGACGTAGATCGTGGTCCGCACCAGGTCGCTCAGCTTCGCACCGGCCGACTTCAGCCCGGCCTCGATCTTGCGCATGGTGATCGTCGTCTGCTGGGCCGCATCCTTGCCCTGGACCTGCCCCTTCGGGTTGAGCGAGGTCGTACCCGACACGAACACGAACGGCCCGCTCTTGATGGTGCGGACGTAGAAGGCCGCCACCTCGGTGCCGTCCGGAAAGACTTTCTTGGCCATGCCTCGCTCCTGCTAGTCGATGCGCTATGGTGGCATTTTAAGCGGCCGTTCGCGCCGGGCAAAGGAGGAAGCCCTTGTCTCTCGATCGCTATCGTACCGCCATCGTCACCGGCGCCAGTCGCGGCATCGGCGCGGCGATCGTCCGCGAACTCGCGATCGGCGGCCTCGACGTCTACGCCGTCGCCCGCTCCGCCGAGGATCTCACGGTGCTGGCGCAGGAGACGGGCTGCCGGCCGATGGCGCTCGACATCTCCCATCGCGACGCGGTGCTGAGCGCGCTGGGCTCGCTCGATGCCGACGTGCTGGTCAACAATGCCTCGGCGCCGGTGCGCGGCGGCACGTCGTGGGAGGCGTCGCCCGACGACATCGACGTGCTGATGGACGTGAACCTGCGCGGCACGCTCAATTGCCTGGCCGCCGTCATCCCCGGCATGAAGGCGCGCGGCCTCGGCCACATCGTCAATCTCGGCTCGACCTCGGGCACCGGGCCCCTGCCCGGCATGCCGGTCTATGCCATGACCAAGGCCGCCATCCACAATCTCAGCCAGACCTTGCGCCTCGACCTGCACGGATCGGGCGTGCGGGTGAGCGAGATCTCGCCGGGCCGGGTCGAGACCGGCGCCCATCTCGGCCTGATGGCGGATCGCGAGGAAGGCCGCCGCCGCTTCTACGACGGTTTCGAGACCTTGCAGCCGGCCGACATCGCCGAGGCGGTCATGTTTGTGCTGGGCGCACCGCAGCGCATGGATGTGAGCTTCATGGAGATCGTGCCCACCGACCAGTCCTACGGCGGCTCGCAATTCCATCGCAGGCGCTGACGCGGCGGCACGTCCCTTGCAGGAACTGCGGCCGTTGGGCAATCAGGACACCATGAGCCTCAAGAATCTCGCTGCCATCCTCGATCCGCAGGCGCCGGCCGACCGGCCCTTCATCATCCAGGTCTCGCCCGAAGGCGACGAACAGTTCCGGCTGAGCTACGGCGAGGCTCGCGCCCGCATCGCAGCCCTTGCCCGCGGCCTCCTGAAGCGCGGGCTCGTACGCGGCGAGGCCGTGGCGATCGTGGCGGCCAACAGCGCCGACTATCTCGTGCTCTACATGGCCACGATGGCGGCCGGTCTCGTGTCGGTCTGCGTCAATCACAAGCTGCCGCGCGAGACCGTGGCGCACATCATGAAGGACTCCTCGGTCAAGCTGGCGATCGCCGATGCCGAGCGCGCGCCGCTGGTCAGCGCGCTGGTGCCGACCGTCGCGATGGAGGAACTCGACAGCCTGCTCGATGCCGGCCCGTTCGATGCAGTCGACATGGCGCCGGAAGAGGTCGCCATGGTGCTCTACACCTCGGGCTCGACCGGCCTGCCCAAGGGCGTGCCACTGACCCATGGCGGCTACATCTGGGCGACCGGCGCCACGCCGGAGCAGAAGCCCGGCATCGAAGGCCAGAAGATCATCATCGCCGCGCCGTTGTTCCACATGAACGGCCTGTTCAGCGCCAAGATGGTGATGATCAACGGCGGCACGATCGTGTTGATGACCAGCTTCACCGCCCGCGGCTTCATCCGCGCCATCGACCGCAACCGCGTCGCCATGATCACCTCGGTGCCGACCATGCTGGCGCTGGTGATGCGCGAGACGGAAGAGCTGGCCAAGGCCGACCTCGGCTGCGTCACCACCGCGGTCACCGGCTCCGCACCCTCGACGGCCGAATTCTTCGAGCAGATGCACCGGATGTTTCCCAATGCCGAGACGGCCAACAGCTGGGGCACCACGGAGTCCGGGCCGCTGGGCTTCGGGCCGCATCCCGACGGCGTGCCGAAGCCGATGGGCGCGCTGGGCTATCCGCGCAGGAACATCGAGGTGAAGTTCATCGGCGGCGCCGAGACCGGCGCGACGCAGGGCGTCCTGCACATTCGCACGCCCGCGCTGATGAGCGGTTATCTCAACCGCGAGGCCGACACGAAGAAGCGCCTGATCGACGGCTGGTACGACACCGGCGACGTGATGCGCCGCGACGAGAACGGCTTCGTCTTCTTCGTCGGCCGCGCCGACGACATGTTCCAGTGCGGCGGCGAGAACGTCTATCCGGGCGAGGTCGAGAAGCTTTTAGGTCAGCATCCCGACGTGGCCCAGGCCTGCGTCGTGCCGGTGCCGGACGACATCAAGTACCAGCTCCCGGTCGCCTTCGTCGTCGCCAAGCCCGGCACATCGCCGACCGAGGAAGCGCTGCGCCGCTTCGCCCTCGACAACGGCCCGGCCTACGCCCATCCGCGCGCCGTGTGGTTCGTCGACGAGCTGCCGCTCGCGGGCACGAACAAGATCGACCGCAAGACCCTGGTCGATCGCGCGGTGGCGACCTATGCGCGGGACGACGCGAAACGTGTCTGACCTCAAAGGAGCGCGCCACTCCAGTGGCGCGAGAAGTCGAGCAGGCTGTTGACCAGGCGCAGAAGCCGGTTGCCGTTGCGATGTGCGAGCATG
>NZ_JBXAPM010000012.1:0-278512 GCF_058803965.1 Reyranella sp. GW821-FHT14A01
GCCAGGTCATCGCCATCGACCGCGATCCCGATGCCATCGCCGCAGGCCAGGCGCTGGCCGAGCGCTATGCGGCGCGCTCCATTGAGATGCCGGTGTCAGACCGGCGTGATGATGAAGCCGGCGCGGGGGAAGTGGACCACCACGTCACCGACCTGATCATCACGACGCTGGATCGAGACGCGGTCGTTCGTCAGCCCGACCAGCACGCCGCTCACCGGCACCTTGCCGGTATCGTCGGGCGTCACGCTGATCGTCTGGCCCGCCTTCAGGCCGCTGGGATCGTTGGCGTCGACGCTCGTTGCTTCAGGTGTCGCGGCCTTCGCGATGGCGATCGCATCGGCGGCGCTGATCTCGGTCGGGCTGCCGCTGCCGGCCGCCTTCATGCGCTCCGACCAGGCGGTGATCAGCGGCAACCGGTCGAGCGGCGGCACGGTCTTTCCGCCGCCCAGCCGCTCCTTGATGAACCACACCGGGTTGTAGAGGGCGCAGTCGGCCAGGCACGGCGCATCGCCCAGAAGATAGGGCCGCCCGTCGGCCAGCATCTGCTCGGCCATCGCGAGCTGGGCGTAGGTCTGCTGCAGCGCCATCGGCGCGGCGGCCTTCAACGAAGCCGGATCGAAGGAGCGGCCGGAGAACGCGGCGCGATCCTTGAGGAAGGCTTCCGGCAGCTTGTCGCCCAAGGCACCCATCACCACGCCGACGGCGGCCCAGAAGATGGTGCGGTCGATCCACATGGCGAGCGCCCGCGCCTCGCCCTCCTTACCCTTGGGCAGGAGCGGCGGTGTCGGCGCGCGCTTCTCGATCTCCAGCATGATGAGCTGCGTGTCGCAGTAGATGTCGGCGCCGACCTGCATCACCGGCGTCTTGCGATAGCCGCCGGTCAGCGGCATCAGGTCGGGCTTGGGCAGCATGTTCGGGATCACGACCGACTTCCACGCGGCCTTCTTGACCCCGAAGGCGATCCGCACCTTCTCGGAATAAGGCGAGTTCGGATAGTGGTGCAGGATCATGTCGCTCATGAGCGCAGTGCCTCTATGTTGGCGGCATAACGTTCCGGCCCGCCCGTGAACACGGCGGTACCGGCCACGAGGACATCGGCACCGGCCTGGATGCAGCGCTTCGCCATCTCGACGTTGACGCCGCCATCGACCTCGAGGTCGATCGGCTTGCCCAGCGCATCGATCGCCTTGCGCAGGGCCGCGATCTTGGGGAGCTGGCTTTCGATGAAGGCCTGGCCCCCGAAGCCCGGATTGACGCTCATCACCAGCACCAGGTCGAGATCGCCCAGCACATGCTCGATGGTGGAAAGCGGCGTCGCGGGATTGAGCACGATGCCCGCCTTGCGGCCGAGGCTCTTGATGAGCTGGATCGTGCGATGGACGTGCGGGCCGGCCTCGGGATGGAACGAGATCACGTCGGCGCCGGCCTCGACATAGGCCGGCACCAGCGGATCGACCGGCGAGATCATGAGATGCACGTCGAAGGTCTGCTGGCTGTGCTTGCGCAGCGCCTTCACCACCATCGGGCCGATCGTGAGGTTGGGCACGAAATGCCCGTCCATCACGTCGACATGGATCCAGTCGGCGCCGGCCTCGGTGATGGCCTCGATCTCGCGGCCGAGGGCGGCGAAATCGGCCGACAGGATGGACGGCGCGATGCGGACGGGCTGTTGCGGCATGAAAGAGACCTCAGGTGCCGGGACGGGTCGGGGCTTCCCAGCCCTTGCGTCGGAAGGGATTGGTCGGGAAGGAGCCCAGCAGCTTCAGCTCGTCGGAGAAGAAATCCAGCTCCTCGAGCGCCAGGCTGACATTGTGCTGCTCCGGATGGCCCTCGACCTCGGCATAGAACAGCGCCTGCTCGAAGCGCGCACCGGAGAGGTAGCTTTCGAGCTTCACGATGTTGACGCCGTTGGTCGCGAACCCGCCCAGCGCCTTGTAGAGCGCCGCCGGCCGGCTCCTGACCCGGAACATGAAGGCCGTCATGCACTGGACGGTGCGCCAGTCGGGATGGGCCTCCTCGCGCGAGAAGACCAGCATGCGCGTGGTGTTGTGGTCGGCGTCCTCGATGTTCTTGGCCAGGATCTTGAGGTCGTAGATGCGGGCAGCCAGCGACGAGGCGATGGCGCCGACGCTGGCGTCGCCGATCTCGGCGATCTCGCGGGCGGCCCCGGCCGTGTCGGCATGGACCACCGGCTGCAGCCGGTGCTTGCGCAGGAAGTTGCGACACTGGGCCAGCGCCTGGACGTGGCTCTTCACCGTCCGGATGGATTTCAGCGACGCGCCCGGCAGGGCCACCAGGCAATGCTCGACCCGCTGGAAGTGCTCGGCCACGATCTTGAGCTTCGTGTGGGGCAGCAGGCTGTGCAGGTCGGCGACACGGCCGGCGATCGAGTTCTCGACCGGGATGATGGCCAGCTCCGCCTTGCCGGCCTGGACGGCGCCCATGGCGGCGTCGAAGGTCGGGCACGGCAGGGTCGTCATGTAGGGAAAGGCCGCCCGGCAGGCCATGTCGGAATTGGCGCCGGGCTCGCCCTGGAAGGCGATGATGTTGCTGGCGGCGGCCTTGCCCTGCCGCTTCTCGCCCCGACTTTTTGCCATTTCCCGAACTCTCCCGTGCCCCGTTCCGAGGCCCACCGATAGGCGAAAAACCTCGTAATATCCGGCACTTGCGACGTTCCGCCGCGCGATCAACCGGACACGATGGAATACTACTGACGGCCGTGCGGGCATGCTACAGCAGCGTCCGTAGAATTTGCCGCTTCGGGATTTGATATGGCCAGTTTCAACACGATCGCCGGCTGCGTTTTGGCTTCCGCCCTCTTCGCGATGGTGGTCGGCAAGGTCTCCAATGCCGTCGTGCATCCGCACAAGCTGGAGAAGCCCGCCCTCGCGGTCACCGACGACGCGCCCGTCGCGACGGCCGCCGCGGCCGCCCCCATTGAGATTCCGCCGATCGGACCGAAGCTGGCCGGCGCCAATGTCGAGGCCGGCAAGGCGATGTTCCAGAAGCAGTGCTTCACCTGCCACACGGTCGACAAGGGCGGCGCCAACAAGGTCGGCCCGAACCTGTGGGGCGTGGTCAACCGTCCGAAGGCCAGCCATGCCGGCTTCAGCTACTCGTCGGTGCTGACCGCCAAGGGCGGCGACTGGAACTACGAAGACATCGACCACATGATCTTCAAGCCGACCGCCTATGTGCGCGGCACGAAGATGGCGTTCGCCGGCCTTCCCAAGGAGCAGGATCGCGCCGACGTGATCGCCTACCTGCGCACGATGGCCGACACGCCGGCGCCGCTGCCCTAGGTGGTCCCTTCCGACCTCGTCGCGTTGGCCCATCAGCTGGCCGACGCCGCCCGGCCGATCGCGGCCCGCTATTTCCGTACCGGCGTCACGGTCGACGACAAGACCGACCAGAGCCCCGTCACCATCGCCGACCGCGAAGCCGAGACGGCGATGCGCGATCTGCTGACCCGCCACGTGCCCGATCATGGCGTGTTCGGCGAGGAGCATGGCGCGGTCCGCACCGATGCCGAGTATGTCTGGGTTCTCGATCCGATCGACGGCACCAAGGCCTTCATCACCGGCCTGCCGCTGTTCGGCACGCTGATCGGCCTGTTCCATCGCGGCAAGCCGGTGCTGGGCATCATCGACCAGCCGATCCTGCAGGAGCGCTGGCTGGGCGTCGACGGCGAGCGCTCGACCCTGAACGGCCAGCCGATCTCGGTGCGCGCCTGTGCAAGCGTCGCCAGCGCCTACATGTATTCGACCGCGCCGGCCATGTTCGCCGGCGGCTACGCCAGGCCGCATCAGACGCTCACCGAAAAGGTGAAGCTCTTCCGCTGGGGTGGCGACTGCTACGCCTACGGCCTGCTGGCCGCGGGCCATGTCGACCTCGTCGTCGAGGCCGACCTCAAGCTCTACGACTATGCCGCGCTCATTCCCGTCATCACGGGCGCGGGCGGCATCATCACCGACTGGAAGGGCGGCGCGCTCGACATGCAGTCCGAGGGAGCAGTCGTCGCGGCCGGCGACCGCGCCGTTCACCGCGCCGCGCTGGACATCCTTTCGGCATAAGTCGCGCGATCGACGTCGTACCAGACGATGTCGGTGAAACCCTTGTAGTCGACCCGCTTGCGGTAGGTGAGGCCGATCCGCTCCATCACGGCACGTGACGCGCGGTTCTCCTCCAGCGTGATCGCGAAGATATGGTCGAGTTCGAGCGTCTCGAAACCATAGGCCAATGCGGCGCGCGCCACTTCCGTCGCATAGCCCTTGCCCTGGGCCTCGGGATGCAGCGACCACAGGACTTCGACCCCGTCGAACTGCTCGATGAAATTGAGGCCGGCATGGCCGATCAGCCTGCCGTCGAGGAACACGCCCCAGGGCGCGTAGCGGCGTTCCTGCCAGGAAACGTTGAAGCGCTCGATGGCGGCGTGGGCCAACGCCACGAAATCGCCTTCCTGCACCTTGCCCGGCGCGGGCGGCAGCCACTTCGCCACTTCGGGATGAAAGCGCATGGCCGCGTAATCTTCGGCATCGGCGGGCAGTAAAGGTCTGAGCGACAGGCGCTCGGTCGTCACGATCGTCATGGTGGGGGCACTTTACACAACTTTACCGCCGCGAGATGGGCGCGAAACCGGGACCCTCCATCTTGGCTTCACGGGGACAGCAACCCGAAACAGATGGAGACAGACATGACGAACCTCAGCATCAAGACGGTAATGGCCGCCCTCCTCGCCGGCAGCCTCGCGGCCACGGCCGGCATGCCGGCCTTTGCCCGGGCGGACGGCGGGTCGGTCGATCCGGCCAAGTTCCAGCAGGGCATCGAGAAGCGCGTGGACAAGGCGCTGAACGGTACCGACGCCACGCAGGACCAGAAGAAGCAGATCGTCGGCATCCTGAAGGCCGCCTTCACCGACCTGAAGCCGATGCACGCCCTGCGCAAGGAGAACCGCGACGCGATGCGCGCGGCGCTCGAGGCCCCGACCATCGATCCGGCGAAGATCGAGCAGATCCGCCAGGCCGAGATGAAGATCGCGGACGACAGCTCTAAGCGCTTCACCAAGGCGCTGACCGACGCGGGCAACGTGCTGAACGCCAACCAGCGCCAGGCCTTCTTCAAGACCTGGAGCGAACGCAGCCACGGCCCGAAGAAGGGCTAACGGCAGATGACATCGGGGCCGCGCCGGTCGGATACTGAGCCAATGGCCGAGCGCATCCTGATGATCGACGACGACGACCGCCTCGCCGGGATGGTTTCAGACTATCTCGGCGGGGCGGGCTTTCGCGTGACCGTTGCCGGCACCGGCCGCGACGGCGAAGCCCAGCTGAAGCGCGAGACCTTCGATGCGGTCATCCTCGACCTCATGCTGCCCGACGCCGACGGGCTCGACCTCTGCCGCCGCCTGCGCGGCACCAGCGACGTGCCGATCCTGATGCTGACCGCGCGCGGCGAGCCGATGGACAGGGTCGTCGGCCTCGAACTCGGCGCCGACGATTATCTGTCCAAGCCGTTCGAGCCGCGCGAGCTGCAGGCCCGCCTGCGCGCCATCCTGCGCCGCAAGGGATCGGCCGCACCGAAGGCGGACGTGCTGCGCTTCGGCCGCCTCGAGATCGACAAGGGCGCGCGCGTCGTACGCGTCGACGGCGAGGAGCGGGCCATCACCTCCTACCAGTTCGCGCTGCTGCTGGCGCTGGCCGAGCGCGCCGGTCGCGTGCTCTCGCGCGATGCGCTGATGGACGTGCTGAAGGGCGAGAAGCTCGAAGCCTTCGACCGCTCGGTCGACGTCCATGTCAGCCGCATCCGCGCCGCCATCGAGGACGATCCCAAGAAGCCGCGCCGTATCCTGACGCTACGCGGCACCGGCTACGTCTTCGCCAAGGACCAGGATCGTTAGGAATGTCGTCGCAACGAAATACCTGTCATCCCGAGCGTAGCGAGGGACCTTTGAGGCCACAGGAAAGGTCCCTCGCTACGCTCGGGATGACAATTTTCGTGTCGCGCGCATCCCGCTAACCATGCAGCGCCTCTACCTGCAGTTCTACGTCACCATCCTCATCGTGCTGGCGGTGTTCGTCGGCGCGGCGGTGCTGTTGTGGCGGCTGGCCGATGACGACAACCGCACGCCGCAATATCTCGACGTCGCCGCCGAGCTGACCGGCGCGCTGCTGCCCGACATCAATGCACCACGACCCGAGCAGCAGCGCGCGATCGAGGGGCTGCAGCGCAAGCTGCGCTTCGACATCGCGCTCTACGAGCCCGATGGCGACATGATCGCCATGGCCGGAAAGCCGCCGCCGCGCTTCGAGCCCAGCCGCGCCCGCACCGGCTGGCGGCGCGGACCGGCCGGGCCGAACTTCGTGCTGCAACTGCCGGACGGCCGCTGGCTGGTGGCGCGCCAGGTGCGCGAACGGCCCAATCCTATCTTCTGGATCGCCGCGGCGCTGGGCATGGTCGCCATCGCCGTCGCGATCGTTTCCTTTCCCGTCGTGCGCGGCCTCGGAAGGCGGCTCGAACGGCTCAAGGCCGGCGTCGACCGGCTGGGCCACGGCGATCTCGGCGCCCGCGTGAAGGTCGAGGGCCGCGACGAACTGGCGGCCCTTGCCGCCAGCTTCAACCGCTCCGCCGAACGCATCGAGGAGCTGGTGGCCGCTCATCGCCTGCTGCTGGCCAATGCCAGCCACGAGCTGCGCACGCCGCTCACCCGCATCGCCGTCGCCGCCTCGCTCCTGGGCGACGCCGCCGATCCCACGACCCGCGAATCGCTGAAGCGCGACGTGGCCGAACTCGACCAGCTGATCGAGCAGATCCTGCTGGCGAGCCGGCTGGAGGCGCTGCCGACGCTTGAACAGCGCGAGCCGGTCGACCTGCTGGCGCTGGCGGCCGAGGAAGCCTCGCACTACGACGTCGAAGTCACCGGCGAACCGGTGACCGTCTCGGGCGACCGCACCCTGCTGCGCCGCCTGGTCCGCAACCTCGTCGAGAACGCCCAGCGATACAGCGGCGCCACGGAGGGCGACGGCTCGATCACCGTTTCCGTCACCCGCGAGTCCAACTGCGCAGTCCTCGACGTCACCGATCGCGGCCCCGGCGTGCCCGAGGCCGAGCGCCAGCGCATCTTCGAGCCCTTCTACCGCATGGCCGGCGCAGCCGAGAGCGGTCGCGGCAGCGGGCTCGGCCTCGCTTTAGTCCTCGACATCGCGCGCCGCCATGGCGGCGACGCCGTTTGCCTTGCGGCAGAGGGCGGCGGCAGCCGGTTCCGGGTCGACCTACCGGCGGCGGCCTAGTCGTTACGAGCAAAAGCCTACGGTGCACCGAGCGGCTCAACTAGAACACGTGCAGGCGACGAACCAGGAAAACGAGAAGCATGCAGTAAGCTATGAACAAAAGCGCTAGTTTCGCGTGGAAAAGGAGGTCGACTGGCCAGACCAGCAAGGAAGAATGCAGCGGCAAATCTTTGTCGACCGTGTGCCCGTCCCTTTCGAGTTCCCGCACGTAGGCGCCCCAGATAATGCTCTTGACTACATACTGAAAGAAGTCGGTGGCGAGCGTCAGGACGAGAAAAAGAGAGGGCCAAACAAGTCCCGGCGGAACACTCCTTGCAGTATCCTTGCCTTCCGCAAACACCCAGACGACGGCAATACCGGCGAATGCGAGCTGGCGGCATACATCGCTCGCCTTGGTAGAGGCTTCTGCGTAGAATTTCCTGTAGTCTTCAATCTTCATCAGCCTGCGCCCGCGCCTCCGGTGACACTCTTGATCGCGTTCACAGCGTCGGTGCCATAACCGAGAAATTTGTTCGCCTTTTTCAGGACCTCGGTCACGTTGGGCATGTTCTGGGCGACAGTGTTCAAATTCGTCGTCGCGGTCTGCAGACGCATCAACGCCTGATCGAGTACCGGGCTGTCGAGGATATCATCGGCGGCTGCGGTCATGATATCGGCCTGCTTGTTCAGCATATTCTGCAGGCACTGTAGCTGGGCCGGCGTTGGCTGCTGGATCGCGCCCAGCTTGGCGATCGGTCCGTCGAACTGGTCGGCCGCCGCCTGGGCCTCTAGAACAATGTCGCCTGTCGTCGCCATGATCTATGCTCCCTTCTTGCTGGAACCGGCAGCCGGCGTAGCGGCCTCGAGCGCGGACTGCAGCGCCGACACCTTTTCCTTCAGGTCACCCAGAGTCTTCACGAGCTGCGCGAAATCGACCTTCGGATTGTTGACGGCCTTGACCAGTTCCTCGTGAGCCTTGGCTAAACCCTGGGCCGCCGCCATCGGATCGGTCTTGCGCAGGGCATCGACGTTTGCGAGGAGGAACTCCAGGTCAGCAAGGCGTGCTCTGTAGGTTTCCTCGCTCATGCCGGGGCCAATCTTAGTGCGCACGAGATCGGCATCGGCCAGCAGCTGATTTCGACGCCTGAGGGTTAACGCTGCGAGCCTCGGGCCTAGTTCGTTGGCGAAAACCTGCATGGGCTTCTCGCCGTTGTCCAAGGGCTTGTCGACATAGTCGACCGCTTGGCGCAGCGCGTCGTAGCGCTGCTGGTCGAGTGCAGTGCCGACCAGCCAACCGAAAAGATTGATGCCGACACCAATAACCGGGGCAGCCGTGGCACCAACACCTGTGGCCGCGACGAGACCCTGGATTGACTTGCTGAGGGTGGCGACTTCTTTGTCGAATTCGGCGCGGTCACTCGCCTTGGTGACCGCTGCGAGCGCGCCGGTATAGCCCTTCAACGCGGCGAGCATGGTCTTGAGCTTGGGCGCGATGGGCGCCGGATCCGCTGGAATGGGCGTGCCGCCGACAGCAAAGGCGAGGCATGGCGGGTCGCCCTCGGTGGCCCGGCCCGGCTGCTGCCGGCAACTCGGCGGAATGGCGACAGGCCGTTGATGATAGATGAGGTCGCGGCGCTTGCTAGCCGCGGTATCGTTCAGTAGCGACTGATGTCCCGAGTTCACCGACGCGGTCAAGCCGGAGACACTACTATCCAAGTCACCGACTTCTTTGGAAAAGCCGTAGGGCGAGCAGCCCGACAGTGTGGCCAGCAATACTGCCAGCACGACTGAACGAAGATTCCCCATAAGCCCCCCTTATTAGCGATTAGCGCTAGCCAATACTCTCTTTGGTTGAGTTAGCAGTCAAACAATATTCACGCATAACGCGCCTTCTCTCGGCCCGACAACCTCCAGATGAATCCGAGGAACAACCCCAACATCGCTGGCATTCCTGCGGTTCGGAGAAATCAACTGCCGTCGCTTTCCTTCTTTGCACCTCGGCCTCGCGCACGCGGCGCGTCGGGTCTGGGGGATGGGTCTCGCCCTGGTCCTCGATATCGCCCGCCGCCACGGCGGCGACGCCGTTTGCCTTGCGGTAGAAGGTGGTGGCAGCCGCTTCCGGGTCGACCTGCCGGCTGCGTAAACTCTTCCGGCAAAGGGAGGAGCACATTCATGGATTTCAATATTCCCGCGGAGATCGCGGCGTATCTGCGCGAGCTCGACGAGTTCATCGAGCGCGAGATCCGGCCGCTCGAGCGCGAGAACGACAATATCCGCTTCTTCGACCATCGCCGCGAGCATGCGCGCACCGACTGGGACAATGACGGCCAGCCGCGCCACGAGTGGGAGGAGCTGCTGGCCGAGATGAAGCGCCGCGCCGACAAGGCCGGGCACCTGCGCTTCGGACTCCCCAAAGCGCTGGGTGGCAAGGACGGCTCCAACCTCGCCATGGCGTTGATCCGCGAGCATCTCGCGCACAAGGGACTCGGCCTGCACAACGACCTGCAGAACGAGAGCTCGATCGTCGGCAACTTCCCGGTGGCCCTGCTGCTCCATCGCTTCGGCACGCAGGAGCAGAAGGACCGCTACATCGAGGGCATGTTCCGCGGCACCGAGCGCATCGGCTTCGGCCTCACCGAGCCGCTGCACGGCTCCGACGCGACCTTCATGGAAACGACGGCGGTCAAGCAGGGCTCGGACTGGGCGATCAACGGCATGAAGCGGTTCAACACCGGCATGCACACCGCCACCGTCGACCTCGTCTTCGCGCGTACCTCGGGCAAGGTCGGCGAGGCGCGCGGCATCTCGGCGTTCCTGGTGCCGGTGAAGACACCGGGCTTCAGGATCGAATACATGTGGTGGACGTTCAACATGCCGTCCGACCATGCCGAGGTGTCGCTCAGCAACGTCACCGTGCCGGGCTCGACCATGCTGGGCGAGGAAGGCCGCGGCCTCGACGTGGCGCAGACCTTCGTGCACGAGAACCGCATCCGCCAGGCCGCGTCGAGCCTCGGCGCCGCGCAATACTGCATCGACATGTCGGTGGCCTATGCCAGGAACCGCAAGGTGTTCGGCAAGGCGTTGGCGACCAACCAGGCGATCCAGTTCCCGCTGGCCGAGCTGCACACCGAGGCCGAGATGGTCCGCGGCCTGGTGCGCAAGACCGCCTGGCATCTCGACCACCAGCACCACATGCAGGTGAGCGAATGGGTGGCGATGTCGAACTACCGCGCCAACCGGCTGGTCTGCGATGCCGCCGACCGCGCCATGCAGGTCCATGGCGGCATCGGCTATTCGCGCCACACGCCGTTCGAGCACATCTACCGCCACCATCGCCGCTACCGCATCACCGAGGGCTCCGAGGAGATCCAGATCCGCCGCGTCGCCGGCACGCTGTTCGGCTTCTGGGGCGCGCAGAAGGCGTCGACCGCTCCGAAATCGTAGACTGAATGTCGAAAAGACGAAGACCCACCTCACCTACCCCGCGCTCCGCGCGGGTCCCCTTCCTCTCCCCCCGCTGCGCGGGCGGAGAGGACTGAGGAACGCGTGAAAGCTGAACGCCGCTACACCGGCGACCTCGTCATGTTCGGCACGGCCATGCTGATGGGATCGAGCTATCCTTTCGCCAAGGACGTGCTGCAGGTCATGAGCCCGCTGCTCTACAGCGGCTCGCGGTACCTGATCGCCAGCCTCTTCCTGTTCGTCGCCATGGCGCTGATGCGCCGGCCGCTCGGGCTGGCGCGGCGCGACTGGCTGCCGTTGTTCCTGCTGTCGCTGATCGGCGTCACGCTCTTCCAGGCCTGCTGGGGCCTCGCCATGACGCGCACGGCGCCGAGCCTCGGCTCGATCGTGATGACCACGACCACCGCTTTCTCGGCGATCCTCGCCTGGTTCGGCGGACGGCGGCTGCCCGGGTTGGGCTGGGCCGGCATCGGGCTCGCCTTCGCAGGCGTCGTGCTGGTGGTGAACAACAGCCTCGACCGGATCACGCTCTCGTTCGGCAGCCTCGACGGCACGCTCCTTTGGATGCTTTCAGCCTTCGCCTGGGCGCTCTATGTCGAGCGCTGCGCGCCCTACAACCAGCGGCTCGGAGCATTGCCGGTCATGGCCTGGACGACCCTGTTCGGCTCGCTGGTGCTGGTGCCGATTTCGCTCGCCTTCGATTCCCTCTCCGAGTTCGCGAAACTCGACGACCGGCTGCTGGGCTTCTGGTTCTACACAGCCATCTTCCCCGTGGGCGTCGCCTTCCTCGGCCTCACGGCCGGGCTGGAGCG
This sequence comes from Reyranella sp. GW821-FHT14A01, assembly GCF_058803965.1. Taxonomy (NCBI): domain Bacteria; kingdom Pseudomonadati; phylum Pseudomonadota; class Alphaproteobacteria; order Hyphomicrobiales; family Reyranellaceae; genus Reyranella; species Reyranella sp. GW821-FHT14A01. The sequence goes on from NZ_JBXAPM010000012.1 coordinate 11,540, forward strand.
GCTCGGGGTCTCCAGGGTCATGGTCTACATGTACCTGATCCCGGTGGCCGGCGTGGGCCTGTCGGCCGCCTTCTTTGGCGATTCGCTGACCGCCGCCCGCGTGCTGGGCGGGCTGATCGTGCTGTCCGGCGTCATTCTGACGCGTGTCGCGCTCGACCGTGCCGCCCGCGTTCCTGTATGAACCTGCCCATGGCCACGACCACCCAACTCCCCCTGGCGACGCCCGGCACCGGCGGACGACGTGCGTCCGTGGAGCGGGCGACGAAGGAAACCCGCATCGCCGCCGCCATCAACCTGGACGGCACCGGCGTCTACGACATCAAGACCGGCATCGGCTTCCTCGACCATATGCTGGAGCAGCTCTCGCGCCACAGCCTGATCGACATCACGCTGCGGGCCGAGGGCGACCTGCACATCGACTACCACCACACGACGGAAGATGCCGGCATCGTGCTGGGCGAGTGCCTGACCAAGGCGCTGGGCGACCGCAAGGGCATCCGCCGCTACGGAAGCGCCACCATCCCGATGGACGAGACGCTGACCGAAGTCGCGCTCGACGCGTCGAACCGGCCCTACCTGATCTGGAAGGTGAATTTCACCAAGCCCAAGCTCGGCACGATGGACACGGAGCTGTTCAAGGAATGGTTCCAGGCCTTTGCCCAGCTCGGCGGGCTGACACTGCATGTGTGGAACCACTACGGCGAGAACAACCACCACATCGTCGAGAGCTGCTTCAAGGGCATCGCCCGGGCGCTCCGCGTCGCGGTCGAGATCGACCCGCGGCAGACGATGGCGGTGCCCAGCACCAAGGGCGTGCTCTAGTTGTCCGTCCTGATTCAGCGCTGGGGGCGCGCCACTCCAGTGGCGCGTCATGTGTCCGGGGAAGCGAAGACGCGCCACTGGAGTGGCACGCCCCCGGCAAACCGACTCCACCATCTCCCATGACTGTCGCCATCGTCGATTACGGCTCGGGCAATCTCCGCTCCGCCGCCAAGGCCTTCGAGCGCGCCGCGCGCGAGGCGGGTGCCGACGATCGCGTGCTGGTCACGTCGTCGCCGGCCGAGGTCGCCGCCGCCGACCGCATCGTGCTGCCGGGTGTCGGCGCCTTCGCCGACTGCCGTGCCGGCCTCTACGGCGTGCCGGGCATGGTCGACACGCTGCAGCGCGAGGTGATCGAGCGCGGCAAGCCGTTCCTCGGCATCTGCGTCGGCATGCAGCTCATGGCCACGCGCGGTGTCGAGTACGGCATCCATGCCGGCCTCGACTGGATCGCGGGTGACGTGGTGCGCATAGAACCCGGCAAGGATCATCTCAAGATCCCGCACATGGGCTGGAACGAGCTGACGGAGCTCAAGCCGCACGCGCTGCTCGAAGGGATTGCGCCGCGGGCCCATGCCTATTTCGTGCATTCCTTCCAGCTCGCGGCCAGCAAGCCCGAGACGGTGCTGGCGCTGACCGATTACGGCGGGCCGGTCACGGCCGTCGTCGGCCGCGACAATCTCGCGGGCACGCAGTTCCATCCCGAGAAAAGCCAGGCGACCGGCCTGCGGCTGATCGCCAACTTCCTGCGCTGGAAGCCCTGATCCCGTAACCAACCTTCGATGGGCGCGTTTCTCCGCTGTTCATGAACAGAGGAAACGTCCCCATGCACGCGCGTGAAACGCCCTCCCGCTTCCCGCCGGCCCGAGGCTTGCTCGACGCGCCGCTCCAGCGCGCCATGGAGGCCTGCCACACCTGCGCCGAGGCTTGCATCGACTGTGCGGAGGCCAGTCTCGACGATCCGGCGGCGATCCAACTCGAACATTGTATCCAGCTGACGGTCAGTTGCGCCGACGCCTGTTCCACCACCGGCCCTGCCCTGGCGCGCCGCAGGACTGCAAATACAGCCCTGCTGCGCCAGATGGTCGGAACCTGCGCCGACCTGTGCCAGGCCTGCGCCGCCGAATGCGACCGCCATGCCCAGGAACACGAGCCTTGCCGCCTGTGTGCCGAGGCCTGCCGGAGCTGCGAAACCGCCTGCCGGGAAGCCGCGACCGCTCTGGGCGCAACCGGCCCCTGAGCGCTTGTCCTGAGCGGGCGGATCGTCGATGTTCCGCCTGCATGTCCCTCGGCCCCTTCGACGCGTTGTTCAGCTTCCTCCAAGGACTGGCCAACGGAAACCTTCACCTCGCCGGCTTCCTCGTCCTCCTGCTGCTGCTGGCGGCCCTCGAAACCGGCGTCCAGCTCGGCAAGTTCGTCAGCCGGCGAAGGTCGCCGACCGACGGCGAGAAATCCTCCGTGAACTTCGCGACGGCGGGCCTGATGGGCCTGCTCGCCTTCCTGCTCGGCGTCTCGCTGTCCATGGCCTCGGATCGCTACCAGCAGCGACGCGATTCGGTGCTGGCCGAGGCCAATGCCATCGGCACCGTCTGGCTGCGCGCGTCGGTGGCGACCGGCGCCGAGGGTGACGCCATGCAGCGTCTGCTGCGCGACTATACCGAGACGCGCATCGCCTTGGTCCGCGGCAGTACCGATCCGGCCGAGGTCGATCGGCTCAACCAGCGCACCAACACGATCCAGAACGAACTCTGGCGTCTCGCCCGCGGCGTCGCCGAGCGTTCGCCGACGCCGATCTCGGGCCTGCTGCTCTCCTCGCTGAACGACATGATCGACCTGTCGCTCACCAACCGGCGCAACTTCACCAGCCACGTGCCGCCCTACATCCTGCGGCTGCTTCTGACCGTCTCGCTCTTTGCCGTCGGCGCGGTCGGTTACGGGTTCGGCCTGGTCGGCAGTCGCCAGCCGACGCTATCGATCCTGCTGCTGGGTGTCTGGACGCTGGCCATCGTGCTGATCATCGACATCGACCGGCCGCAGACCGGCGAGGTGCGCATCGATCCGGCCCCGCTCGTCTGGACGTTGCAGGGGTTCGGGCCGGCGAAGTAACGAACCGACTCATCCGCGCAGGAATGCCCGCAGCGAGCGCTCGATCGCGGCGCGCTCGAGACCGTCGATGATGAACACCAGTCGCGAGCGGCGCTCCTCGTCGGGCCAGGCGGCCATGTGCACCGGCGGATGCACGAGATGCTGCACGCCATGGATCGCCACCGGCGTGGCGCTGCCCTCGACGTTCAGCATGCCCTTCACGCGCAGGACCTTCTCGCCATGCCGGTTGAGCAGCATGGTCAGCCAGAGGCCGAAGCGGGTCCAGTCGACCGCATCGTCGAGCACGAGCGCGAACGCCTGCACGCCCGCGCCATGCGCCGCTGCGCCCGCCTCGATCGTGAACCAGCGACGCGCCGATTCGCTGCGGGCGGCGGTCGCGAAGAGATCGTGTGCCAGCAGCGAATCGGCGTCGATCGCACCCTCCGCCGCGCGCACCAGCGGTGCCGAAGGATTGAGCCCACGCAGCCGCGCGATCAGCGTGTCCGCCACTTCCGTCGCAACGAGGTCGGTCTTGGTGAGCACGAGCCGGTCGGCGACCGCGGCCTGCTTCACGCTCTCGGGCCGCGAGTCGAGCTGCGAGCCGCCGTTCACCGCATCGATCGTGGTGACGATATTGCCCCAGCGGAAGTGGTGCCGCAGCACCGGATCGGCCTGCACCGTCGACAGGATGGGAAAGGGGTCGGCAAGCCCCGTGCTCTCGACGACGAGGCGCCGAAACGCCGGTACGTCGCCGCGCTCGCGCCTTTCGTGCAGATCGCGGATCGCCGCCGAGAGTTCGCCGCGGATCGTGCAGCACAGGCAGCCCGACGGCAGCAGCACCATGGTCTCGTCGATCCGGTCCAGCAGATGATGGTCGAGCCCGACCTCGCCGAATTCGTTGATCAGCACGGCCGTGTCGGCCAGCGCCGGGTCGTCCAGCAGGCGTTGCAGCAACGTCGTCTTGCCCGATCCCAGGAAACCCGTGATCAGGTTGACGGGCGTGAAAGCGGGCACGTCATCCATCGCCGTCCCGCAGGCGTGCGATCGTCGCGGCATCGAGCGGATCGCAGGGCCGCCCCGTGAGCTTCTCGGCCGTGGCCCAGAGGTGGGCGAGATTGTCGACCAGTTCGGTCTTGCCCGTCGCCGTCGACAGCACGAACGACGCGCCTTGCCAGTCGGAAAGCGACAGGCCGTAGAGCCTGAGGATGCGGTTGGCGCCTGCGACGCGGGCCATGCGCTCGCGCCGCCGGGCAAGCCCGTCGGTATTGCGCGTGAAAACGCCGGGGCGCGGCGCGGCATCGGTCCAGTGCCCGTCGCCGCCCAGCACACCGCAGAGCGCGCACATCGTTACTTCTTGCGCGGAGAACGTTTGGCGAAGTCGTCGGCCATCTCGTTCATGGTGACGAACTTCACGCCGGGATGGCCGGCCATGTAGTGATAGAGCCGCTCCAGCATCATCAGCACATGCGGCCGGCCCGAGACGTCGGGATGGATGGTCATGGGGAACACCGCATAGTCGTATTCGCGATAGACCCAGTCGAACTGGTCGCGCCACATCTCCTCGATGTCGCGCGGGTTCACGAAGCCGTGGCTGTTGGGCGACTTCTTGATGAACATCATGGGCGGCAGGTCGTCGAGATACCAGCTCGCGGGAATCTCGATCAGGTCCGTCTCCTTGCCGCGCTGCAATGGCACCATCCATTCGCGTGGCTTCTTCGAATAGTCGATCTTGGTCCAGGCATCGCCCACGCGCACGTAATAGGGCTGGTGGTCGTGATGCATCAGCGAATGATCGTACTTGATGCCGCGCTCCAGCAGCAGCTCGTTGGTGACGGGCGAGAACTCCCACCATGGCGCGACATATCCGGTCGGCCGCTTGCCCGAGAGCTGCGTCACCAGGTCGATGCACTTGTCGAGGATCTCGGTTTCCTGCTCACGCGTCATGGCGATCGGGTTCTCGTGGCTGTAACCATGGATGCCGATCTCGTGACCGGCATCGGCGACCGCCTTCATCTCCTTCGGGAAGGTCTCGATCGAATGGCCGGGGATGAACCAGGTCGTCTTGATGCCCAACCGCTCGAACATCTTGAGCAGGCGGGGGCTGCCGACTTCGCCGGCGAACAGGCCGCGCGAGATATCGTCGGGCGAATCCTCGCCGCCGTAACTACCGAGCCAGCCCGCCACCGCGTCGACGTCGACACCGAAACCGCACAGAATTTCCTTGGCCATGGTCGCTCCTCCTCTTTTTCAACCGCGGAAGCCCAGCAAGAAACGCGCCTCGATTGCTCCACCGTATCGGCATGGATATCGTGGACGAAGTGCTGAATTCGATCCTCCGCCACGTTGCCCTGCTGATGGCCTTCTGCCTCGTTGCGAACTCTGCCGAGGCGCAGCAGCGGCAACGACAGGCTGCCCGGGCGGCGCAGACCTCGCAGACGCAAAGCGGCGATGTCTGGGAGACGCCGACCGTCGGGCTGCAATACCGGATCGACAGGAACTGGTCGTTCAACCTCGAGGGCCAGCTGCGCTTCGACCAGAACATGAGCCGCCTGCGCGCGCTGCAGGTCCGCCCGGGCTTCGAGTATGCGCTCACGCCCAACTGGGCGCTGGCGGCGGGCTACGTGCAGAACACGCGATATCTCCCGGGCGCCCGGCAATCGCGCGGGCCCTTCCAGGACATCCTCTACCGCACCCGCATCGACGGTCTGCCGGTCACCGGGCGGCTGCGCTGGGAGGAACTGTTCTTCGACAACAACACGGTGCTGGTGCGTACGCGCGCCCTGGCCGGCGTGCGCATTCCCCTCGGCAAATCACCCTGGGAACTCGCTTTGTCGAACGAGGTCTACATCAACCTCACGATCGAAAGACCGGGCCTTCCGGCAGGCTTCGCCGACAACCATGCCTTCGTGGGTTTCGGGCGCCAGCTGAACGCCTGGAGCCGGGCGTCGATGGGCTACGAACTCGTGACGTCGCGCGAGCGCAACGGCTTCCGCAACAACCACAACATCAAGCTGAACCTTATCTTCAGCCTGAACTGACCGTCGCCACGTTGCCGGTGCGGCTTGCCGCCGAGGGCAGTGCCTGGCGGTGGGGATTGCGCGCCGCGGCATCCCACATCAGGCGTGGATCGAAGGCTTCGGCCGCGAAGATGGTGACGATCACCACGGCGCAGAAAGCCAGCGCACCCATGCCGGGATCGATCGTGACCGCGCGGCCGAACTGGACGAGCGCCCCCAGCAGCGACTCCATGAAGATGTCGACCATCGACCAGCGGCCGATCCAGGCAACGATCCAGTAAAGCTTCGTGCGCTGGCGCAGCAGCACGCCGGCATTCTCCGCCGTACCCGCGAGCGAGGTCGCGCCGATCATGCTGACGAGGCCGATCAGCTTGAACAGCGGCACCAGGACGCTGGCGAAGAAGACCAGCAGCGCCAGCGGATACATCTTGGACGAGACCAGCTCCTCGACGCCGCCCATGATGGTGCTGGGCGCGCCGGAGCCGAGCTGGATGACGGTCAGCACAGGATAGATATTGGCCGGGATGTAGAGGATGACGCCGGCGATCACCAAAGCGAGCGTGCGGTTGATGGCGTCGGGCTTGCGCTCGTGCACGCGGGCGCCGCAGCGCGGACAGCGTCCGTCATGTTCCGCCGGCACGCAGACCAGCCCGCACTCCTCGCAGCCGGCAGCGCCCGGCCGGTACTCCAGCGGCGCAGCCGGCGGCATGGGCGCATGCGTCTGGCCGCGACGCTCGATCTCCTCCCACACCGCCTGCGGATCGAGCGCGAGCTCGGCCCAGACGACCACCACGGTGAGGATGCCCAGCGCATAGACCGCCGGACCGAGCTGGATCGTCACCAGGTCGCCCAGCTTGGTGTAGGCCACGAACACGCCCAGCAGCAGCACCTCGAGCATCGCCCAGGTGCCCACGCGGCGGGAGATCAGGAAGATGCCGCGCAGGTTGGGCGGCAGGGTCCGCATGCGCAGGCCCACCAGCACATAGAGCGTGCCGGCGAACTTGATGAGCGGCGCCAGCGCCGTGGTGAAGGAGACGGCGATGGCCAGCGGCCACAGCCCGTGTCGCACCAGCTCGGCCGGTCCGGAGAGGATCGTCGTCTCGTGTACGATGCCGGCCGTCGAGACCTTCATCAGCATGGAGAGCCACAGGACCCCGAACAGCACCAGCGACGCGAAGGTGAGCGCCAGGCAATGGCCGGTCGGATCGGCGCGCGTGGCCCGGAGCGGCGTGCCGCAGCGCTGACAATCGGAGCGCATGTTGGCCGCCATCGCCGGCACGATCTGGAACAGGCCGCAGCCCGGACACTCGCGCAGCTGCGGCGGCGTCACCAGCGGGCCGGGATCGCGTCGCGCGGCGAAGGCCCGCAGCATGGCGTTACTGGAGAAGCGTGGCGATGCCGTCCGACAGCTCGCCCAGGGCATCGCTCATGGCGGCGACATGGCCCGGCGTGTCCGGCGTCGGCACGGGCCGGGTGATCGAGAAGTTGCGCGCCGCCGTCCGGGCCGGCCGGTTGAACTGGATGGCGACCTGGGCCAGCAGGACGACGTTGCCCGCCTTGTCGGCGTCGAAGCGCTGGATGTCGATGCCGACGGTGGCATAGGGATCCATCGTGATCGAACCGGCCTCGCTGTAGACTTGGCTGCCGGGCAGGCGCTGCGAGAGTTCGAGCACGATCGTGCGCGACAGCATCCCGCCCACCGGCTCGCCCCACCAGGCATTGGAACGGACGTCGAGCTTGAAGTCCTCGGTCGAGCGGACGATCTCCTTGCGGTCGAGATAACCCGGCAGGCCGATGTCGCGCACCTGCACGATGCGCGGTCCGCGCGACAGCACGGGACCGGGGCGCACCGACAGCGTGTAAAGCGTCGGCTCCGGAGAGGAGCCGCAGGCCTGCAGCGCCGGCGCCGCGAGGAGCGGAAGGGCGAGGAGGCCGAAACGGCGGCGGCCGAGGCGAGTGCCGAAGCGAGTGGAGATCATTCCTTGCCCGTGTTGGTGCGGCCCTTGATCAGGGCCTCGGGGTGACGCGACAGAAGGTCGGCCAGGGCGCGGATCGAGCGCGCGGCGTCGGTGATCTGCGGCAGCAGGCGGTCGAGGTCGCGATGGAACTTCGACGTGTCGCCGTAGCCCTTGTCGACGGAGCCGATCAGCTTGTTGGCCTTGGTGACGGCGTCCTGCAGCTGAAGGGCGATGTCGGGCAGGCGCTTCAGCGCCGGCGTCGCGTCGGCATCGAGCTTGCGGGCGATGTCCTGCACGTCGATCATCGCCTTCTCCAGCGCCGCCAGGGTCGCCTTGATCTGCGGCCCGTTGACCGTCTGGTCGATGCCGGTGGCGGCGCTGAGCAGGCTATTGCCGATCCTGTCGAAGTCGATGCGGTTGATCTTGCTCAACAGTTCGCTGGCCGAGGCGGTGATGCTGTCGAAGCCGCCGACTTCAGCGGCCGGAATGACGTAGTGATCGCCTTCCTTGGCGAGATCGGCCGGCTTGCTGTCCGGCACGACCTCCAGCGAGATGATCTTCTGCGGGCTGATCAGGCTCGGCGCCTGCAGGGTGGCGCGCAGGCCGCGCTTGATCATCTCCTCGGCGACGTTGATGGGCTCCATGCCCTGCGCCTTGGCAAGGTTGCTGACGCGACCGGCTTCGACGCGATAGTGGACGGGCGCCACGACGCGATCAGTCTTCGGGTCATAGACCAGTCCGACACGGGTGACCTCGCCGATCTTGAGGCCGTGGAACCTGACTTCGGCCCCTTCGGTGACACCGGCGACCGAGCCCGGGAAGTAGGAGATCAACTTGATCTGCTGGCCGAAGCCCGCCGACTTGGCCTCCTCGATATTGGGATAGAGCCTGAAGCGCTGGCCCTCCGAGCTGATCGGTGCAGTCGAGTCATGCGCCGTGTCGAATGCGATGCCGCCCAGCAGGATGGCGCGCAGCGATTCCATCTGGATGTTGAGGCCGTTGGCGCCGAGCGAGACCGACAGGCCGGACGCATTCCAGAAATTGGAGTCGTTGCGCACGTAGCGGTCGAATGGCGCGCGCACGAAGGCATGGATGGCGACGCGGCTGGCGAGATCGTGGAGATCCCAGCCCAGCACCGTGCCGACCTCGATGTCGCGGAAGAAGATCGGGGCGCCGAGGCTGATCGACCCCAGTCGTGCCGTATCGAGCCGGAACGTGGTGCCCTTCACCGAGGCCTGCAGGATCGGCGGATCCTCCTGGCCCACGAAATCGCGCTTGGCCACGCCCGGCGCGGTCGAGGGCCGCATGCCGATATAGGAGCCGGACAGGATGGTCTCGAGACCGGAGATGTTGCCGGCGAAGAGCTGCGGCTTCACCACCCAGAAGATCGTCTTGTCGGTGAGGAGCGCTTCGGCTTCCTTCACCGTCTCGATCTCCACCAGCACCTTGGACAGGTCGGGCGGGATGGTGATGCTCCTCACCGTGCCCATGACGACGTTGCGGTACCGGAGCTGCGACTGGCCGGCCGTGAGGCCGGCGGCACTGTCGAAGGAGACAATGATGGTCGGGCCGCGCTTGGAGAAAGTGTCCCAGGCGAGCCAGCCGGCGATCAGCGCCGTCAGGATGGGCACGATCCAGACGAGCGGGAGGCGCCGCCGGTGACGGACCGAGGCCGTCGCGGCGGGCGCGCTTCCCGCAGCTTGTGGCCTCGGGATGGATCCTGGCGGGGCTTGATCGCTCATCGTTCCTCGTTCGCCCCGGGTGAGGGGGGCTCAGCGCTCGCGATTGTCGATGTCGCGGGCCAGGACTTCGCGCTTACCGACGTGGTTGGCGGAGCTGACCACGCCCTCGCGCTCCATGCGCTCGACGATGCGGGCGGCCCTGTTATAGCCGATCTGGAGGTAGCGCTGGATGAAAGACGTGCTGCATTTCCGCTCGCGGGCGACCAGGGCGATGGCCTGGTCGTAGAGCTGGTCGCTCTCGCTCTCCTCGCCCTCGCCCGGTAGCCCCGTACCTTCGCCCTCGCCGTCGGGATCGTCGGTGACCGATTCGATATAGGCCGGCGCGCCCTGGGCGCGCAGGTGGCGGACCACCTCCTCGACCTCGCCGTCACTGACGAACGGGCCGTGAACACGAGCGATCTTGCCGCCGCCGGCCATGTACAGCATGTCGCCCTGGCCCAGCAGCTGCTCGCCGCCCTGCTCGCCCAGGATGGTGCGGCTGTCGATCTTGGACGTCACCTGGAAGGAGATTCGGGTCGGGAAGTTTGCCTTGATGGTGCCGGTGATGACGTCGACCGACGGGCGCTGCGTGGCCATCACGACATGGATGCCGGCGGCGCGCGCCATCTGCGCCAGGCGCTGCACGGTCGCCTCGATCTCCTTGCCCGCGACCAGCATCAGGTCGGCCATCTCGTCGATGATGACGACGATGAAGGGCAACGGCGAAAGGTCCATCTCCTCGTCTTCGAAGGTGGGCTTGCGCGTCTCGGGATCGATGCCGGTCTGGACCTTGCGGGTCAGCACGCCGCCCTTGCGCGCCGTCTCGGCGAGCTTCTCGTTGTAGCCCGCGATGTTGCGCACGGCGACCGCGCTCATGGCGCGATAGCGGTCCTCCATCTCGCGCACCACCCACTTCAGGGCGACGATCGCCTTGCGCGGCTCGGTGACGACCGGCGTCAGCAGATGCGGGATGTCCTGGTAGACGCTGAGTTCCAGCATCTTCGGGTCGATCATGATGAAGCGGCACTGGTTCGGCGACAGCCGGTAGAGCAGCGACAGGATCATGGTGTTGACCGCCACCGACTTGCCCGAGCCGGTGGTGCCGCCGATCAGCAGATGCGGCATGCGGGCGAGGTCGGCGATGACCGGATCGCCGCCGATATCCTTGCCCAGCGCCAGCGGCAGGGCGAGACGGCCATCCTCGTAGTGCTTGGTCGACAGCAGCTCGCGCAGGAACACCGTCTCGCGCTTGGCGTTGGGCAGCTCGATGCCGATGACGTTGCGGCCCGGCACGGTCGCGACGCGCGCGGAGACCGCACTCATCGAGCGGGCGATGTCGTCGGCCAGACCGATGACCCGGCTCGACTTCGTTCCGGGCGCGGGCTCCAGCTCGTAGAGCGTCACGACCGGACCCGGCCGCACCTTCACGATCTGTCCCTTCACGCCGAAATCGTCGAGCACCGTCTCGAGCAGGCGCGCATTCTGCTCCAGCGCCTCCTCGTCGATCTTGGGCTGGGCGTTGACCCGCGAGGGCAGCGACAGGATATCGAGCGGCGGCAGCTGGTACTCGCTCCCGAGAGCGAGTTCGCGCTGGCCGGCCTTGGCCGCGCGCTTGCCCTGTGCGGCGGCCGACTTGCGCGGCACGATCTTGACGGCCGGGGTGGCTACAGGCGCCACGGCAGGCTGCTCGACGTCGAGCGTATTGTCGGGCGCAAAGGGATTCTCGTCGGACTGGTCGTACGCCTGCTCGTCGACCGGCTCTTCGGCCACGGGCTGGTGCGGCACCGGCGCGGCGACCGGCTGCGGCGCCTCATAAAACTCTTCGTCGGCGACGGGCTGCCGGTAGTGCTGCGCGGGCGGCGCGGCCTCATGGCCCCCGAAGCCAGGCTCGATCCGTTCGGCCGTGTGCACGGAAGCCGGCGCCGCGCGGCGCATGAAGGGCTCGATGCGCATGCCGCCGGTGAGGCGGCTGAGGAAGGTGCGCTCCTGCACGCGCGACGGCGCAGCTTCGTCCAGCACCGGCGAATGCATCCGAAGCCCCTCGGGCGCTTCCGGGATCTCGTCGGCCGGCCGTTCGATCGGCGCATAGGGCGCGTCGACCATCAGCGAATCGCGGGCCGGCATCGACGTGCCTTCCTCGGGGATCTGCTCGTAGCGGTTCTCGAAGCGCGCCGGATCGTACTGGCTGGCGTCGATCTCGCCCGGGATCTCGGCATAGCCGATGTGCGGCGCCGGCGGCTCGTTCTCTTCTTCCAGCGCCTGCGGCTTGCCGCGCCACAGCTCGACGGCCGCGCGCATGGCCCACACGCTCCACAGGAAGGGCGCGCGCAGGATGCGGAAGATCAGCGGCAGGTCGGTGCGGTTCATGCCCAGCGCCGGCGCCATCGCGATGAAGGCGAGGGCCGCCGCGCCCGGCTCGATGAAGGTCAACGCGCCGCCGCTCGAATGGGTGAGGACCAGCTCGCGGAAGCGGCCGACCAAGGCGAGGCCGACCAGGCCGCCCGGCCCGGCATGGGTGGCGGCGCCGCCGACATCGCCCAGGCCCACACAGGCCACACTCATCATCAGCAGCGCCAGCAGCAGCAGCGAGAGCCGCAGCCCGAAGAAGCCGAGATGATGGGTGCGCACCATGCGGACGCCCCAGGTGATGAAGGCGACCGGCGCCAGGATGATGGCGAGGCCGAAGGTCTGCAGCAGCAGGTCGGAGATATAGGCGCCGGGCAGGCCGAGCAGGTTGTTGGGCGCCCGCGCCGTGGCGTGGTTGAGCGAGGGATCGCCGGGGCTGTAGGTGAACAGCGCCATCATCAGCATCAGGCCGAAGCCCGCCACGCCAACGCCCACGATCTCCATCATGCGGCGGCGCAGGAAATCGCGCCCGCCCTCCGGCAGGATGGAGGTCTTGGGCTGCAACGCTGAAGAGACGCTCAGCATGGCCATGCGCGGTTGCGCTCCCTACAGAACGGCCGCGAGGCGCTGGAGCCCCTCGCGTGTGGTCTTCTCGTCGTGCACCAGCGCCACGCGGATGTAGCGCTCGGCCGTGTTGATTCCGTTGGTTTCGCGGCAGGCATAGGCGCCCGGCAGCACCTTGACGTGCGCCTCGCCCCATAGCTTGCGCGTGGCCTCCTCGCCGTCGCCGACGTCGAGCCACAGGAAGAAGCCGCCGCCCGGCGTATAGTAGGAGAAGCGGTTGTGCAGGATCTGCTCGGCGACGCGGAAATTCTTCGCGTACCATTCGCGCGTCTGGACCGGATGCGTCTCCTCGCGCCACAGCGCGGCCGACGCCTTCTGGACAGCGAACGGGATCTGCGGGCCGCCATAGGTGCGCCAGCGCAGCACCATCGCCACGAGCTTGGGATCGCCCGCCATGAAGCCCGAGCGCAGGCCCGCGGCGTTCGAGCGCTTCGACAGCGAGTGGAAGACCACGAGGTTCTGGAAAGGATCCTTGAGCCCGGTCTCGTCGATCTCGAGCGCCGCTTCGAGCGCGCCCGGCGGCGGAGCGCCGGTGTAGATCTCGGCGTAGCACTCGTCGACCGCCAGCACGGTGTCGTACTTGCGGCAGAGCTTCAGCAGCCGCTGCAGGTAGTCCTTGCCGGCGATGGCGCCCTGCGGATTGGCCGGCGAGCAGAGGTAGACGACCGACAGGCGCTTCCAGGTCGCCTCGTCGAGGCTCTCATAGTCCGGCAGGAAGCCGTTCGAGGCCTCGGCATTGACCAGCAGCGGCTCGCCGCCCGAGAGGACCGCGCCGCCGAGATAGGCCTGGTAGAACGGGTTGGGCAGCGCGACGATCGGCTTGGCGCCGCCCTTCTCCTGCGGCGTCGCCACCGTGGAGATGATGTAGACGCCTTCCTTGCTGCCGGCCGTCGGATGGACATGCACGTTCGGATCGAGCAGGCCCTCGGGCAGCTTGTAGCGCCGCGTCAGCCACTCGCAGATCGCAAGGTTGAGGTCGGGCAGGCCCTGGTTCGGCGGATAGCGGTTCCAGCCGTCGACCTCGTCCATCACGATCTGGCGCGCGAAGGCGGGCATCGCGCCCTGCGGCTCGCCGACCGACATGTTGATCATCGACAGATGCGCCGGCGGCGTGATGGGAGCGATCAGCGAGTTCAGCCGCGCAAACGGGAAATCGGTCAGCGTCTCGGTCAGGCGCGGATTGAACATTCTCGTATCCAATGGCCGAACCGGCCGAACAAAAAACACGGTGCCAGCCGAAAGCGGCCAGCCTATCGCCACATTCTAGGGAACAAATTAGCCAGTCACAACAAGGGAATAGGCTTGTTTCTTGAGATGCTGGAAGGGCTTGCGGCCGGGTCTGGTCCAACCACAAGCAGTGGTTCGGTCAAGGCGCCGCAGGGGGCGGCGAAACTGCCTATTCCGTGATCACCTGCGATCGCTCTTTCTTCAACGCTCTCGGACATTGCCCGGAGGCAATGTCCTGACGCTCCTCGGACCGAGCTTCGCTCGGCCTACAGCGCGTTGGAGCCCGACTCGCCGGTGCGGATCCGCACGGCCTGCTCGACCGGCGTGATGAAGATCTTGCCGTCGCCGATCTTGCCGGTATGGGCGGCCTTCTGGATGACCTCGATGGCGCGCTCGACCTGGCTGTCGTCGACCACGATCTCGATCTTCACCTTGGGCAGGAAGCTCACGAGGTACTCGGCGCCGCGATAGATCTCGGTCTGGCCCTTCTGGCGGCCGAAACCCTTGACCTCGCTCACCGTCAGGCCCGACACGCCGACACCGGTCAGCGCGTCGCGCACCTCGTCGAGCTTGAACGGTTTGATGATGGCGGACACGAGCTTCATTTGCTTCCCCTCCGGCCTTTCGGCATGCCGCGACAGACTGGCGTCTGGCGCGGACGGCGTCAAATTACAGACAGAAAAAGGGCCCGGCGGGAGAGTGCCGGGCCCCAGTGTCCGCCGCGATGGAGCGGCGGATGAGAGGGAACCAGGAGGAGAGGGGTTCCCGATCTCGATGGACGAGACGACTTAGTGGATCGTCTCGCCGTGCATGTTGATGTCGAGGCCTTCGATCTCTTCCTCGGCCGTCACGCGCAGCCCGATCAGGGCGTCTACGACCTTGAGGATGATGAAGGTGGCGACCGCGCACCAGGCGATGCAGACCAGCGTGCCCCAGAGCTGCGTCAGGACCTGGCCGGCATTGCCGTCGATCAGACCCTTCTTGCCCTCGCCGCCGATCACTTCGACGGCGAAGACGCCGGTCAGGATGGCGCCGACGAAGCCGCCGATGCCGTGCACGCCGAACGCGTCGAGCGAGTCGTCGTAGCCCATCGCCTTCTTGAGGCCGGTGGCGCCCCAGAAGCAGACCAGGCCGGCGACGATGCCGATGGCCAGCGAGCCCATCGGGTTGACGAAGCCGGAGGCCGGGGTGATCGCGACGAGGCCGGCAACCGCACCCGAGATGATGCCGAGGACCGACGGCTTGCCGCGCGTCACCCACTCCGCGAACATCCAGGCCAGAGCCGCCGCGGCCGTGGCGAACTGCGTCACCGCCATCGCCATGCCGGCGTTGGGGCTGGCGCCGACCGCGGAGCCGGCGTTGAAGCCGAACCAGCCCACCCACAGGAGGGAGGCGCCGATCACCGAGTAGACCAGGTTGTGCGGCGCCATGTTCTCGGTGCCGTAGCCCTTGCGCTTGCCCAGGACGAGGGCGCAGACGAGGCCCGCCACGCCGGCATTGACGTGCACGACGGTGCCGCCGGCGAAGTCGAGGACGCCCCAGTCGCCCAGGAAGCCGCCGCCCCACACCCAGTGGGCGATCGGCGCGTAGACGATCAGCGACCACAGCGCCATGAACCACATCATGGCCGAGAACTTCATGCGCTCGGCGAAGGCGCCGGCGATCAGGGCCGGCGTGATGATGGCGAAGGTGAGCTGGAAGCACATGAAGACGGTCTCGGGGATCGTCTTGGCCAGGTCATGCACGCTGTCGAGGGCGAGGCCCGCCATGAAGATGCGGCTGAGGCCGCCCAGGATCGAGCTGCCCGGCGTGAAGGCGAGGCTGTAGCCGACGACCAGCCAGATGATCGAGATCAGGCAGGTGATGGCGAAGCTCTGCATCACCGTCGACAGCACGTTCTTCTTGCGGACCATGCCGCCGTAGAACAGGGCGAGGCCGGGGATGGTCATCATCAGCACGAGTGCCACAGAGACGAGCATCCACGCCGTGTCGCCGGTATCGAACTTGGGCGCCGCCGGAGCGGCCGGAGCCGGCGTCGCGGCGGCCTGGGCCAGCGCCAGCGCTGGCAGGAACAGTGCCGCGGCGGCCCCTGCGCCCGCAAGCACTGAATTGGTCTTGAACTTCATCGTTATCGTCCCCTGGTTCTTGAGTTGATTGTCGTGTGTCGGATCACAGAGCTTCGATACCGGACTCGCCGGTGCGGATGCGGACCGCCTGCTCGACCGGCATGACGAACACCTTGCCGTCGCCGATCTTGCCGGTGCCCGCCGCCTTGCGGATGGTCTCGACCGCGCGCTCGACCAGGATGTCGTCGATCACGACCTCGATCTTCACTTTCGGCAGGAAGCTCACGGCGTATTCAGCGCCGCGATAAATCTCGGTCTGGCCCTTCTGCCGACCGAACCCCTTCACTTCACTCACGGTCAGGCCCTGGATCCCGAGCGACGTCAGGGCGTCCCTGACTTCGTCGAGCTTGAAGGGCTTGAAGATTGCCACGATCATTTTCATTTGCGCCTGTCCTCCAACGGGCGGCACGCCCGCCCCCAAAGTTTGATTCGTCGAGAGCAAGAGCCGTGCCAACACATTGTGAGAACTTGGCCGCGCGACTTGGCACGCCCCTTGCAGGGATTGGGGCGGAAACAAGTCATAAGTCTTTGGGGGTGGTCGTGTTGCTTAAAAAACTAGCTATTCTGGGCACTGCAGTGGTCACGACGTGTGCAGCCAACGTAGCGTATGCACAGGGTACGCCAAATCCGCAGACCGTGACGGTTACGCAGGATCAGCAGACGGCTCAGGGCACGCCTGATCCGGCGACGGCGGCCCCGCCGGAGAAGGAGACGTGGAAGGCGCCGTTCGGCGGCACCTTCACCGCCGGCCTCGCCGTCCTCAACGAATACTCCTACCGCGGTATCTCGCAGACCCAGCGCCAGGTCGCCGTCCAGGGCTCGCTCGGCTACGAGACCGCCCCGGTCAGCGAGAAGGTCCCCCTCACCGCCTATCTCGGCGCCTGGGGCTCCAACGTCGACTTCCCCGGCACCGGCACATGGGCCGAAATCGACGTCGTCACCGGCCTCAAGCTCAAGCTCCTCGACGACAAGCTCACCTTCGACCTCGGCTACATCCGCTACAACTACCTCGGCGCCCCGGCCAATCTCTCCTACGACTTCAACGAGTTCGGCCTCGTCGCCGGCTACGATTTCGGCGTCGCCCAGGTCAGCGCCGCCGTCCGCTACAGCCCCAACTTCTTCGCCAACTCCGGAAACGCCTGGTACAAGTGGGCGTCCGTCACCGTGCCGCTCCCCTTCATCCAGGTGAACGAGAACGTCGCCTTCAAGGCCTTCGGCACCATCGGCAATCAATACGTCGAGCGCTTCACCAACTACGGCATCCCCAACAACAACTACTGGGACTGGCAGCTCGGCCTCGTCATCTCCGTCTACGGCTTCGACCTCTCCGCCGCCTATACCGGCACCAACCTCAGCGTCCAGGACTGCCTCGGCACACAGAACTGCGCCAGCCGCGTCATCGTCGGTATCTCCAAGACGTTCTGATCGCAGGACCATTTGACCATAGAGGGTTGCCGCCCCGCGGGGCGGCTGCCATCTATGGTCCATGGATAGCCGTCCTTTCGACCTTGCTGTCGTAGGCGCGGGCCTCAACGGCAGCCTTCTTGCCCTCGCTGCCGGTGAAACGGGGCTCTCGACCGCGCTCATCGACCGCGTGCCGCTCGCTTCGCTGACCGAGGCGGGCTTCGACGGCCGCACCACCGCCATCGCCTATACCAGCCAGCGCCTGTTCGCGGCCCTCGGCCTCTGGGACGAGCTGGCATCGGTTGCCGAACCGATCCGCGACATCCGCATCTCCGATGCCGGCCATGACGGCCGCGCCAGTCCCCTCTTCCTCCATTTCGACCATCGCGAAGCCGCCGAGGAGAATGAACCCGCGGCGCCGATGGGCTGGATCATCGAGAACCGCTTCCTGCGCGCGGCCCTGCTGCGCCGGCTCGCCACCTGCCCCAAGGTCGAGCTCGTGTCGCCCGACGAGGTGGTCGAGAGCCAGCGCGAGACCCATCGCGCCAGCCTGGTGCTGAAGAGCGGCCGCCGCATCGCCACCCGCCTGATCGCCTCGGCCGAAGGACGCTTTGGCTCGATGCGCGAGGAGGCCGGCATCGGCGCACGCAGCTGGTCCTACGAGCAGATCGCGATCGTCCTGGTGGCGCACCATGCCCAACCTCATCGCGGCATCGCGCAGGAGAAATTCCTGCCCGGCGGTCCCTTCGCCATCCTGCCGATGACGGACGGGCCGAACGGCGAGCATCGTTCGTCGATCGTGTGGACCGAGCGGGCCGACCTCGCGCGCCGCCTGCTCGAGCTCGACGAACCGCGCTTCCAGGTCGAGTTCGCGCGGCGCTTCGGCGATCATCTCGGCCATGTCGCGCCGGCCGGACCGCGCTGGTCGTATCCGCTGCGCCTCGTCCATGCCGAGCGCTACATCGACACGCGGCTGGTGCTGGTGGGCGACGCCGCGCACGGCATCCATCCCATCGCGGGCCAGGGCTACAATCTCGGCGTTCGCGACATCGCGGCGCTGGTCGAGGTGCTGGTCGACGCCAAGCGGCTCGGCCTCGATGTCGGCGGCGCCGACACGCTCGAGCGCTATGCGCAATGGCGCCGCGCCGACAATCTCACCATGGTCGCCGCCACCGACCTGCTGAACCGCCTGTTCTCCAACGACATCACGCCGCTCAGGCTGGTGCGCGACGCGGGCCTCGCCGCGGTGAACCGCGTGCCGGCGCTGCGCAAGTTCTTCGTCCGCCACGCGATGGGCCTGGTCGGCGACCTGCCCAAGCTGATCAGGGGCGAACGGCCCTGACTCTTGCCATCAAGGCGTTGGAGACGGTGCGACTTCGGCTGCGCCCGCGCACGCTGGAAGATCTCGAAGAGATCATGGCGATGGACACGGATCCCCTAGTGCGGCGCTACTTCACCGGCCCGTTCGATCCCGTCGCGCATCGGGCCGACATTCAGTCCAACATCCACAACGGCCCAAAGCCTGGTGAATGGCGCTGGGTGATCGAATGGCTGGGCCGGCCCGGATTCCTCGGCCAATGCGGCGTACGGGCCTCACACCTTCCCGGCGTGAGCGAACTCAGTTGGCGGCTGGTGCCATCGGCATGGGGCCAGGGGATCGCCAGCGAAGCCGGCGCCGCGATGATTGGCTATTTGCGCGGCGAGGCCGGCATTGGGCCGCTCGCGGCCTTGATCCATCCCGACAATGCCGCTTCGCTGGCGGTGGCGCGCAAGCTTGGACTGAGACCAGCGGGCGAAACCATCGCCTGGAATGCCCGCCAGATCATCTATCGGCTGGATTGACCGGCTGACGGGCCCCGGCTGGACTCCGGCCCCTTGCCACCCTATCTCAGGGGCCAATTTTCAAGGACCTTCACATGGCCAGCCCTCAGACATCGGCGCAAGTGCCCGTCACCGTGCTCACCGGCTATCTCGGCGCCGGCAAGACCACGCTTCTCAACCGGATCCTGAGCGAGCAGCACGGCAAGAAATACGCCGTCATCGTGAATGAATTCGGCGAGCTGGGCATCGACAACGACCTCGTGGTGAATGCCGACGAGGAAGTGTTCGAGATGAACAACGGCTGCATCTGCTGCACCGTGCGCGGCGACCTGATCCGCATCATCGAAGGGCTGATGAAGCGCAAGGACAAGTTCGACGGCATCCTGGTCGAGACGACCGGCCTCGCCGATCCCGGCCCCGTCGCGCAGACCTTCTTCACCGACGACGACGTCAAGGCCAAGACGCGCCTCGACGCCATCGTCACGGTCATCGACGCCAAGCACTTCTTCGGCCAGCTCGAGCAGGGCAGCGAGGCCGAGCAGCAGGTGGCCTTCGCCGACGTGATCCTGCTCAACAAGACCGACCTGGTGAGCCCCGACGAGCTCAAGAAGGTCGAGGACAAGATCCGTGGCATCAACCGCTACGCCCGCATCTTCCACACGCAGAAGAGCCAGATCGAGCTCGATGCGATCCTCGACAAGGGCGCGTTCGACCTCGGCCGCATCCTCGAGTTCGAGCCCGACTTCCTGCACAGCGGCCACGACCATCATCACGAGGACGAGGTCAGGAGCCTGTCGATCACCGCCGACCGGCCGGTCGATCCCGACAAGTTCCAGAAGTGGATGGGCGCGCTGCTGCAGATCAAGGGCGCCGACATCTTCCGCAGCAAGGGCATCCTCGCCATCGACGGCGCGCCGCGCCGCTACGTCTACCAGGGCGTCCACATGATGATGGACAGCGCCTGGGGCACGCTCTGGAAGGATGGCGACAAGCGGTCGAGCAAGCTGGTCTTCATCGGCCGCAACCTCGACGGCGACAACCTGCAGCGCGGCTTCGAAGAGTGCCTGAAGTAACACCGTGAAGATCGATCTCGCCAACCCGGCCTGGCAGCAGACCCTGCCGCCGGCCCGTTCCGTCGCGACCGACGCACCCGTCGCCGCCTGCGCCTTCAACAAGGACGGCACGACCGTCGCCTTCGCGCTGGGCGACGGCCAGGTCCGTCTCCTGCCCGCCGACATCGCGGCGCCGGCGCCCGACGCGGCGCCACCCGTTCACAACGGCGTCGTGCTGTCGCTGGTCGGCGATCCAACAAGCGATGGCTTCGTGAGCGGCGGCGACGATGGACGTGTGCTGCGCATCGCCGCCGACGGTTCGGCGACGGAGCTGCTGGCGCAGAAGGGCAAGTGGATCGAGCATCTCGTCGCCCACAAGACCGGCGCGGTCGCCGCCTCTTCGGCCAGGAACATGTTCCTGTTGCGCGACGGCGAGGTCCGCGAATTCGGCCCGCACCCGAGCACGGTGGCGGGTCTCGACTTCAGCAAGGACGGCAGCCGGGTCGCCTGCGCGCATTACGGCGGCATCACGGTGTGGAGCCTGAGCAAGGAAGTCGTTCTGCCGCCGCGCCGCTTCGCCTGGCAGGGCAGCCACGTGGCGTTGCGCTGGAGCACCGACGGCAAGTTCATCGCGACGGGCACGCAGGAAAACGACATCCATGTCTGGCGCGTGGCGCAGGCCACCGACATGCGCATGCAGGGCTATCCCGCCAAGGTGAAGTCGCTGTCGTGGACCGCCGACGCGCGCTTCCTCTACACCTCCTCGCAGCCGGTCTTCACGGCCTGGCCCTTCTCCGGCAAGGGCCCCGAAGGCAAACCGCCGCTGCAGTTCGGCGACGAGGGCGCCGGCCTCATGACGGTGGTCGCCGCTCATCCTTCCGCCGAGTTCGTGGCCGGCGGCTACGATTCGGGTGAACTCCAGCTCGGCGACATCAGGACCAGGCGCTCGGTCGTGCTGAAGATGGCCGATGGCGCGGCGATCACCTGCCTCGCCTGGTCGCCGGATGGTTTCAAGCTGGCCGTCGGCAACGACCGCGGCGATCTCCTGACGATCGATTTGCGGCGCTAACTCGTCAGCCCCGCCGCACCAGCGCGCGGTGGGAAACGAGGCAGAGGATGCCGGCGATGCCCATCGCGGTCGTCATCGGCGCGATGGTGCCGTCGAAGGTCTGGCCGACGATGGCGCCGAAGATCGCGCCGGCGCCGAACGTCATGACGCCCATCAGCGACGACGCCGTGCCCGCCATGTGCGGGTAACGTTGCATCGCCATCGCCGTCGAATTGGGCGCGATCAGGCTCAGCGTCGCGATCTGGAAGACCAGGCAGACCAGGAAGGGCCACAGGCCGATCGTGCCGTAGCGCGCCTCGATCCAGCCCATGACCATCGCCGCCGCGCCGGACACCGCCGGCACGATCACCGCGAAGCGCAGGATGCGCCCGGCTCCGAGGAGGCGCACGAACCGCGCATTGAGCAGGCTGCCGATGGTCATGAAGACCACCATGCCGCCGAACACCACGCCGTAGAAGCGGGGCGAGATCCCGTAGCGCTCGATGAAGACGAACGGCGACCCCGAGATGTATGAGAACAGGGCGGCGAACATGAAGGACGAGGTCAGGGCGTAGCCGATGAAGGTGCGCGTGGTCAGCAGCTCGCCGAACCGCTTCAGGATCTGGGTGAAGACCAGCGGCTGGCGATACTCCGGCTTCAGCGTCTCGGGCAGGTGGAACCAGGCGACGACGAAGGCGATCACGCCGGCGGACGCCAGCACCCAGAAGATGGTGCGCCAGCCGGCAAACCACATCACCTGGCCACCGATCACCGGCGCCAGCATCGGCGCGATCGAGGTGCAGGCCATCATGAGCGACATGGCGCGCGCGGCGTGATCCTTTTCGGCAAGGTCGCGGACCATCGTGCGCGCCAGCACGACGCCACCGCAGGCGGCGAGGCCCTGCAGGAAACGAAGGGCGATGAGATGGCCTGCCTCCGCGGCAAACGCACAACCGATGCTCGCCAGCATGTAGATCACCAGGCCGATCAGGATGACCGGGCGGCGGCCGAACCGGTCGCCCGCCGGGCCATAGAAGACCTGGCCCACGCCGAAGGCGATCATGAAGGCCGACAAGGTGAGCTGAATGTCGCCGACCGAGGATCGGAGATCGACTGCGATCACCGGCAGGGCCGGCAGGTACATGTCGATCGAAAGCGGGGTGAAGGCCGACAGCAGCGCGAGCACCGCGAGGAGGAGCGGCGTCAGCGTCGGACGAGTTGTGGTGTTCATTGCGCGATGGCTCTACAGGCATCCATGGCATCTCACCATGCTATAAGCGGACCATGACATCGCTGCCTGACCTGTCGGAAACGCAGATCCGCCGCTACGCGCGACATATCGTGCTGGCGGAGATTGGCGGCATCGGCCAGTCGCGGCTGATCGCGGCGAAGGTCCTGGTGGTCGGCGCCGGCGGCCTCGGCGCACCCCTCCTGCAGTATCTCGCGGCGGCCGGAATCGGCACCTTGGGCGTGATCGACCACGACACGGTCGATCTTTCCAACCTGCAGCGCCAGGTGATTCACCGCACGTCCGACGTGGGCGTTTCCAAGGTCGAAAGCGCACGGCGCGCGCTGCATGACATCAATCCCGAAGTGCAGGTGCAGGCGCATGACGAGCGCCTCACGGCGGAGAATGCCGACCGCATCCTCGCCGCCTACGACATCGTGGCCGACGGCAGCGACAACTTCGCCACGCGCTACCTGCTGAACGATTCCTGCTTCCGCCTGCGCAAGACGCTGGTCGCTGCGGCCATCCTGCGCTTCGACGGCCAGATCTCGACCTACAAGGCCTGGCAGGGCGCGGGCCATCCCTGCCTGCGCTGCCTGTTTCCCGAGGCCCCTTCGGAAGAGGCCGTGCCGAGCTGCGCGCAGGCCGGCGTCCTGGGGGCGCTGGCCGGCACGCTGGGCACGCTGCAGGCCACCGAGGTGGTGAAGGAGATCCTGGGGGTCGGCCGCTCGCTCTCGGGCTCGCTCCTGATGTACGACGCGCTCAATGCCTCGTTCGAGACGCTGGCGGTCACCAAGCGACCCGATTGCCCGACCTGCGGCACCTCTGCGGGAGCAGGCGCATGAGCGAAGGCGGCGTCTCCGTCATCCTGCGCTCCGACGATTACGAGAGCGCCCATTACGGCCTGGCGCTCGCGGCGGCCGCGCTGGCCGTCAACAAGCCAGCCGTTCTGTTCTTCACCATGGGCGGCATCCGCGCCCTGCAGGGCCCGCCCCCGCCCCTTCGCGACTGGGATCGCGACGCGGCAAACCGGGCGCGCGGCGTCGGCGACTTCGAGACCTTGCTGCAAGCCTGTATCGAGCTTGGCGCGCGCGTGATCGTGTGCGAAATGGGCCTGCGGTCGCTCGACATCGATCGTGCGAGCCTGCGGGCCGACGTCCCGTTCACGGTCGCCGGCATCGTGACCTTGCTGGAAGAGACCAAGCCGGGCATGCACCTGGTATCACTGTGATCCTGTGGGAGACTTCATGACATCCGTGCCCTTCGACGTGCTGGGAATCGGCAACGCCATCGTCGACGTCATCTCGCGCTCCGACGAAGCCTTCCTCGGCAAGCATGGCCTGGTGAAGGGCAGCATGATGCTGATCGACGAAGCCCGTGCCGAGCAACTCTACGAGGGCATGGGTCCCGGTGTCGAAGTATCGGGCGGCTCCTGCGGCAACACGATGGCCGGCATCGCCTCGTTCGGCGGCAAGGGCGCCTATATCGGCAAGGTGCGCAACGACCAGCTGGGCAAGGTCTTCGGCCACGACCTCAAGGCGACCGGCGTGTCCTTCGCCACGCCGGCTGCGACCGAGGGTCCGGCGACGGCGCGCTGCCTGATCCTGGTGACGCCCGACGCCCAGCGCACCATGAATACCTATCTCGGCGCCTGCACGGGCCTCGGGCCGGCCGACATCGACACCAAGCTCGTCGCCTCCGCGCAGGTCACCTATGTCGAAGGCTATCTCTGGGATGCGCCGGCTGCCAAGCAGGCGGTGCTCAAGGCCTTCGACGCCGCCCGCGCCGCCGGCCGCAAGGTCTCGATCACGCTCTCGGATTCCTTCTGCGTCCATCGCTATCGCGACGAGTTCCGCGACCTGATCCGCGACAAGGTCGACATCCTGTTCGGCAACGAGGCCGAGATCAAAGCGCTCTACGAGGTCGAGACCTTCGAGGAAGCGCTCGCGGCCACACGCAAGGAGGCGAAGATCGCCGCCCTCACGCGCAGCGAGAAGGGCTCGGTCGTGATCAAGGGCAGCGAGACCTATGAAGTCCCGGCGGCTCCCGTCTCGAAGGTCGTCGACACGACCGGCGCCGGCGATCTCTACGCCGCGGGCTTCCTGTTCGGCTTCACCCATGGCAAGTCGCTGGCCGAATGCGCGCGGCTGGGCGGCATCGCCGCGGCCGAGGTCATCTCCCATGTCGGCGCGCGGCCCGAGCAGGCGCTGAAGGCGCTGATTTGAGCCTGGGCCAGAGCAGCCAGTCGACCTGGGGTCGCTGGCTCAAGGCGGCCGAGGTCTATCGCGACCGCCGCCAGCTCATCATCCTGCTGATGGGCTTCTCCAGCGGCATGCCTCTGCTGCTGACGCTTTCAGTGCTGACCTACTGGATGGCCAAGGTCGGCGTCGATCTCACGACGATTGGATTTTTCGCCCTCGTCGGCACGCCTTACGCCTTCAAGTTCGCGTGGGCGCCACTCGTCGACCAGATGCCGCTGCCGGTGCTCGACCGCCTGCTCGGCCGCCGGCGAAGCTGGATGCTCCTGGCCCAGGTCGGCATCTTCCTGTCGACGCTCGGCATGGCCTTCAGCGATCCGGTCAACGCGCCTTGGACCACCGCCTTGGCTGCCGTGGCCGTCGCCTTCTTCTCCGCAACCCAGGACATCGCGGTCGACGCCTATCGCATCGAGATCCTGAACGACGACGAACAGGGCGCCGGCTCGGCAACGACCCAGCTCGGTTATCGGATTGCGCTCTGGATCGTCGATGCCATGGCGCTGCTGTTGCCCAGCTTCCTGCCCTGGTCGACCGTGCTCAGCCTGATCGCCGTGCTGATTCTCGTCGGCGTTGCCACGACGCTCTTTGCCGAGGAACCCAAGGCGCTGCGCCCGCGTCTCCACTCGGCCAATGCCTGGATCAAGGAAGCGGTCATCCGGCCGTTCGCCGAGTTCCTCGCCTATCGCGGCTGGGTGATCATCCTGTTGTTTGCGCTGCTCTACAAATACGGCGATGCGCTGGGCGGCACGATGGCACGGCCGTTCTACAATGCGCTGGGCTTCACCGGCCCGGAGATATTCGGAGTCACCAAGAGCTTCGGCGTTGCGGCAACCATCCTGGGCGGACTGATCGGTGGCGTCATGGTGGCGCGCTACGGCCTGTTCAAGTCGCTGCTCGTCGCCGGCATCCTGCAAGCGGTGACAAATCTCCTGTTCTCCTGGCAGGCCCAGGTCGGCCACGATCTCTTCGTCCTCACCATCGCGATCAGCGCCGACAATTTCACCGGCGCGTTGGGCGGCGTCGCCTTCATCGGCTACCTGTCGAGCCTCTGCACCACCGGCATGGCGGGCACTCAATATGCCTTGCTGACTTCGTTGATGGCGTTCGGCCGCACCACCCTGTCGGCGGGCGGCGGCTGGATGGCGGCAGAAACCGGCTGGACCACGTTCTGGATGCTGACCACGCTGCTGGCGATCCCGGGCCTGATGTTGCTGCTCTGGCTCTGGCGATCGGCACAAAAAGAAACCCCTCCTTCCTGACGGAAGGAGGGGTCAGTAAATCGGCTGCGGGTATCGTGCCCGAGCCGGGGGAACCGGCCCATTCCGGAAGCGGGGCGTGGGATGCCGGCCGGGAATGGGCGCACCCTTCCTAGGGGCTCGAGGCTACGGAACCATGACTGATAATGTGGAAAACCCAGCGGCCCTGTGGGCCAATTCCCCTGCCTTCAGGCAAGGGGAAACGGCAGAAGAGGGGCGGGGGTCAGCTCGGCGTCGAGTCGAGCGCGTAGCCGGCGGCGCGGACGGTGCGGATCACGTCGGCGTGGCTCTCGCCGTTCAGCGCGATGCGCAGGCGGCGGATGTGGACGTCGACGGTGCGGGCCTCGACATAGACGTCCTTGCCCCACACCGAATCGAGGAGCTGCTCGCGCGAGAAGACGCGACCGGGATGCTCCATGAAATGGCGCAGCAGGCGGAACTCGGTGGGGCCGAGATGGAGCGGCTTGCCGCCGCGCGTCACGCGATGCGCCACCAGGTCCATGACGATGTCGGCATAGGACAGCGCCTCGTCGGCCAGCGCCGGGCGGATGCGCCGCAGGACGGCGCGGATGCGCGCCACCAGCTCGGTGGGCGAGAAGGGCTTGGGCACGTAGTCGTCGGCGCCGGCGTCGAGGCCGCGCACGCGATCGCCCTCCTCGCCGCGCGCCGTCAGCATGATGATCGGCACGTTGGCGGTCGACGTCTGGCGGCGCAGCTGGCGGCAGACCTCGATGCCCGACATCAGGGGCAGCATCCAGTCGAGCAGGATGAGGTCGGGAACGTCCTCCTGCACCGAGCGCAGCGCCTCCTCGCCGTCATAGGCGACGGCGACCTTGAAGCCCGACTGTTCGAGATTGTAGCGCAGCAGCTCGACCAGAGCCGTTTCGTCCTCGACGATCAGCACCTGCGGCTTCATCGATGAGGTCTGTGCGTCGCGACGCGAAGGACTGGTAGCCACAACCATACTCACGGCGTTTCACTCGCTGCATACATTGCCGCGCTGCCCTTGGGACGGGCCTCGTCGAAGCCGTGGCCGGTCGTGCGGAAGCTCACCAGCTCGGCGATGTTGGTGACGTGGTCGCCGGCGCGCTCGATGTTCTTGGCCATGAACATGAGGTGCGTGCACGCGGTGATCGTGCGCGGATCCTCCATCATGTAGGTGAGCAGCTCGCGGAACAGGCCGGTGTAGACCTGGTCGATCTCCTCGTCGCGCTCCCACACGTCGTGGGCCTTGACCACGTCGCCATTGGCGAAGGCGTCGAGCACGTCCTTGAGCGCGGCCCGTACCAGACGGCCAAGCCGTTCGATGCCGTTCACCGCCGAGACCGGCGCATTGCCCTGGCTCAGCACGATGGTGCGCTTGGCGGTGTTCTTGGCGTAGTCGGCGATGCGCTCGAGCGCCGCCGCGATCTTGATCGACGAGAGTATGACACGCAGGTCGACCGCCATCGGCTGGCGCAGGGCCAGGAGCCGTACGGTCTGTTCCTGCACCGCCACATCGAGCGCGTCGACACGGGCATCGTCGATGATCACCTTCTCGGCGATCTCCGAGTCGCGCTCGCGCAGGGCCCGCAGCGATTGCGCGAGCTGGCTCTCGGCCAGGCCGCCCATCTCGCTGATCGTGGCGCTCAGCCGTTCCAGCTCCTCGTCGAAGCGCTTCAGGGTATGCTCGGGCATGATCTGTCCCTTCTTCTCTTTGTCGTGCCGGCTCAGCCGAAGCGGCCGGTGATGTAGGCCTGGGTGCGCTTGTCGGTCGGGGTGGTGAACAGCGTGGCCGTTGCACCGAACTCGACCAGTTCGCCCAGGTACATGAAGGCGGTGAAGTCGGAAACGCGGGCGGCCTGCTGCATGTTGTGCGTCACGATGACGATCGTGTAGTCCTGCTTCAGCTCGTCGATCAGTTCCTCGATCTTCGCCGTCGAGATCGGATCGAGCGCCGAGCACGGCTCGTCGAACAGGATGACTTCGGGCTTCACCGCCACGGTGCGGGCGATGCAAAGACGCTGCTGCTGGCCGCCCGACAGGCTGAGGCCGCTGGCGTTCAGCTTGTCCTTGACCTCGTCCCACAGGGCGCCGCGACGCAGGGCATGCTCGACCCGGCCGTCGAGTTCCGACTTGGGCAGGTTCTCGTAGAGGCGGACGCCGAAGGCGATGTTCTCGTAGATCGACATCGGAAACGGCGTCGGCTTCTGGAACACCATGCCGATGCGGGCGCGCAGCAGGTTGATATCCTGGCCTTCGCGCAGGAGATTGTCGCCGTCGAACATCACGTCGCCGGTGGCCTTCTGGCCTGGGTAGAGGTCGTACATGCGGTTCAGGATGCGCAGCAGGGTCGACTTGCCGCAGCCCGACGGTCCGATGAACGCCGTCGCCTTGTTGGCGTAGAGCGACATGGTGATGCCCTTGAGCGCCCGGCTGTCGCCGTAGAAGAACTCGAGGTTCTTGATCGAGATCTTGGGCGTGAGCTTCGAGACGTCGAGCTTGGCGTGGGTGGCGACGGGAACGGCGACGCTGGGGCCGTCCGTGGATTGCATGGACATTAGGACTTCCTCGCAGAGGTGAGCGAACGGGCCAGGACGCTGAGTCCCAGAACGGTGACAGTGATCAGGAGCGCGCCGGTCCAGGCGAGCTTCTGCCATTCGGCATAGGGCGACAGGGCGAACTGGAAGATGACCACCGGCAGGCTGGGCATCGGCGCGCTCATGTTCATGCTGAAGAACTGGTTGTTCAGCGCGGTGAACAGGAGCGGCGCGGTCTCGCCGCTGATACGGGCGATGGCCAGGAGGATGCCGGTGACGATGCCCGCCTGCGCCGCACGATAGGCGATGCGGACGATCATGTGGGCCCGCGGCAGGCCGATCGAGGCGGCCGCCTCGCGCAGCGTATCGGGCACCAGCGTGAGCATGTCCTCGGTCGTGCGGACGACAACCGGGATGACGATCACCGCCAGCGCAACGGCGCCCGCCCATCCCGAGAAGTGACCCATCGGCGCCACCAGGATCTCGTAGACGAACAGGCCGATCACGATCGACGGCGCGCTGAGCAGGATGTCGTTGATGAAGCGCACGACGCTCGACAGCTTGTCGTGACGGCCGTATTCCGCGAGGTAGGTGCCGGCCAGGATGCCGATCGGCGTGCCGATCAGCACCGCCAGCACGGTCATCACGATGCTGCCCATGATCGCGTTGAGCAGACCGCCCGCGGCGCCCGGGGGCGGCGTGTTCTCGGTGAACACGGCGAGCGAGAGGCCGCCAATGCCCTGGTAGAGCAGCACGCCGAGGATGAGTACCAGCCAGCCCAGGCCGAAGGCCGTGGCGGCGTACGCCAGGCCCGTGGCGATGGTATTGCGGCGGCGGCGGCCGGCGTAAAGGGGGCTGTCCATGGCAGCCGTCTTGGATGCGGTGGTGGCCATGACGTTACTTCCCCTGCTGCTGGAGGCGCAGCAGCATGTAGCGCGCGATCGCCAGCACGATGAAGGTGATGAAGAAGAGGATGAGGCCGAGGGCGATCAGCGACGAGGTGTAGAGATCGCCCACCGCCTCGGTGAATTCGTTGGCGATCGACGCCGAGATCGTGGTGCCGGGCGCGAACAGCGAGGCCGAGACGTGATGGGCGTTGCCGATCACGAAGGTGACGGCCATCGTCTCGCCCAGCGCACGGCCGAGGCCCAGCATGAAGCCGCCGATGACGCCCACGCGCGTGAACGGCAGGACGACATAGCGGAACACTTCCCAGGTCGTGCAGCCGACACCGTAGGCGGCTTCCTTGAGGACCGGCGGCACCGCGTCGAACACGTCGCGCGAGATCGAGGTCACGAAGGGCAGCACCATGATCGCCAGGATCAGGCCGGCGGTGAACATGCCGATGCCGTACGGCGGGCCCGCGAACAGCGTCGACAGGATCGGCACGTTGGCGAAGGTATCGATGAAGAGAGGCTGCACGTATTGCTGCAGAAACGGCGCGAACACGAACAGGCCCCAGATGCCGTAGATGATGCTGGGGATGCCGGCCAGCAGCTCGATGGCGATGCCGATCGGGCGCCGCAGCATCTTCGGGCAGAGCTCGGTGAGGAAGAAGGCGACCATCAGGCCGACCGGTACCGCGATCAGCATGGCGATGAACGAGGTGACCAGGGTGCCGAAGATCGGCGCCAGGGCGCCGAACCGCTCGGTCACCGGGTTCCACGATTCGTCGAACAGGAAGCCGAAGCCGAAGGTGCCGAGCGCGGGCGCCGCACCGATGATGAGGGCGATGATGACGCCGCTCAGCAGGGCAAGCACGGCGAGCGAGGCGCCGCGCGTCAGCCCGTGGAAAATCATGTCGGTCAGGCGCAGCTTTCTCAGGACGGCCGCCCGCGAAGCCGATACCGCTGCCGGCGCACTGGCGCCCTTTATTGCAACTTCACTCACGTTCGGTTCCCCCGAAGCCATTCTCTTCCCCAAGAGTGAGGGGCGGGTGTTTTCACCCGCCCCATCGCAGTCGCAGTCTTAGTTGGTCGGCGAGTAGAGCGGCTTGCCGTCGGCGCCCTTGACGTCGGCCTGCCACATCTTCTGGATGTCGGCCACGACGTTGGCCGGCATCGGCACGTAGTCGAGTTCCTCGGCCGACTTGCCACCCTTGGCGTAGGACCAGGCGAAGAACTTCAGCGCTTCGGCGGTCTCGGCGGGCTTCTCCGGCTTCTTGTAGAGCAGGATCCAGGTCGCGGCCGTCATCGGCCAGGACTGGTCGCCGGGCTGGTTGGCGAGGATCACGCCGTAGCCGGGCTGGGACTTCCAGTCGGCGTTGGCGGCGGCGGCCTGGAAGGTGGCCGAGGTCGGCTCGACCGTCTTGCCGGCCTTGTTGACCATCTTGGTGTGGATCAGCTTGTTCTGCTTGGCGTAGGCGTACTCGACATAGCCGATCGAGCCCTTGGTCTGCGCCACGTTGCCGGCAACGCCTTCGTTGCCCTTGGCGCCGATGCCCACCGGCCACTGCAGCGCCGTGCTGACGCCGACCTTCGTCTTCCAGTCCGGGCTCACCTCGGCCAGGTAGTAGGCGAAGTTGTAGGTCGTGCCCGACCCGTCCGAACGACGCACCGGCACGATCGCCTGCTTCGGCAGCTTGGCGTTCGGGTTCAGCTTGGCGATCGCCGGATCATCCCAGTTCTTGACCTCGCCGAGGTAGATCTTGGCGACGGTCGGGCCGTCGAGCGTCAGTTCGCCCGGCTTGATGCCGTCGAGGTTCACGACCGGAACGATCGCGCCCATCACCATCGGGAACTGAGCGAGGCCCGACTCGTCGAGCTCCTTGCCCGTCAGCGGCGCATCGGTGGCGCCGAAGGTCACGGTCTTGGCCTTGATCTGCTTGATGCCGCCGCCCGAGCCGATCGACTGGTAGTTGAGACCATTGCCGGTCTCCTTCTTGTAGCTGTCGGCCCACTTGGCATAGATCGGGTACGGGAAGGTCGCGCCGGCGCCGGAAATGTCGATGGCGTAAGCGGCGGCCGGGGACAGCGCGAAGGCTGTCGCGAGGACGATCTTGGTAAGGTTCACGGGGGTTTCTCCTTCGTATGAATTTCGAAGCGCCCGTCATCTAGAAGCCGTACGTCTCTCTCCTATGACGGATATATTACAATCCTGTGACGGAGAGCCCATTTCATCGGGAATGAAACTCCGACTCGAATAATTAATCCATACTTTTCAATGAGTTAAGTCGGCGACGCTCACTCACCGACCGTCACACGAACTTAACGCCGCTCCCTTCGAACCGTAACGAAGCCTGCGGATGGTGCGCCTCCTTTCACGGGTGCCCATGTCCGCCAACCCTTCCATCGAGCGCCGCCGCCGGTGGCTTTCCGTTCTTGCGAAAGCGCCCGGCCCCCGCCTCCAGATGCTGTGGCAAGCGATCGGCCCGACGCCGTCCCATGTCGTCCTGCGCAAACCCGAGATCGGCCTCGTCATGGTCCAGGGGCGCATCTCCGGCACGGGCGCGCCATTCTGCGCCGGCGAGATGACGGTGACGCGCGCCGCGGTACGACTCGAAACCGGTGAAATGGGCTTCGGCTATGTCGGCGGCCGCGATGCCCGGCATGCCGAGATCGTCGCCGTCATCGATGCGCTGGGCCTGCGCACCGAATGGACGGACAGACTGGAAACCGGGATCGTGGCACCGCTCGCCGACGAAGCGGCCGCGCGTCATCGCCTGATCGCCGCGCGCGCCGCCGCCACCAAGGTGGATTTCTTCACCGTCGCCCGCGAGGCCGGCACATGAGCATCACCACGTCCCTCGCGCCGGGCCTCGCCGATCCGTCGCACGACGCGCAGCGCCTGTTCCGCGGCGTGCTCGATGCCTTCTCCCATCCCGGCCGCATCGTCGAGCTGCGCGACGCGCCGGCCGGACCCGGCACGCTCAGCCCGGCGGCCGTCGCCTTCCTGCTGACCTTCGCCGACCGCGAGACGCCGCTCTGGCTCGAGGCCGGACTGGACACGCAGGAGATCCGCGACTTCCTGCGCTTCCATGCCGGCGCCCCGATCGTCGACGCGCGCGATGCCGCCACCTTCGCGGTGATCACGGCCGGCGGCGACGATCCCTTTGCCGGCTTCGCCATCGGCACCGACACCTATCCCGACCGCGCGGCCACGCTGGTGGTCGAGGTGCCGTCGCTCGACGGCGGGCCCGCCTATCTCTGGCGCGGTCCCGGCATCGCCGGCGAAGCAAGTGTCGCCGTCGAGGGACTGGGCCGCGACTTCTGGCCGGCCTGGGCCAACAACCACGCCCTCTTCCCCTGCGGCGTCGACCTGGTCTTCACCTCGGGAACCCGACTCCTTGCGCTGCCACGCAGCGTCGCCGTGGAGGCCTGACCATGTATGTCGCGGTCAAGGGCGGCGAGACCGCCATCGCCCATTCGCTCGATCTCGTGGCCAACAAGCGCCGCGGCGACCGCGACGTCGCCGAGCTGTCGCTGGAGCAGATCGACCAGCAGCTCGGCCTTGCCGTCGATCGCGTCATGACGGAAGGATCCTGCTACGACCGCAGCCTCGCGGCCCTGGCGATCAAGCAGGCGCGCGGCGATCTCATCGAAGCGATCTTCCTGCTGCGCGCCTATCGCACCACCCTGCCGCGCTTCGGGGCGTCGGAGCCGCTCGACACCACCCGCATGGTCGCGGAGCGCCGCATCTCCTCGACCTTCAAGGACGTGCCGGGTGGCCAGGTCCTGGGGCCGACCTATGACTATACCCACCGCCTGCTCGACTTCTCGCTGGCCGCCTCGGGTGAGCGGCCCGATGCGCCGACGGCGCCGGCCGACGCCGCCAATGCCCTGCCGAGGGTCGGCGATATCCTGCAGCGCGACGGCCTGCTCGAACCGCCGCCGCCGGCCACCGCGGAAGAAGCGGGCGACCTGACGCGCCAGCCGCTGGTGCTGCCGGCCAGCCGGCCGCTGCGCCTGCAGAACCTCGCGCGCGGCGACGAGGGCTTCCTGCTGGCGCTCGGCTATTCGACGCAGCGCGGCTACGGCAACAACCATCCCTTCGTCGGCGAGATCCGCTACGGCCATGTGCCGGTGTCGTTCGTGCCGGAGGAGCTGGGCTTCGCCATCGAGATCGGCGAGATCGAAGTGACCGAGTGCGACATGGTCAACCAGTTCGCGGGCTCGCACGACGTGCCGCCGCAGTTCACGCGCGGCTACGGCCTGGCGTTCGGCCATGCCGAGCGCAAGGCAATGGCCATGGCGCTGGTCGATCGCGCCCTGCGGGCCGACGAGTTGGGCGAGGCCGCGACCTCGCCCGCCCAGGACGAGGAGTTCGTGCTGGCCCATAGCGACAATGTCGAGGGCTCGGGCTTCGTGCAGCACCTCAAGCTGCCGCACTATGTCGATTTCCAGTCCGAACTCGTGGTGGTGCGCATGCTGCGCGCCGAGGTCGAGAAGCGCCGCGAGCAGGCCGCGCTCAGCCAGGCGGCGGAGTAAGGCCATGCCCGACACCATGCAGCCGACCACCGCTCCCGAAGACGGCGCCTACAACTACGCCTATCTCGACGAGCAGACGAAGCGGATGATCCGCCGCGCCATCCTGAAGGCGGTGGCGGTGCCGGGTTATCAGGTGCCGTTCGGCGGCCGCGAGATGCCGCTGCCCTATGGCTGGGGCACCGGCGGCATCCAGGTGACCGCGGCCATCATCGGCCGCGACGATACGCTGAAGGTGATCGACCAGGGCGCCGACGACACGACCAACGCCGTCTCGATCCGCCGCTTCTTCGCCAAGGTGGCCGACGTGGCCACGACCACGCACACCGACGAAGCCACCATCATCCAGACGCGGCATCGCGTGCCCGAGACGCCGCTCAGCGATGGCCAGATCCTGGTCTTCCAGGTGCCGATTCCCGAGCCGCTGCGCATGCTGGAGCCACGCGAGACCGAGACGCGGACCCTGCATGCGCTGTCCGAATACGGCGTCATGCAGGTGAGCCTCTATGAGAGCATCGCCCGCCATGGCCGCATCGCCAAGACCTACAACTACCCGGTGATGGTGAACGGGCGCTACATCATGAGCCCCTCGCCGATCCCGAAGTTCGACAATCCCAAGCTCGACCGCAGCCCCGCGCTGCAGCTCTATGGCGCCGGCCGCGAGAAGCGCATCTATGCCGTGCCGCCGCACACGCCGGTGAAGAGCCTCGACTTCGACGACCATCCCTTCGAGATCGAGACCTGGAGCGAATGCTGCGCGCTCTGCGGCTCGAAGGAGAGCTTCCTCGACGAGATGATCGTCGACGATGCCGGCAAGCGCCTGTTCGTCTGCTCCGACACCGATTATTGCGAGAGCCGGCGATGAGCGTTCCGCTCCTCTCCGCCCGCGACGTCACCAAGCGCTTCGGCGGCCGCATCGCCTGCCGCGACGTGAGCTTCGACCTGTGGCCCGGCGAGGTGCTGGGCATCGTGGGCGAATCGGGCTCGGGCAAGACGACCTTGCTCAATTGCCTGGCCGGACGGCTCGTGCCCGACGGCGGCTCCGTCGCCTACGAGACGCGGTCCGACGGCACCGTGGACGTGCATCGCCTGTCCGAGGCGCGCCGCCGGCTGCTGGCGCGGACCGAATGGGGCTTCGTGAACCAGGACGCGCGCGAGGGCCTGCGCATGGGCGTCAGTGCCGGCGCAAACATCGGCGAGCGGCTGATGGCAGTGGGCGCGCGCCACTATGGCGAGATCCGCGGCCAGGCCGCCGACTGGATGGCGCGGGTCGAGATCGATGCCGACCGGCTCGACGACCGGCCGACCACCTATTCCGGCGGCATGCGCCAGCGCCTGCAGATCGCCCGCAACCTCGTGAGCAATCCGCGCCTCGTTTTCATGGACGAGCCGACCGGCGGCCTCGACGTCTCGGTGCAGGCCCGCATCCTCGACCTGCTGCGCAGCCTCGTCGAAGGGCTGCACCTGTCGGCGGTGCTGGTGACCCACGATCTCGGCGTGGCGCGGCTGCTGACGCATCGGCTGATGGTGATGCAGGGCGGCACGGTGGTGGAGCAGGGCCTGACCGACCAGGTGCTCGACGATCCGCAGCACGCCTACACCCAGATGCTCGTCGCCTCGATCCTGCCGGTGTGACTCAAGCCATGATGTCCTCCCAGCCCGCCCTCCGCGTCTGCGGCCTCGCCAAATCCTTCATCGTCCATGCCCAGGGCGACCTGGCGCTCCCCGTACTGCGCGACGTGTCGTTGGCCGTGTCGCCGGGCGAATGCCTGGCGCTGGTCGGCCCCTCGGGCGCCGGCAAGAGCACGCTGCTGCGCTCGCTCTACGGCAACTATCGCGCCGATGCGGGCTCGATCCGCGTGCGCCAGGACGAGGAATGGACCGAGCTGGTCGGCGCCGAGCCGCGCACCGTGCTCGACGTGCGTCACCGGACCATGGGCTTCGTCAGCCAGTTCCTGCGCGTGATCCCGCGCGTCTCCGCCGTCGATCTCGTCGCCGAACCGCTGCGCAGGCGCGGCACCGACGCGCTCGAGGCGAGACACAAAGCGGAGTTCCTGTTGGGCATGCTCGGCATCCCCGCCCGGCTGTGGGCGCTGCCGCCCGCGACCTTCTCGGGCGGCGAGCAACAGAGGGTGAACATCGCCCGCTCGCTGATCGTCGACTATCCGATCCTGCTGCTCGACGAACCGACGGCCTCGCTCGACACCGCCAACCGCGACGGTGTGGTCGAACTCATCTGCCAGCGCCGCGACGCCGGTGCCGCCATCGTCGGCATCTTCCACGACACCGATGTGCGCGACGCGGTCGCGACGCGGGTCCACGAGGTCGTTCCCCCCGCCCAGCCGGCTGGAGTTGCCCCATGAGTCACGAGATCATCCTGACCAACGCCCGTGTGGTCACCGCCGATGCCGAGTTCGACGGCACCGTCGTCGTGCGCGACGGAAAGATCGCCGAGATCGCCACCGAACTGTCGCACGCACCCGGCGCCATCGACCTCGAGGGCGAGTATCTCCTGCCCGGCCTGGTCGAGCTGCATACCGACAACATGGAGAAGCACTTCGCGCCGCGACCGGGCGTGAAATGGCCGAGCGTCTCGGCGGTCATGGCACACGACACCCAGGTCAGCGCCGCCGGCATCACGACGGTGTTCGACTCGCTGGCGCTGGGCGACGTCCATGGCACGTCGGACCGCGTGCAGAACCGCGAGCGCATGATCGAGGCGGTCTGTGTCGCCAGCGACCGGCGCATGATGCGCGCCGAGCATCGCATCCACCTGCGCTGCGAGATCACCGCCGACGATGCCGTCGAGGCGGTCGACAAATGGATCGACCTGCCGCTGGTCGGCCTCGTATCGATCAACGATCATACGCCCGGCCAGCGCCAGTTCCTCGATCCGGAGAAGCTGAAGCAGTACTACAAGGGCAAGTATTCGATGACCGACGCGCAGTTCGAGGAATTCTCGGCCCGCGTCACCGAGCTGCATCATCGCAATGCCGTCCGGCATCGCAGCGAGATCGTGAGCCGCGCCCAGGCCCGCGCCCTGCCGATCGCCAGCCATGACGATGCCACCCATGGGCACGTCCAGGAAGCCGTCGCCAACGGCATGACCATCGCCGAATTCCCGACCACGCGCGAAGCGGCCCAGGCCTCGGCCGAGGCCGGCCTCGCCGTCCTGGTCGGCGCGCCCAACCTCGTGCTGGGCGGCTCGCACTCCGGCAACATCGCCGCCATCGACCTGCTGCGCGCCGGCCATGTCGACATCCTGTCGTCGGACTACGTGCCGGCGAGCCTGATGGAGAGCGTGTTCAAGCTACCCTCGTCCGGCATCGGCATCTCGCTGCCGCAGGCGGTGCGGCTGGCGACGCTCAATCCGGCGCGCGCCGTCGGCCTTGGCGACCGCGGCGAGATCGCTCCCGAACGCCGGGCCGACCTGGTGCGCGTGCGCACCGTCGACGGCGCGGCCGTCGTGCGCGCCGTGTGGCGCGAGGGCGAACGCGTCGTCTGAGCCGGGAGACCGTGATGGAAGGCTCGCTGGTCTACGTCATGGGTCCTTCCGGCGCCGGCAAGGACTCCGTCCTCGGACGCGCACGGGCCCTGTTGCCACCCGAAGCGCCCGTGGTGTTCGCCCACCGCTACATCACCCGGCCGGCCGACATCGGCGGCGAGAACCATGTCGCGGTGACGCGCGCGGAGTTCGCCCTGCGGCGGGCCTACGGCCTGCTCGCCTATCACTGGCACGCCCATGGCAACGACTACGGCGTCGGCCGCGAGATCCACGACTGGCGGGCGGCCGGCATGACCGTCGTGGTGAGCGGCTCACGCGACCATTTCCTGCGGACCGGCGGCCTCGATTCGCAGGCGCGGCCCGTGCTGATCACGGCCCCCGCCGAACGTCTGAAGCAGCGCCTCGCCGGTCGCGGCCGCGAATCTTCCATCGAGGCGGCGGAGCGACTTCAGCGTGCCGATGCCTACGAGATCGACGATCCGCGCCTTGTGACGATCGTCAACGACGGCACGCTCGACGACGCGGCCGCTTCCTTCGTCAGGCTGCTCGCCAGACTTGAGTGGCCAGACGCCGCCCTCCGCCGAGCCTGAACCGCGCCAGCACGGTGAAGGGCCGGCCCGGCGCCGGTTGACGGAAGACACAAAGATCGCGCACCGCCAGCGGCCGCTCGACGAAGGCCATGAAGCGCCGGCGCAGCTCGTCCAGGACCACGCCGCGTTCGCGCGCGTCCTTGATCCGCCCGGTGAGGGTCAGGTGGAAGCTTCCCTGCTCGAGGATATAGGGATAGCCCCAGCGCAGCAGCAGATCCTCCTGCCGCTGGGTCAGGCCGGGCGCGCGGCGGCGGGCCAGCTCGGCCTCGTCGGCCGGGCGGCGGAACTCGTCGAACTCCACGACGCAGCGATCCGAGAAATCCTGCAGCGCGGCGCACCGCTCCGACGGCACCAGCGCCAGGAAGCCCTGCACCTCGGCCAAGGCCAGCGCCGGCACGTCGATCTGGCGTTCGGCCACGGCGAGCGTGCCGACGGCATCGAGGAAGTCGCGCTCGGTCGCGCCCTCGACCAGGGCGATCGGCGGCTTCAGCGTGCCGTGGAAGCCGTAGAGCCGCGGATCGGCCACGATCTCCGACAGCCGCTCATGGGAGACGCCGCCGACCGGCACGATGTCCCGCGCCTCACCGGAGTCCGGGTTACGGCCGAGCCATCGGCTGGCGGCCACGGCAAGCGCCTCTTCCGCACGCGGTGCATAGTAGAGGGCATAGCGGGGCAGTTCGGTGGACGGATCGCTCATTTACCTATCCCTGCGCGGCGGCCGATCATGGCGAAGCGAAGCTGGCTGGAGACGACGTCGATGGCGGCGACCGTCACCAGGATCATCAGGATGATGAACGAGGTCTGCTGCAGCTCCAGCGTGCGGATCGCCTCGGCGAGATGCAGGCCGATGCCGCCCGCACCGACGATGCCGATGATGGTGGCCGAACGCGTATTGGACTCGAAATAGTAGAGGACCTGGCTCGCCAGCACCGGGAAGACCTCGGGCAGGATGCCGAAGCGGATGCCCATGAAATGGCTGCCGCCGGTCGAGGCGATGCCTTCGACCGGCTTGCGGTCAGCGGCCTCGATGGCCTCGGAGAAGAGCTTGCCGAAGCTGCCGATGTCGGCGGTCATGATGGCGAGCGCCCCGGCGAAGGGGCCGAGGCCCACGACGTTGATCCAGATCAGTGCCCAGATGAGGATGTCGACGCTGCGGATCGTGTCGAGCGAGCGTCGGGCGAAGAAGCGGACGATGCGCTGGGCGGTGACGTTGCGCGCCGCCAGCAGGCCGACCGGCAAAGCGAGGACCGCCGCCGACAAGGTCCCGAGCAGCGCGATGGCCACGGTCTCGATCAGCGCCATGCCATAGGCCCTTGCATGCGCCCACGAGCCCGGGTCGGGCGGCAGCATCAGCCCGGCGATCTCGAACAGGCGGCCCATGCCGGCCAGCAGCTTGCCGTCGAAGAAGCCCAGCTCGCCCATGCCGAACAACAGCAGCGCAAGCAGGGCAACGGCGACGCCGACCATCACGAAGCGCTGATGGCTCCAGCGCTTGAAATGCTCGGGATAGCGCGCGCGCACGGCTTCCATCAGTGCTTCCCCTCGAGGCCGATCAAGCGATGACGCAACATTGAGGTCAGGCTGTCGATGATCGCCACGGTGAGCAGGATCATCACCAGGATCGCCGAGACGTCGGAGTAGTAGAACTTGCGGATAGCCTCGATCAGGTCCTGGCCGATGCCGCCGGCGCCGACGAAGCCCATGACGGCAGCGCCGCGCACGTTGATCTCGAAGCGCAGCAGCGTGTAGCTGGTGAAGTTCGACAGGACCTGCGGCAGCGCGCCGAAGCGCATCGCGACATGCCACGGCGCGCCCGTCGACGACACGCCCTCGACCGGCTTCATGTCGATGTTCTCGACGACCTCGGCGAACAGCTTGCCGAGCGCGCCCAGCGTATGGATGGCCACCGCCAGCACGCCGGCCATCGGCCCAAGGCCGAAGGCGATGACGAACAGCAGGGCGAAGACCAGTTCCGGCACGGTGCGGCAGAGCTCGCAGAAGCGGCGCGTGACGAGGCGCAGCCAGCGGCCGGGCGCGACATTGGCCGCCGCCAGGAAGGAGAGACAGAATGCCGCCAGCGCCCCCAGGAGCGTGCCGACATAGGCCATCAGCAAGGTTTCGCCGAGCAGCCGCAGCCAGCGTTTCAGGCCCCAGAACCACTCCCCGAAATCCGTCCAGACCGGCTGGCCGTTCTCGAGAAAGAACAGGCGGATGATGTAGCTCGGGAACCGGTGGATGTTCTCGAAGAACTTGACCGGGGCCACCTCGGCCGAGATCGAGGCCAGCACCATGGCGGCCACGACGCACGCCGTGAAGAGCAGCGTGCGTCCGCGGCGGCTGCGGACCGAGGCGTCGTAGGCCGCCATCAGCGGCCTCAACTGCGCCTCGGGCAGCCGGACGACTGTCGAGCTCACGGGCTGGACGGGCTCAAGGAGCCGTCAGGTACCGATCAGCTCTTCTGCTTGCGGAGCTGGTCGATGAACTTGATGAGTTCGACGACGGGCTCGTAGTACTGCGCGTCGACCGCCTTGAACTCGCGGTCCTTGCCGTCGGACAGCTTGTCGAACGCCGCCTTGGCCTTGGTCGGCGATTCCATGAACGCCTTGGTGATCGCCGCCTTCAGGTCGGCCGGCAGGCTGGCGAGATAGGCGTAGGGCGAGTTCGGGATCAGGTCCGACTTGTAGATGATGCGGAAGTCTTCCTGCTTGGCCAGGCCCTTGGAGACCATGCGCGTCAGGTTCGAGTCGTTCTCGGCATTCCACCAGTTGGCGGCGACGTCGACCGTCTTCTGCTGCAGCGCGATCACCGCATTCTCGTGGCTGCCGGTGTAGGTCACGCGGGCGAAGAAGGTCTCGGGGTTGAGGTTCAGCTTGTTCAGCGCGAAGCGCGGGACGTTGTTGCCCGAGGTCGAGTTCGGGTCGACGAGGCCGAGGTTCTTGCCCTTGAGATCGTCGATCGTCTTGTAGGGGCTGTCGGCGCGCACGTAGAAGACCGAGTAGTAGCCGATCGTGCCGTCATTGTTCACGGTGGTGACGAAGGGCTCGACCTTGACGCCGGTCACGATGGCGCGGGCGTAGGAGGCCGGGCCGTAGCCCGCGATGTGGATCGAGCCGTTGCGCTGGCCTTCGATGACCGCGGCATAGTCGTTGGCGACGCGCAGGGTCACCTTGGTGCCCAGCGTCTGCGACAGGTATTCGACGAACGGGCCAAAGCGCTCGGTGACGCCGGACGCGTTCTCGGCCGGGATGACGGCGAAGACGAGTTCGGGATAGGCGCTCTTCCAGGACTGGGCGCGGGCGCCCCCGGCGAGAGCAACGGACGAGGCAGCGAGGGCAGTGCCCAGGGCGTGACGGCGGGTAAGCATGCGTGTTCTCCTTGGATGAAGAGGGATCATCTGAACGTCAGGAACCGGCAGCCGCGAGACCGGGCTGCAGGCCGGCCGGCACGGGGACGGGAGCCGGGGCGCCATGGCCCATGACGTCACCGGCTTCGAGCCCGTAGAGCTCGCGGGCGGTCGCCTCGGTGAGGGCAGCCGGCACGTCGTCGAACACGACCCGGCCGCCGGCCATGCCGACCAGCCGGTCGCAATAGCCGCGCGCCAGGTCGAGGCTGTGGAGGTTGCACATCACGGTGATGCCGAGATGCTTGTTGATGTGCTGCAGCGCGTCCATCACCACCTTGGTGTTGCGCGGGTCGAGCGAGGCGATGGGCTCGTCGGCAAGGACGATGTCGGGCTGCTGGATCAGCGCGCGGGCGATCGCGACCCGCTGCTGCTGGCCGCCGGACAGGGTCTCGGCGCGCTGGCCGGCCATCCGCGCCATGTCGAGGCTTTCGAGCGCCGACAGGGCCTGGGCCTTCTCGTCGTCGCTCCACATCTTCAGGAGCGCCCGGGTCGCCGGCAGGTGGAAGGCGCGGCCCATCATGACGTTGGTCAGCACGTCGAGG
This sequence comes from Reyranella sp. GW821-FHT14A01, assembly GCF_058803965.1. NCBI lineage: Bacteria > Pseudomonadati > Pseudomonadota > Alphaproteobacteria > Hyphomicrobiales > Reyranellaceae > Reyranella > Reyranella sp. GW821-FHT14A01. The sequence continues at coordinate 53,512 of NZ_JBXAPM010000012.1, forward strand.
CGGCCGGCGAGATTGAACTGCTGGAAGATCATGGCGCAGCGGGCGCGCCAGGCGCGTAGCGGCCGGCCGCGCAGGGCCGTGACGTCGGTGTCGCCGAACAGGATGCGGCCCGAGGTCGGATCGCCCAGGCGATTGATCATGCGCAGGAGGGTCGACTTGCCAGCCCCGGAACGGCCGATCACGCCGACGAGCTGGCCGGCGGGCACGACCAGCGAAACGCTGTCCACAGCGTGCTTGCCACCGAAGCTCTTCGTAACGCCTTCCAGTCGCAGCATCCGGCCACCCTTTCCCACCGGACGCTCGGTACCGGCCGCAAGCGTCGTCCGTGCGACGTTTCCGTTACAGACTGAAGACAGTGGTGGAGAAGCGCTTCACTCGGATGAACCGGCAGCCCCATTACGCGCGCGGCAGGCCAAGGCACGCGTCGGGGCGTGCATCGCCCATTTGATGGACAGGTAAAGCGCCACGCCGATTCCGGCCAGCAGGCCGCCCATCAGGAAGAAGCCGCCGGTCTCGTCACCTTGCGGATAAAAGCGCGCCGTCAGCATGGCGGCCGCGATCACCGCCAGCATGAAACCCGCGACATGGGCCAGGAACTGCCAGCCGAAGGCCCGCACGAACCTGTTGCGCTCCTCGACCGTCACGACGATCGGCGGCCCCTTGCGGTCCTGACGGTAGAGGAAGCCTTTTTGGTGCGGCTCGAACTGGGTGGCCATGGTCCAGCCGAAGGCCTCGACGATGCTCATCGGCTGGAAAACGCGCAGGCTTCGCGGCTTGTTCCGCGCGCACGCGATCCCTACGGACCGACACCCCGCGGACCGAAGCCGGCAGCCTTCCCGCCCGACGAAAGGAAGGTGAAGAGGCCGAAGCGGCGGCCTCGTGTCACCGGATTGACCTGGTGCAACAGGGCAGACGAGAACACGACGGCGCAGCCGACGGCCGGACGATAGAGCTGCCGGCCGAACTCGGGGAAGCGCAGCTCGCCGCCGTCATACTCGTCGTCCGGATTGAGATTGACGCTGATCGCGAACTGGCGATGAGCGGTCAGTCGGCTGGTATTGTCGCGATGACGACGGAACCAGCCACCCGCAACCGCATCGTAGCAGCCGATGCAGGGCGTCTCGATCAAGGACGTGCCGACATGCGTGGCCTGCTCTATGGCCGGCGCGACGCGACGCACCAGCGCATCCCGCACGTCGATGAACAGGGCCGGATCCTCGAGATGGACGTCGAGGCGGCGCTTCGTATCGGCATCGACGATGTTGCCCACGCTGGAGGCGACGATGCTGGCCACCTTGCCATGGGCCTGCCAATACTCGATGAGACGGCGGCAGAGATCGGCTTCGAGGACGCGACTGAGCAGCAGCACCGGCGCGGCGGCCCGCACCACCACCGGCTCCGACGCGGCATGAAGGCGTTCGACGAAGGCAGCGACGTCTTCGAGCGCCGGCGCCAGCATCACCGCCGCCACGTGGTCGCCGGCATCGACGACGACGGCGAGCGGCGCCACGGCGCCGAAAGCGCGTCCGAATTCACCGTTGCGATCGACGATACAGGAGATATCCGGATCGAAGCCGTGTACCGGCCGGGATGCGACGACATACAAGCTCGCCTCGCAGGCGGCGAGCCGGGCGACCAGCGTCGCCGTGCACACGCCGACGGGCAGCGCACCCATCCAGTAGACACGCATGGAACCCGCCTTGGCGGCATCCCAGGAATCGAAAAGAGGGCCGGACGAAAGCGGCAGGGTGATGCGTGGCATGGGATCGCCGATGCGCAGCCCGGGAGCGGGCTGCGGCCTCGCCATCACCATCGCATCGGACCTTCGAATACGCGTCATGACGTTGATACTCCTCGACGTCATTAGAGCGCTGCACCCTGAACCAATCCTTACGCTGCGCCCGAGAAGCCCCTATGCAAACGCCCGACAGTTGCCATGCACATGACATCACAACTGAAGGGAGAGGCTCGAAATCAGCGCAAGGCGTGCGAACAGGACCGCGCTTCTGTCGCCGCGCGAGCCGCCACCACAGGCTTCATCAGATAGCCGACGCCGCGGATCGTGTGGATCTCGACGTTGGAGCCGGCATCGGCAAGCAGGCGGCGCAGACGATGAACATAGACCTCGACGGCATTGGACGACTTGTCGTGGGCCCCACCGAACACCATTGCGTCGAGCACCTCGTGGACGAGGACACGCTCGCCGCGCTTCAGGAAGACCTCGAGCAACTCGGCTTCCCGCGCCGGGACGACCAGCGTCCTGCCCTCGACGACGGCCCGGCGACTGTCGGCATCGAGCGACACGTTGCCCATTGAAAGGACATGGGGCTGAACGGGCGGTGGCCGCTGCATGAGGGCCCGCAGGCGCGCCACGAGTTCGGCCATGGCGAAGGGCTTGACCATGTAGTCGCTCGCGCCTTCGCCCAGTCCGGCCAACCGGTCGTCGAGGGCACTTCGCGCGGACAGGATCAGGACCGGCGTGGGGTCGTGCCGCTTCTTCAACTGCCTGAGCACCGCCATGCCGTCGCTGTCGGGCAGGCCGAGGTCGAGAACGATGGCGGCGTATTGCACGGCCTCGGCCGCGAGCCTGGCGTCGTCCGCCAGGCCCACGATGTCGACATCCATGCCGGCGCGCTTGAGGGCGCTGGCGATCAGCTGTGCCAGCTCCCGGCTGTCCTCGACGATGAGCACACGCATGGCCGGACCTCCCTTGTGCCAAGAGTTACCCGCGCGGCGGCAGGTCGATCTTGGCGTTGATGAGCGCCTTCTCGATCACGGGAATGCCGCTCGCATCGCCCGCCTTGCATTTCTCGACGGCGGCCCGGGTATCCAGGCTTTGCGGCTGCTGGGTGTGTCCCGTGCCCATGTCGAGGTACCGTTCGTACTTCTGCGTGAGCGCCGCGCAGTAGGCCGCGTTGGCGGACTGGGCGGTCGCGGCGACGGGCAGAAGAGCGACCGCCACGATCGCGGAACTGAGCAACATCATCCTGGTCATCTCATCCTCCATGGCTCTCGAAGAGCGGCCCCATTGGGAGCCTGGACAGAGGCTGGATTGCGGCGACCCGGTTTCGCCCGGCTTACAACAAGTTACTTGTGGCCGAGCATCCGCAGCGCCTGCAGCATCGTCGGCGTGACGGCAGCCATGGGTGAGCCATCCGGCGGGGCCGCGGCCGCCATCGCCCGATAGGCCGTGGCCAAGGCCTCGCCGTCGGCGAGCGAGGGCCAGGATTTCACCACGTCGAGGCCTGCCCGGATCATTTGGGGAGTCACGACGATCCCGTTCGGTTCGCTGGCTTTCGAAGTCATGCCACCACTATGGCGCGTGAAACTTACAGGGGGCTTTCAGGCCGCTTCGCGACGGCCGAGGCGAAACCGTCAGCCCGCGGCCGAAGCCGGCAGGGTCACCGTGAAGGTCGAGCCCTTGCCGGGCGTGCTCTGGATGTCGAGCCGGCCGCGATGGCGGTTGACGATGTGCTTCACGATGGCGAGGCCGAGACCGGTGCCGCCGAGCTGGCGCGAGCGGGCGGTGTCCACCCGGTAGAAGCGTTCGGTGAGCCGCGGCAGATGCGCGGCCGGAATCCCGTCGCCCTCGTCCTTGACCGCGATCGCCACGCGATCCTTGCCCGTGGGCCGGGCCTCGACGAGGACGACCGTGGCCGGCCGCGAATACTTGACCGCGTTGTCGATCAGGTTCTGGAACACGATGATGAGCTCGTCGCGATCGCCGATCGCGTTCGGCAGGTCGGACGGCAGGTCGAGCTCGATCTTGACCTTGCGCGCGGACGCCTTGAGCTGCAGCAGGTCGAGCACGGAGCGCAGCGCGGGACCGAGGTCGACGGCGGCGGCGGGCCTCGCATGTTCGTGCTGCTCGATGCGCGACAGCATCAGGAGGTCGTCGACCAGGCGACGCATGCGGTCGGCCTGCTCGGCCATGATGCCGAGGAAGCGCTCGCGTGCCGCCGTATCCTCGCGGGCGGGGCCGCGCAGGGTCTCGATGAAGCCCGCCAGGCCCGCGATCGGCGTCTTCAGCTCGTGGCTGGCATTGGCGACGAAATCGGCCCGCATCCGCTCGGCGCGGCGCAGGGCCGTCGTGTCGTGCAGCACGATCAGCGCCAGCGAACCGTCCGCCGCCGCGCGCGGCAGGCGACGCAGATGCGCCACGACGTCGAGTTCGGGCGGTCCCGCCAGCACCAGCTCGACGGCGCTGTGGTCGGGCCGCGTGAAGTTGCCGTCGGCTCCCGCCTCCAGCAGCGCATCGATGGCGGCGAGAAGCTGCGGCTGACGTAACACGGTCGAAACATCGCGCTCGGGGCCCCCGGTGCTGCCGAGCAGGAGGGCGGCGGCGAGGTTGGTGCGCACGATGCGGCGGTGCCGGTCGACCGAGATCAGCGCGTCGGGCAGGCCATCGACGATGGCCTGTGCCGACTCCGCCAGGTTGTCGATCGACGCCCGATGCCGGCGCCAGCCGACCGAAAGCGTCGCCGCCGCGCTCGCGAGCTCTTCGGTCGCCGGCGCGAAGGAGAGCCGCGGCATCACCGGCTCGCGCTCGTCGGAAAGTTCGCCCACGAAACGCGCGAAACTCGCCAGCGAGCCGAGATAGCGCTGGACCAGGAACGTCGTGACGGCGGCAATGCCGGCCATCGCGATCAGCGTGGTCCTTCCCGACAGTTCGCCGAGGCCGAAGAGGATGGCCAGCGCGCCCCAGGACGGCGCCAACGCCACGGCGTTGGCGACGAGCGTGCGACGGAGGGGGATCGCGTTGTCGGCCATCGGCCGACTATAGCGGCTTAACTCATCCGTGGTGTGAAGAAGCGAATACTCGCAAGGCCGAACAGGAAGCCCGCGATATGCGCCACCCAGGCGACCGATTCGCCACCTGCGCCTGGCGTGCCGCCGAAGATGCCGAAGAAGACGTTGAGGCCGATCCAGATGCCGGCGACCGGCAGCAGCGATGTCAGGCTGCCGACATAGCGCATCAGCATCAGCACGGCGCCGAAGATGCCGCTGATGGCGCCCGACGCACCGACCACGGGGTCGGGCGAATCGGGATAGACGAGGATGTGCACCAGACCGGCGACGACGCCGCACAGGAGATAGAAGAGCACGAAGCGGCGTACGCCCAGCAGTCGCTCGACCGGCGCGCCGAACGCCGCCAGGGTCAGCATGTTGATGCCGAGATGCATCCAACCGCCATGGAGGAACTGGTAGGTGACCGGCGCCACCAGCAGCGAGAAGAGGTCCTGGCCGCTGTCGGTCGTGTAGGCGGCCGGGATGAGGCCGAACTGCAGGATGATCTCCTGATCGGCCTGTTCGCCCAGAAGCTGGCGCAGCAGATGGACGGCGACGTTGATGCCGATCAGCCACAGCACGGCGGGCGGCAGGTTGATGGCCCGCTCGCCCGTGCCGCGTCCGCCGGGGAGGCGGCGCTGGTCGTCGTCATCGAAAGGCATGCGCCGTTCCCGTCAGGTCAGAGGATCAGCTCTTTGGGCCACTAGCTCTTGGGACCACCTTGGCCGAGCGCGCGCAGGCGCAGCCTGAGCGCGTTCAGCTTGATGAAGCCCTCGGCGTCGCGCTGGTTATAGGCGCCCTGGTCTTCCTCGAAGGTCACGTGCTGCATCGAGTAGAGCGAGACCGGCGACTTGCGGCCGACCACCGTGGTGTTGCCCTTGTAGAGTTTGAGCCGCACCGTGCCGGTGACGTTCTCCTGGCTCTTGTCGATCAGCGCCTGCAGCATCTCGCGCTCCGGCGAGTACCAGAAGCCGTAGTAGATCAGCTCGGCATACTTCGGCATCACCTCGTCCTTGAGGTGGCCGGCACCGCGGTCGAGCGTGATCGATTCGATGCCGCGATGGGCGGCGTAGAGGATCGTGCCGCCCGGCGTCTCGTAGATGCCGCGGCTCTTCATGCCGACGAAGCGGTTCTCGACCAGATCGAGGCGGCCGATGCCGTTGGCCTTGCCCAGCTCGTTCAGCTTGGTGAGCAGGGTCGCGGGCGACATCTTCACGCCGTCGATGGCGACGGCGTCGCCGCGCTCGAACTCGATCTCGATATAGGTCGCCTTGTCCGGCGCACTCTCGGGCGAGATCGTGCGCTGGTAGACCATCTCATCGGCCTCTTCCCACGGATCTTCGAGGATCTTGCCCTCGCTGGAGGAGTGCAGGAGGTTGGCGTCGACCGAGAACGGCGCCTCGCCGCGCTTGTCCTTGGCGATCGGGATCTGGTGCGTCTCGGCGAACTCGAGCAGCTTGGTGCGCGAGGTCAGTTCCCATTCGCGCCACGGCGCGATCACCTTGATGTCGGGCTTCAGCGCATAATAGGAGAGCTCGAAGCGGACCTGGTCGTTGCCCTTGCCGGTCGCGCCGTGACACACCGCGTCGGCGCCGGTCTTCAGCGCGAGGTCGATCTGGTGCTTGGCGATCAGCGGCCGCGCGATCGAGGTGCCCAGCAGGTACTGGCCCTCGTAGAGCGCGTTGGCGCGGAACATCGGGAACACGAAGTCCTTCACGAACTCTTCGCGGACATCCTCGATGAAGATGTTCCCGGGCTTGATGCCCAGCAACTCCGCCTTCTTGCGGGCCGGCGACAGTTCCTCGCCCTGGCCGAGATCGGCGGTGAAGGTTACCACCTCGCAACCATAGGCCGTCTGCAGCCACTTCAGGATGACCGAGGTGTCGAGGCCGCCGGAATAGGCCAGGACGACCTTCTTGATGTCGCCCTTCTTGTAGGCGCCGGTATAAGAAACGCTCATGCTGGCCGCTTTCTTGTCGATTCTGTAAACGCGCGCGGAATATAGCGGTCGACCCCGATGGGGCAAGCGCGCCGCAAAGACGCTACAATCCGGGTGAGAATCGCAGAAACATGGTTTCCCCCCTCGATCGCCTCTCCTACGCCGCCCGCCAGACCGCGCGGGTCGCCTGGTATGCCGGCCACTACGCCGCCGGCCGCCGCATCCTGAAGCCCATGCCCAAGCCCGATTTTGCGGTCGGGCCGACGCCCAGCCGGGCCGAGATGACCGCCGAGATGCGTGCACTGTTCGAGCGCGAATGGCGGGACGTCGCCGCCGGCCTGTTCCCCGCCCCGCGCCTGCTGGGGCCCGAGCCGGCCGAGTTCCTGCGCCGCAGCCTGCTCTATTTCCGCGACCTGCCGCAGGTCGATGCGCGCCGGCACGGCACGCTCGACGACGAGCTGCCGCCCGGCACCCAGGCCGACGGCCTGCCCGACTATTACCGGCAGAATTTCCATTTCCAGAGCGACGGCTGGCTCTCGGACCACTCGGCCGCCCTGTACGACACCCAGGTCGAGGTCCTGTTCACCGGCGCCGCCGACGTGATGCGCCGGCGCGCGCTGGCGCCGATCGCGACCTGGCTCGCGGGCCGCAACCAGCGCGACGTCCGTGGCCTCGATGTCGGCTGCGGCACCGGCCGCCTGCTTGCCGCCCTGCACGGCGCGTGGCCCGGGATGAAGCTGACCGGCATCGATCTCAGCAAACCCTATCTCGAGGAAGCGCGCCGCCTGATCGGCCGCACGGCGCGGGTGAAGCTTGAGGAAGCGGCGGCCGAGACGCTGCCCTTCGACGAAGCGAGCCTCGACCTCATCGTCTCCTCGTTCCTGCTGCACGAGCTGCCGCAGGAGATCCGTGCGAAGGCGATCACCGAGATGGCGCGCGTCGTGAAGCCCGACGGCCTGGTCGTGGTCGTCGACTCACTGCAGAAGGGCGACCGCCCCGACTGGGACGGCCTGCTCGACCTCTTCCCGCATTACTTCCACGAGCCGTATTACGCGGAGTATGCGGGCGGCAGTCTCGACGAATGGTTCGGCGACGCGGGGTTGCGACCGATATCGAGCGAGCTGGCCTTCCTGTCTAAGGTCACTGCTTTCACGCGCTGATAGCCTTGGAGCGCGCCACTCCAGTGGCGCTTATGATCATGATTGCGCCACTGGAGTGGCGCGCTCCATTGAGAGACCTCTTACAGTGCGACCTTCACGCCGCGTTGGCGCAGGCTGGCGCTCTTGAGCTGGCCGCAGGCGGCGGAGATGTCTCGGCCGCGCGGCGTGCGCACCGGGGCGCTGAGGCCGCCATCGTTCACGATCTCGGCGAAGCGGTGGATGCGGTTGTTCGAGCTGCACTCGTAGGGCGCGCCCGGCCAGGGATTGAACGGGATCAGGTTCACCTTGGCATGGATCGGCTTCAGGATGCGCACCAGCTCGCGCGCATCGGCGTCGCTGTCGTTGACGCCCTTCAGCATCGCGTATTCGAAGGTGATGCGCCGGCTGTTGCGCGCGCCGGGATAGTCGGCGCAAGCCTTGAGCAGCTCGGCGATCGGCCACTTCCTGTTGATCGGCACCAGCGTGTCGCGCACCTCGTCGTTCACGGCATGCAGCGATACCGCGAGGTTGACGTCGAGCGCCTCGCCCACCTTGCCGATCATCGGCACGACGCCCGAGGTCGAGAGCGTGATGCGGCGGCGGCTGAGCGCGATGCCCTGGTCGTCCATAACGATCTTCAGCGCCGTGACGACATTGTCGAAGTTATAGAGCGGCTCGCCCATGCCCATCATGACGATGTTGCTGAGCATGCGCTGCGCATCGGCGGTCGGCGTCGGCCACTCGCCGTAGCTGTCGCGCGCCACCATGAACTGGCCGACGATCTCGTCGGGTGTGAGATTGCGCACCAGCGGCTGAGTGCCAGTATGGCAGAAGGTGCAGGTGAGCGTGCAGCCGACCTGGCTCGACACGCAGACCGAGCCGCGATCCGTCTCGGGAATGTTGACCGTCTCGGCCTCGTTGCCGTCGGCGAAGCGCAGCAGCCATTTGCGGGTGCCGTCTGTCGAGCGCTGCTCGGTCACGATCGAGGGCCGGTCGATCACGAACTGGTCGGCCAGCCGGTCGCGCGCCTTCTTGGCGATGTTGGTCATGCGACCGAAGTCGGTGACGCCGTGCCAGTAGATCCACTGCCAGATCTGGGCAGCGCGGAACGGCTCCAGGCCCGCTTCCGCCAGCGCCGTCTTCAGCCCGTCGCGCGACAGGCCGATCAGGTTGCGGCGCAGGTCGTTGCGCCCGTGCGCGGGCGCGCCGGGCTCCAGAATCTGCAGCGGTTCGGTGGGCAGAACGGACATTGGAGCGCGTGAAATAGTCGCCGCACCCTCTCTGCGCAACTGCGCCCGGCCAAACTATTGTTTTGATTGCGCTTTTTGCCGCAGCCGCTGCTTGCGCTTGTACATCGGCTCGCCGAACACCGGCGTTTCGAGGGCCTCGGTCGGTGCGCCCTCGCCGACCGGCCGCGGCGCATGACGGCCGAGACTGATCAGCCGGTCGTACATCACGAGGGCGCCGGCGGTGCCGAGATTGACCGAGAACCGGGTCGGGATTTTCACGACGTAATCGCACACCGCCTGAACGCCGGGGGAAAGGCCTTCGCGCTCCGAACCCAGGATATAGGCGCACTGGCGCGGATGCCGGAACGTCGGCAGCTCGATCGCATCGTCGGTGATCTCGATGCCGACCAGCCGGCAGCCCAGCGGCAGGCGGAAGGAGTCGAGATCGGCGAAACGGTAGGTCGGCACCGACTGCGGCGCATCCGATGTATCGGCGAGCGCACCGGCGCGAACGTCGTACTGGGCGCGCAGGGTGAAGACGAACGAGGCGCCGAACGCGTGGGCGGTCCGGAACAAGGTGCCGACGTTCATCGACTTGCTCGGACCCTCGATGCCGATGCCGAAATAGCCTTTCATGGCCCTTCGATTTGTTGCACTAATGATTCGCAGGCGTTGCCATCCCCCCGGTAGCGCCCCGCCCGCCGTCAAACAAGGCCCTGATGACCGTTTCCTCGCCGTTGGACAGCGTTCGCGCCCAGTACGAGGCGCTGCCCTATCCTTCCCGAGACCCGCGCGACGAGGCGATCCGCCTGATCACGGGCACGCCAAGCCATGTTCTCGAGATCAATCACTATCTCTTCTCCGGCCGGCTGAACTTCATCCGTCCCTTCCGCGCGCTGGTCGCCGGCGGCGGCACGGGCGATGCCTGCATCATGCTGGCCCAGCAGCTCGTCGATCGCCGTTGCCCCGGCGAGGTTATCTATCTCGATCTGTCGACGGCCTCGCGGCAGATTTGCGAGGCCCGTGCCAAGGCGCGTGGCCTGCGCAACATCACGTTCCTGACTGGCTCTCTGCTCGACCTGCCGACGATGAACATCGGCCAGTTCGACTACATCGATTGCACCGGCGTGCTGCACCACCTGCCCGATCCGACGGCCGGCATGCAGGCGCTGGCCAGCGTGCTGCACAACGAAGGCGGCATGGGCGTCATGCTCTACGGCGAGTATGGCCGCAGCGGCGTCTACCCCCTGCAGGAGATGCTGCAGACCTTGGCGCCGCCGTCGATGGCGATCGAGGACCGGCTGGCGATGGCCAAGCGCCTGATCCGCTTCCTGCCGACGACCAACCTGTTCCGCCGCAATCCCTACCTCAACGACCATGTGACGGGCGGTGATGCCGGTCTCTACGACCTGCTGCTGCACAGTTGCGATCGCGCTTTCACGGTGCCGCAGATCGGCGCGATGGCCGCCGCCTCCGGCCTCCGGGTCGTCGCCTTCCTCGAGCCCGTGCGCTACGAGCCCGCGACCTACATGAGCGATCCGATGATCGCCCGTCAGATGAGCTCGCTGCCGCTGCTCGAACGCGCGGCCTTCGCCGAGCGCCTCGCCGGCAACCTGCGCACCCACATCTTCTATGCCACGCGCGCCGGCTTCGACACGGTCGCGCGGCCGGAGGACACGTCGGCCATTCCGGTGCTGCGCGAGATGGATGCGCAGAAGTTCGCCGCCGGCCTGCAGCCCGGCGCGCCGCTGGTCGCCAATCTCGACGGCTTCCCGTGGCGGGCGCAGTTGCCGCCGCTGGCGCCGCGCATCATCTCGCAGATCGACGGCCGGCGGACGGTCGCGGAGATCTATACCTCGCTCGGCAGCCAGGGCGGCCTGCCGCAGTGGGAGGACTTCTACACGCAGTTCGAGGACCTCTACGTCAAGCTGAACGGCGTCAATCACCTGCTGCTGCGCTTCCGTACCTGAAATAGCGCCTGCGAGATCCGCAATGAGCGGTCACGTCCTGGCCATCGCGCTCGGCAACTCCCTCCTCTGGTCGGTCTATCTCCTGCTGACGCGCCATGTCGTGAGCGGCGCCCAGCTCGATGCCTGGGCCTATACGCTGGTGCAGCTCCTGAGCGCCGGCCTTGCCATGCTGTGGGTCGGCCGGCGCACGCCGGGAAGCTGGGCCGACCTGCTGGTGCCGTGGACGGTCTGCTACGCCTTCATGCGCGTGATCATCAACGGCTGCACCGCCGCCGCCATCGTCTGGCTCGCGGTCACGCAGAGCACGCTCATCTCGACCGTGAGCGTGCTGATCGGCGCCGGGACAGGCTGGGCCCTGTCGCGCCAGTCGCCCGCGCGGCGCGACTGGCCGGGCCTCGCGCTGCTGGCCCTCGGCGTAGTGGCCTTCGTCGCCGGGCTGGGCTCCGATACGGCTTGGCGCGGCGTTGCCTGGCTGATCGCCTCCGAGGCCGTGGCCGTCGCGGCGTCGTGGATGATCGCCTATCACCCGCGCAACCGGGCGAGCGACGCGGCGGCGCGCAGCCGCTTCACCGGCGAGATCCTGGTCGCCGCCTCGCTGGCGCTGATCCTCGTCTGGACGCTTGCGGGCCTCATCGGCGCGATGGCCTCGCCGTGGGCCGGCGGCGGCGACGCCTTCGGCCGCCTCGAGCTCTGGCTCTACGCGATCCTGGCCGGCCTGCTGTTCCGCGCGCCGGGCACGTGGCTCGGCTTCTGGACCATCAACCATTCGGGCGTGCAGACCTACCTGATCGCCCTCACCGCGATGCCGTTCTTCGCCATCGCGCTCGAAGCCTTGCTGGCGCATGCCGGCTGGCTGACGCCCGCGAGGCTCACCACGCCCGAATGGCTGGCCGCCGGCGTGATCCTCGCCGGCGCCGTCTGGCTGATCGTCGTTCGTGTGCGAACGACGTGATATGCTCACTGGAGCGCGCAACTCCAGTTGCGCTCATACCTTGGCTAACGACAAAGCTTGAGCGCCACTGGAGTGGCGCGCTCCATTGCGGCCGCCTTACGCTTTCTTCAGCGCATCCGGGTTGAGGACGTTGATCGGCTTGCCGTCGAGCCATGCCTCGACGTCCTTGATCGTGCCTTCGTAGAAGTGGCGGTAGCTCTCCTCGACGACGTAGCCCAGGTGGGGAATGAGCGTGATGTTGTCGAGCTTGGTGAAGGGATGGTCGGCCGACATCGGTTCCTTGTCGTAGACGTCGAGGCCGGCGTGCAGGATCGCGCGGTTCTTCAGCGCTTCGATGAGTGCTGCTTCGTCGACGATCGGGCCGCGCGAGGTGTTCACCAGGATCGCGGTCTTCTTCATCTTGGCCAAATCGGCCGCGCCGATCAGGCCGCGCGTGCGGTCCGACAGAGCGAGATGGATCGACACGAAGTCCGATGTCGCCAGCAGCTCGTCCTTGGTGACGTACTTGGCGCCGCCCGCTTCGGCCTTCTCGGGCGTGAGGTTCTGGCTCCAGGCCACGACCTCCATGCCGAACGCCTTGGCATAGTGAGCCGCACGGCTGCCGAGCTTGCCGAGACCGAGGATGCCCAGACGCTTGCCCTCGAGCACGACCATCTGCTCGATGCCGTCGTGCCACTTGCCCTGGCGCGCCAGCCGCTCGGCCCTGGCGAGATCGCGGGCGCACATCATCAGCAGCGCCCAGCCGAGCTCCGCTGTCGGCGCGTTCGAGGTGCCGCCGGGCGTGGTGGAGATCGGGATGCCGCGCTCGGCCGCAGCCTTGTCGTCGAGGCTCGCGGCGCGGGCGCCGGTCAGCACCATGAACTTGAGATTGGGCAGCTTCTCGATCAGCGCCCGCGGGAAAGCGGTTCGCTCCCGCAGCAATCCCAGCATGTCGAAGGGCGCGAGTTTTTGCGCCGCATCATCGATCGAGGTGAAGGGTTCGTGGAAGACCGTGATCTCGACGCCGCGCTTCCTGAGCCGATCCCAATCGGCCATGCGCATGGCTACCTTCTGATAATCGTCGAGCAGGGCGAGCTTCATCGTTTGCGGCATGGCGTTTCCTGGGAGAGAATGTTTGCAAACGTACTATAGCCGCGGGAGGCGGTTATGAGCATCACCGTTACGCCAACTCACCCTGAATTCGTCGCCGAGATTTCCGGCATCGACATTTCGCAGCCGCTGAAGCCGGCCGACCGTCTGGCGATCGAGAACGCCATCAACCGCTACGCGGTCGTGGTGTTCCACGACCAGAAACTGGTCGACGACCAGCAGGTGGCTTTCGCCCGCAACTTTGGCCCCGTTGAATCCTCAGCAATCAGGCTCAGGCAGCGCGACATCAAGCACCGCCTGGAGTCGAACGAGCTTGCCGATATTTCCAACCTCGACGCCGACGGCAATGTCCTGGAGCCCAACGCGCGCCGCCGGCTCGACGGCCTGGCCAACCGGCTCTGGCACACCGACGCCTCGTTCCGCGCCGTGCCCGGCGGCCTGTCCATGCTTTACGCGCACATCATTCCCGACGAAGGCGGCGACACCGAGTTCGCCGATCTGCGGGCGGCCTACGACGCGCTGCCCGGGACGAAGAAGAAGGAGCTGGAAGGCCTGGTCGCCGAACATTCGATCTGGCGCTCGCGCGAGCAGCTGGGCGTCGTGCAGTACAGCGACGAGGAGCGAGCCTCGCTGCCGCCGGTGCCGCAGCGGGTCGTGCGCACCCATCCCGGCTCGCATCGCAAGACGCTCTATCTCGCCGCGCACGCTTCGCACATTCTCGGCCTGCCGGTGGCCGACGGGCGCCTGATCATCCTCGACCTGATCGAGCATGCGACACAGCCTCGCTTCGTGCATTCGCACAACTGGAAGAAGGGCGACCTCGTGATCTGGGACAATCGCTGCACCATGCATCGCGCGCGGCCGTTCGACACGACCAAGGTGCGCGACCTGCGCCGCGTCACCACGCGCGACGTCGCCTCGACGCTCGAACAGGCCGCCTAGGCCCAACGATGAGGCGGGCGGCCGACATCTGGCTGGCGGCCGGCGTCCGCACGCCCTTCTCCAAGGTCGATGGCGCGCTGGCCGGGCTCGACGCGATCGAGCTGTCGGTGCCGGTGGCACGGCACATGGTCGACCAGTTGAAGGGCGGCAAGCCGGACTTCGCGGTCTGGGGCGCCGTCGTGCCCAACCTCACCTGGAGCAACATCGCGCGCGAGGTGCTGATGGAAGCCGGCATCGACGCCACGGTGCCCGCCTTCTCCACCATCATGGCCTGTTCGACCAGCATGATGGGCGTGATCGAGGCCGCCGGCATGATCGACGGCGACAGCACCAACCTCGCGATGGTGGGCGGCGTCGACAGTCTCAGCCGCATCCAGATCGGCCTCGACCAGCGCCTCTCCGACTGGCTGCGCAAATTCCAGCAGGCGCGCTCGCTCGGCCAGAAGATCGACCATCTGACCCACCTGCACCTCAGCGACCTCAAGCTCTACATCCCGGCAATCAGCAACCGCACCACCGGGCTCAGCATGGGCGAGCACACGGAGATCACCGCCAAGGAATGGCAGATCGGGCGCGCCGAGCAGGACGAGATCGCGCTCAGCAGCCATCGCAATGCCGTGGCGGCCTGGGATCGCGGCTTCTTCGACGATCTGGTGATCGCCATCGGCGACGTGAAGCGCGACACCATCCCGCGCAAGGACACGACGCTCGAGAAGCTGGCGCGCCTGCAGCCGTCGTTCGACCGCACCAGCGGCAAGGGCAGCCTGACCGCCGGCAACTCCTCGCCGCTCACCGATGGCGCCGCCGCTGTGTGGGTGGCCTCGGAGAAGGGCCTCGACCGACTTCCCACGAATACGCCGCGCGTAAAACTGGTCGACTGGGAGATCGGCGCCGTCGACTTCCGCGTCGAGGGACTGCTGATGGCGCCGGCCTTCGCCATCCCGCGCCTGCTGGCGCGCCACGACCTCACCTACGGCGACATCCATCTCTGGGAAATCCACGAGGCCTTTGCCGCACAGGTCGCCTTCCACCTGAAGGCGCTGCAGGATCCGGTCTTCCTGCGCGATCGCGCCAAGGTCCCGCGCGACTTCGGCCCCTTCCCGCGCGAGCGGATGAATCCCAATGGCGGCAGCACCGCGCTGGGCCATCCGTTCGGTGCCACCGGCGCCCGCATCATCGGCCAGACGACCAAGGAACTCGCCGCGATGCAAAGGGGCCAGCGCGCCATCGTCAGCATCTGTGCCGACGGCGGCCAGGGAAGCGTGCTGCTGCTCGAAGCGGCTTAAACGGCCAAGTTATCGATCAGGCGCGTGCGGCCGAGACGGGCGGCGGCGACGACGCGGGCCGGGCCCGCGACATGTTCGAGCGGCTTCAGGCTGTCGGCATCGACGACGGTGAAATATTCGACGATGTCGAAGCCGCCGTCGCGCAGCGCCTGCGACGCTGCTGCCGTGGCTTCAGAGCAGGACTTCTTTCCATCGCGCACCGTGTCGGCGACCGTCACGAGCTGCCTGTACATGCCCAGTGCCTTGGTGCGCTCCTCGGCGCTGAGGTAGCGATTGCGCGACGACATGGCGAGCCCGTCCTTCTCGCGCACCGTCGGCATGCCCACGATCTCGAACGGCATCGCGAGGTCGCGCACCATGCGCTTGATGACTTGGAGCTGCTGGTAATCCTTCTCGCCGAAATAGGCGCGATCCGGCATCGCCATCAGCATGAGCTTAGCGACCACCGTGGCGACGCCCTGGAAATGGCCGGGCCGCAGCGGACCACAGAGGCCGTCGGTGATGCCCGCGACCGTCACCGTCGTGAGCTGCTCGCCGGGATACATCTCTTCCTTGGTCGGCGCGTAGGCGATGCGGCAACCCGCTTCGCGCAGCTTGTCGAAGTCGCCCTGCTCGTCGCGCGGATAGGCGGAGAAATCTTCCTTGGGCCCGAACTGCGTCGGATTGACGAAGATGCTGGTGACGGGAACGTCGCCCCGATCGAGCGCGCCCTTGACCAGGCTGACATGGCCCTCGTGCAGCGCGCCCATGGTCGGCACGAGACCGATCGTGCGGCCGGCTTTCCGGAAATCGGCCACGGCGCGGCGCAGATCGGCCACGGTGCGGACGACGAGAAGGCCCTGATCGGTCGATGTGTTCATTTGAATCATCTCACGCATTGACGAGCCCGCCGCTTAGGCGATCCCGGCGGCGAAAATGGACGCGCAATCTATCGGAAGAGAACCGAAAGCATTAGACCTCATCCCAGTTCGGACCGGGATGCGAACCGGCGACCGGTTCGGGCAAGATACCTTTAGAAATTGGAGCGGGCGAAGGGATTCGAGCCCTCGACCCCGCCTCGGCTCGCAGATCCGGCCCGCAGGTGATGTTGAAACCCTAAACAAATCGAACTTCGTGGCACCCGCCCTGAACGATCACTACTGCGTGCCTCACGGCTGCCGACCGTGCTACAACTTCGGGTGAGGGGGGCAGAAAGCATAGCAAGCCCCGAGTGCAGGGGACTTGTACGTCATGGCGAAGATTCACATTCCGGCCGCTCGCGTGAAGCAAGGCGATCTCTTGCTGTACACCACAGCACTGAAAGTCAAAGACCTAGTGGCGGATAACTTCTATAGCGTCGAGAAGCTGGATACGGCGGATGAGAGCGACAAAGGGTATCAGCGCGTTCTGAATCTGGCCCGTGCCCGGAAACTTGCTGATTACATCATAAAGGGCCAGGAAAGCCGTGATGCATTCTTGCCGACGTCGGTGTTCTTGGCGACGGACAAGTCCATCGACTTCGATGAAGCGAGCCACATGTTGGGCTTCGATACTGCGGAAACAGGACCATTCAGCGTTGTAGACGGCCAGCATCGCCTCGAAGGGCTAAAAATGGCCGCGCAGAAGGATGACCGAGTTCTGGAATTCGAAGTGCCGGTGAACATAGCCACCAACCTGTCGAACATTGCTCAGATGTGTCACTTCCTGATCGTAAACACGACGCAGAAAAGCGTCGACAAGTCGGTGGAGCAGCGAATCATTGCTCGCCTCACTGATGCGCTCGACGTCGAGGACTTGCCGAGCCTGCCAAGCTGGATACTGCGCACGGTCGAAAGAGGCGAGGTAGAGAGAGCAATAAAGTATGCGGACTATTTGAACGATACGGAGGATTCGCCGTGGTTTGGCAAAGTGCGTATGGCCAATTCTGAATCGTCGGATGGTAAGGTCAATCAGAGATCTTTTGTTAAGGCCATCGTCAAATACGTGCTGACCGCAAACAACCCAATTAGCATCATCAAGGATTTTGATAAGGAGAAGCGGATTTTTCTGAACTACTGGAAGGCCATCAAATCCAACCTGGACGATGGCGACTCTGAAACTCTCTACAAGTATGGCGGGGTCGAATTGTTCTGCAAATTTTCGATCCCGTTCTTTATGAAACTTCAGGACCGTGGCAGCTACACGGTTGGCACGATGGAAAAGCTTCTTAAGGACTGTCTGGAGAATGTTGAAGGCGACTATGCCGGCGTAGGTCATCCAGATTGGTGGAAGACAGGCGGGCAAGCAGGACGTCTAAACGCGGGCGCCCTGAATATCGTTTGCCAAGAAATGACTAAGGCACTTCACAAGGTATCGGCTCAGACGGCTATTGAAATATGAAAATTGGAGCTTTGGTGCCTTTGCCTACTGGATGCGAGCCCTTCAAACGCAACCGTGAACGCTTTATCCCAGAAAAGCCCGGATGCTATGTGCTGACCACCTTTACAAAGGAGGTCTTGTACGTCGGATTGGCGGACAACCTTCGAAGGCGGATGAACGATCACTTGGATAGTCCGATTAAGACAGGCGAAACAAAGCTTGGGCGGGCAGTCCTGTTCCACTGGATCGAGAGTGTCGACACTAACAAGATCGAGCGCACATGGATGAATATCCATATTCAGAATGAAGGGATCATCCCGGTGCTCAATCGGATTTACTCTCCAACTCCTACGTAAACCGTGTCTCTAGTTGGTCGTCGGTGAAAATGGCTAGGTGGTCTCGCCGTGAACCACGCGTGACAACTGCACTTCTTAGATTTTTCGACTGCGGAAGGACCGCTAAGAGCCTCATGGCTCTTAACAGAAATTGGAGCGGGCGAAGGGATTCGAACCCTCGACCCCGACCTTGGCAAGGTCGTGCTCTACCCCTGAGCTACGCCCGCGCTCCAGATCCGGCCGGGTAGGTTGCCGGAAGGCGGCGTTGATAGGGCTTTTCCTTCGCCTTGGCAAGGGGCTGGCAAACGGCGCGTTTCATGGGGTAGAGCCCTCACCCACCATGCTTGATCCGCAACAACTGCTCAGCCGCCTCGACGCGCTCGGCATCGCCCATCGCACCGTCCAGCATCCGCCGGTCTACACGGTCGAGGAAGCCAAGGCGCTGCGCGGCGACCTGCCCGGCCATCACATCAAGAACCTCTTCCTGCGCAACAGGAAGGAGGAGATGTGGCTGGTGGTGGCGCTGGAGGACCGCGCCATCGACCTCAAGCGCCTGGGCGAGCGGCTGGGCGCGGGCAAGTTCTCGTTCGGCAGCCCCGAGCGGCTGCGGCGCCATCTCGGGGTCGCGCCGGGCTCGGTGACGCCGCTCGCCGTCGTCAACGACCCGGAGCACAAGGTCCGGCTGGTCCTCGACCGCGGCATCGCCGAGGGCGGGCCGGTCAATGCCCATCCGCTGGTCAACACCATGACCACGGCGCTGAGTCTCGCCGACCTGCTGCGCTTCTTCGAGGCGACGGGTCACACCCCGGAGTGGCTCGACTTTCCGGTCTGACGTTATATTGTAACGATATGCTGTTCCGTGCGCTTCTTCTGGCCCTGGGCCTGGCTGCCGTCTCCCTGCCGGCCTCGGCGGAGACGAAGATCAAGGCCGTGGCGACCTTCTCGATCCTGGGCGACCTGCTGGCCGAGGTGGCCGGCGACAAGGCCATCCTGTCGGTCGTGGTCGGCCCGGACATCGACGCCCATGCCTACCAGCCCCGCCCCAGCGACGCGCGCGCGCTGGCCGACGCGCAGGTGCTGGTGAGCAACGGGCTGGGCTTCGAGGGCTGGATCGACCGCCTCGCCAAGGCCGCGCCCTTCAAGGGCAAGGCGATCGTGGCGACGACCGGCGTCGCGACCCTCCAGGCGGGATCAAGTCACGGCCATTCGCACGCACACGGGCCCGACCCGCATTGCTGGCAGGACGTCCAGAAGATCCGCACCTACGTCGCCAACATCGCCAAGGGCCTGGCCGAAGCCGATCCGGCGAACGCCGCCCACTATCGCGAGCGCGCCGAGGCCTTCGATCGCCGCCTGGTCGAGCTCGATGCCTGGGTGAAGGAAGAGATCGCCAAGGTGCCGGCCGACAAGCGCCGCGCCATCACCGGCCACGATTCGTTTCGCTATTTCTCCGCCGCCTATGGCGTGAAGTTCCAGTCGCCGCGCGGCTACAACACCAGCAGCGAGCCCTCGGCGCGCGATGTCGCGCTGCTGATCCGCGAGGCGCGCGAACAGCGCATCAAGGCGCTGTTCGTCGAGAACATGACCAACCCCGGCCTGGTCGACCAGATCGCGCGCGAATCGGGCGCGGTGGTCGGCCCACGCCTCTACACCGACGCGCTGTCAGGGCCCGATGGGCCGGCGCCGACCTACGAGAAGATGATGCGCCACAACGTGACCGCGCTGGTTGCAGGCATGCTGAAGAACTGATCAGACGGCAACGAACGGTAATCCGGCGACGTTCCGCGTGGCCTGCAGCGTGTTGTACATCAGGCAGGCCACCGTCATCGGGCCAACGCCGCCCGGTACGGGCGTGATGTGTCCCGCCACCTTCTGCGCCTCGGCGAAGGCCACGTCGCCGACCAGCCGGCTCTTGCCCTCCGGCGTCGGGATGCGGTTGATGCCGACATCGATCACAGCGGCGCCCGGCTTGATCCAGTCGCCCTTCACGAATTCGGTCCGGCCGATCGCCACGACCAGGATGTCGGCCTGACGGCAGACCGCGGCTAGGTCACGGGTGCGCGAATGGGTGATCGTCACCGTGCAATCGGCGCGCAGCAGCAGTTGCGCCACCGGTCGGCCGACGAGGTTGGAGCGACCGACGATCACCGCGTTGAGGCCGGACAGGGAACCCAGCGCATCCTGCAGCAGCATCGAGACGCCGAGCGGCGTGCACGGTACCGGGAAGTCGAGCGGCGCGCCCGGCGCGATCGAGCCGAGGCGGCCGACATTCACCGGATGGAAACCGTCGACATCCTTGGCCGGGTCGATGGCGATCAGGATCTTCGCCGTGTCGATGTGCTTGGGCAGCGGCAACTGGACCAGGATGCCGTTGACGGCAGGATCGGTATTGAGGCGCGCGATCAGGGCCAAGAGCTCGTCCTGCGTCGTATTCTCCGGCAACTGGTGATCGAAGCTCGCCATGCCGAGCTCGACCGCGAGCTTGCCCTTGCTGCGTACATAGACCTGGCTGGCCGGGTCGGCGCCGACCAGCACCGTGGCGAGGCCGGGCTTCGGCCCACCCTTGGCGATCAGGTCGGCCACCTCGGCGCCCACCCTTTGGCGCAGGCCAACCGCGAAGGCCTTTCCATCGATCAGTTTCGCATCAGCCATTCTTGCGCACCCATTCCGAAATCCGCTCGGCGAGCCCGGCCGGCTCGCCCGTGATCTTGAGAGTCTTCTCCCGTGCCGTCCCGCCGCGCACGATCTCGATGGTCGATTTCGGAAAGCGCCAGGCCTGCGCCAGCAGCGCGACGACGGCGTCGTTGGCTTTGCCATCCTCGGGCGCCGCCGTCACTGCGGCCTTGAGCCCGCCGTCGGCCGTGCAGTCGAGCGCCAGACGGCGCGCGCGAGGCTGCACGCGGAGCTGGATCGTCACGCCGCCGGAGGTTCGGCGCAGGAAAGCGGGGTCGGCCGGGGCTGGGCTCAGCGGACGAAGGACGGCCAGACATACTCCCACAGCAGGCTGCGGATGAAGAACAGGCCGAGCAGGAGGATGACGGGCGAGATGTCGACGCCGCCGAGATTGGGCAGCGCGCGCCGGATCGGGCGCAGGACCGGCTCGGTCAGGCGGAACAGCAGATCGACCACGACACGGATGAACTGGTTGCGGATGTTCACCACGCCGAACGCCACCAGCCAGCTCATGATCGCGCTGGCGATCACGATCCAGGTGTAGATGTCGATAATCTTGTCGATCAGCACCGCCAACGACAGCATCGGGCCCCCGCGCCTTGAGGCCGGCCAACCGCCGGCCGCGGCACCCTACTCGGCAGCGATTGCCGATCACAAGTCCATTCAGGCTCGCGTCAGTGCAAGCTCCACGCTGCCGAGGCGGATCGAGCGCACCGCGCTGATGTCGCGCGGTCCATGCTCGGGCAGCAGCCGGGCGCCATCGATGAAGGTGCCGCCCGGCGTGCCGAGATCTTCCAGGCCCAGCCGGCTGCCCGAGAGCAGGAGCCGGGCATGGGGCTGGCCGACCGACGGATCGGGCACGCTGAGATCGGTCGGCGCCCCGGTTTGCGCGCCCGTCAGCGCATAGGTGCCGGACGTGCCGGCGACCGCGAGGGAGACCGAGCCGCCATTGCCGAGCCTGCCGGCGAGCCGCCAACCGCGTGAATCGGGCAAGGCCATCGAGGGGCCTGCAAGAGCCATTGGACCGGTCGGAGGCGCGAAGCCGCCGCCGGCCCCGACTGCGGGTTCGTCGCGCGGCCAGCGCATGAAGGCGAAGACCCAGAGCAGGATCAGCGGCACGATGGTGCCCACGGCGGTCAGGGTGAGCAGGATGGCGCCCAGCCCCGTCCATCCCGGCAGGCCCGCTTTCTCGACGATGCGCCAGGCCATCCATCCCGCGAGCACCGTGCCGATCAGCGCGAAGGCGCCGGTCAGGCCGAACAGGCCGGTGAGGGCCGCGATTTCCACACCGAACATCTAGCGCCCCGGCGGCGCTTCGCCATTGGGCCAGGTGCTGAAGGCCAGCATGCCCATGACGATGAAGGAGCCGATGACCGGCACCAGATGGAACAGCGACAGCGCGCCGGAGAAGCCGGCGCGCGTGCAGATGCGCCAGGTCGGGATGATCAGCACGAGCGCCAGCAGCAGGTGCACGACCAGCAGGACGAACACCGTGAAGGAGCCGAGCGCCAGCAGCCAGGTCACCGGATCGGCCATGATCTCAGACCAGGGCGACGACTTCGATCTCGACCATGACGTCGCGCGGCAGGCGGGCGACTTCGACGGTCGAGCGCGCGGGCGTGGCGCTGCCGAAATATTCGGGCAGGCCATAGACCTCGTTCATGGCCACGAAACTGTCCATGCTCTTCAGGAACACGGTCGTCTTCACGGCCTGGTCGAGATCGCTGCCGGCCGCCTTCAGGACCGCACGCAGGTTCTTCAGCACCTGGTGGGTCTGTTCGGCGATGCCGCCCTCGACGATGTCGCCGGTCGCGGGATTGAGCGGGATCTGCCCCGCGCAGAACACCAGGCCGTTGGCGACGACCGCCTGCGAATAGGGGCCGAGCGCCTTGGGGGCGGCATCCGTCTGGACGATCTTCTTCGCGTTGGCCACGGTCGTACCTCTCGATCAAAAACAGGGGGCGGACGCTAACACAGGCCGCATTGCTTGACAGGGGGCCCGGCAACCATTATCCGCGCGGTTCTCCAAGGGTCGGAGGGGGCTGTAGCTCAGCTGGGAGAGCGCCTCGTTCGCAATGAGGAGGTCAGGGGTTCGATCCCCCTCAGCTCCACCAACCACCCCGATCCTTCACTGGCCTGTCACGGCGCGTCACGGCACTATTGCACACGATGCGCAGACGCCAACGCCCCACGCCTGCCGAACTGGGTCTCACCGCCGCCGAAGGACGCATCCTTGCGTCCCTGCGCACGCCGCAACGCGTTCAGGAATACGTCTCGGCCCTTCCGGCCAATTTCGAGCCGGGCGGCGACAGCCTGCGGTCGGTGCGCGGCGTGCTGCGTCATCGCGAGGCCCATTGCCTCGAGGCGGCCTTCGTCGCGGCCTGCGCGCTGTGGCTGCAGGGCGAGCCGCCGCTGGTCATGGACCTGACGGCCACGCGCGAGGATGCCGACCACGTCGTCACGCTCTTTCGCCGCAACGGCTGCTGGGGCGCGATCTCCAAGAGCAACCATGCCTGGCTGCGCTGGCGCGACCCTGTCTATCGCAGCCTGCGCGAGCTCGCGATGTCGTACTTCCACGAATACTTCAACAAGGGCCGCAAGACCCTGCGCACCTATTCGACCTCGATCGACCTGCGCCGCTTCGCGCCCGACACCTGGATCACCAACGGAGAGGATTGCTGGGAGGTCGGCGCCGCGCTCGACGATGCCCGCCATTACCCGCTGATCAAGCCGGCGCAGAGGCGCTGGCTGATGCCGCCCGACGCCACCGTGCTCAAGGCCGACGACATCGTCCAATACGAAAGCCGCGATCGGAAGACGGCCCGCAAATATTAAGGGAGCCTGCCATGAAACGACTCCTCTCGATCCTGATGCTGGTCCTGCTCGGCACCGCCACGCCGGCGGCCGCGCAAATCCCGCCCGAATGGCAGTCCGCCGCCCAAGTTGTGATCGGCGAGCTGGAACGCGACACGCCGCTGGCCGCCAAGCCGTGGACCGGCGCGGAGCTGACGCAAGGCTGGAACCTCGCGCGCGCCTGGCGCCGGCACAACAACGGCAACATCGAGATCATCCTTGCCGAGTACCTGATGTTCGTCGCCCTCTGCCGCATCGGCTGCGCCGGCAGCACGATCGAGGGCCAGGGCTATATCGGTGTGGCCGGAGAGGTGAAGGCGCTGATCGCCCAGAATGGCGGGTCGTATGCACTGGCCGCGAACGCCAGCACCTGGCTCGCCGGCCTTACCGACCCGACGGGCGCGGCCAAGAAGAACGTGGCGCTCTGGGCAAAGGATCCCGACATCCCCTCGGCCGACTTCGCGACCGGCAACATCTACGCCTTGAGCTGGCTGCTCGCGCGCAAGAAAGCAACGCCCGCCGAACAGGCCGATACCTTCGCCCGCTACGCGATCTTCGTGCAGACCAAGGCCTGGATCGGCACGCGCTGCCTCGACATCTCCAAGGTCGCAACCGTGCTCGGCGCGGCGTCGCGTATTGATACTTGCCAGTAACAATTGTCGTCCTGAGCGACAGCGAAGGACCTTGCCGAGCGACCGGCGGACTCCCTTGCGGGCGTGAGGTCCTTCGCTGCGCTCAGGATGACAAGAAAAGAAAAAGGGGCCGTGAGGCCCCCTTCTCCATTCCGTCTGCGACCAACCGCTACTCGGCGGCGATCTGTTCCTTCACGAACTTCTTGGCGTCGAAATCGTCGGCGACCTTGAGGTCGTTGCCGATCATCTGCTCGATATCGAGTTCGGCGTAGCCCAGCACGCCCATCTGGCCCAGCGCGTGCTGCACCTTCGGGCCGAACAGGCCGATCTCCTTGAGGATCGGCACGATGCGGGTGAAGAGGCGCGTGCGGAACTGCTGCATGGCGCCCGACTGGTAGGCGTATTCCAGCATTTCCTTCACCGGCAGGCCGGACCGCATCCAGACCTCGGCCTGGTTGAAGCGGTCGCGCATGAAGTAGAGCGCCTCGACCACGAACTCCTCGCGCTCGGCACGCTCGGCATCGGAGAGGTGCGGGTAGTATTCGCGCAGCGCCATGCGGCCGAACGTGACGTGGCGCGCCTCGTCCTGCATCACATAGGCGTTCACGGCGCCGGCCAGGTTGTTCTTGGCGGTGTCGCGGATGCGCTGGAAGGCGGCGAGCGCCAGGCCCTCGATCAGCACCTGCATGCCGAGATAGGTCATGTCCCAGCGACGATCGGACAGCGTCTGCTCGAGCAGGTTCTTCAGCGAGTCCGTGATCGGATAGGCCGCCTTGAACTTCTCATGGATCAGCCGCTTGTAGCTCTCGACGTGGCGGGCTTCGTCCATCACCTGGGTGGCGGCATAGAACTTGGCGTTCATGTCCGGCACGGTGGCGACGATCTTCGAGGTCGCGATCAGCGCGCCCTGCTCGCCGTGCATGAACTGGCAGATGGAATGGCACTGCAGGTTGAAGCGCAGCCAGTCCTTCTCCTTGTCGGTCATCTTCTCCCAGAAGGGCGAGCCGTAGATCGCGATCGACTCGTCGGGCATGCCCATCGGGTTGCCTTCGTCGAGCTGCTGGGTCCAGTCGATGCGGGTGCTGGTGTCCCACTGCTGCTGCTTGCCCTTCTCGTAGAGGTTCAACAGGTCGGCCGAGCCGTCCTCGTATTCCCAGTTGAAGGCGATCTCGGTGGCGCCATCGAACTTCCAGTTCGTGACGTCGACCGGCAGCTGATAAATTTTTTGCGTCGTCATCGGCTCTTGCCTCCTGGCCCTGAACCTTGTCCCATCCCATACGGAGCGTTGAAGATGACGCTCCGCTCATTTTTCTCGGCGGAACTTAACACAGTCTGCTAGGAGAGTCCGCCCGGAAATCGGGCCCTAAAGACGAGTTTTTGATGTCCTACAACCAACTGCGCATCGCCAAGATCATCCAGGAAACGCCGGACGCCCGCTCCTTCGTCCTCGAGATCCCCGCCGACCTCGCCGAAAAGTACCGGTATCGCGCCGGCCAGTTCCTGACCTTCCGCGTCCCGCACCCCGACGGTGCCTTCAACCGCTGCTACTCGCTGTCCAGCGCCCCCGAGACCGACGGGCTGCCCAAGGTCACGATCAAGCGCGTCCAGGGCGGCAGGGGCTCCAACTGGTTCCACGACGCGGTGACCGAAGGCGGCATGCTCGAAGTGCTGCCGCCAGCCGGCCGCTTCGTACTGGGCGAGGGCGACGCACCGCTCCTGCTGTTCGGCGGCGGCAGCGGCATCACGCCCATGATGTCGCTGATCAAGAGCGCTCTGAAGCAGGGCAAGCGGACGATCCGGCTGTTCTACGCCAACCGCGACAAGCCATCGGTCATCTTCGACGCCGAGTTCGAGGCACTGCTCAAGGCGCATCCCGGCAGGCTGGAGGTGATCCACCACCTCGATTCGACCCAGGGCATCATCAAGCCCGAGGAGATCGTGGCGGCGATGAAGGGCTTCGAGATGGGCGACGTCTATCTCTGTGGCCCCGGCCCGTTCATGAGCCTGGTCGAGGAGACCTTGTTCGAGCACGGCATGCCGCACGAGAAGGTGCGCATCGAGCGGTTCGAGGCCTCGGGCAACGACGCCATTCCCATCCAGCCCAGCGAGGAAGGCGACGTGATCCCGAGCGAGATCACGATCCATTTCGAGGGCAAGGTCCACAAGGTGGCCTACGCCAAGGGCCAGACCATCCTCGAAGCGGCGCGCGGCGGCGGCCTCAACCCGCTCTCCTCCTGCGAGGAAGGCTTCTGCGCCTCGTGCGCGGCCAAGACCATCAAGGGCAAGGTCGTGCTGGCCAAGAACGACATCTACACGCCCGACGATCTCGCCAATAACTGGATCCTGACCTGCCAGGGCCATTGTTTCGGGGCCGAGGTCGAGATCACCTACGACGTGGTGTAGCCATCAGCGTCCGTCCTCTCGCACTGGCGACCCTGCTGACGGTGGTCGCCGGCATCGCCGACGCCATCGGCTACGTCACCATGAACGGCGTGTTCGCCGCGAACATGACCGGCAACACGGTGCTGGCCGGCATCGACCTGGCGAAGGGCAACCATCCCGGCGCCTGGAACCATCTCACGCCGCTGGTCGCCTTCTTCCCGGGCGCCATGCTGGCCCGCGTGATGCTGCGGCTGCTGAAGTCGCCGGCCCCCGGTCTGTTGCTCGAAGCGGCGATCCTCGCCGGGGTGGGCTTCCTGCCCGTCGGCCAGGAGGAGGCGGTGATGATCGTGGCCTTCGCCATGGGCCTGCAGGCCTCGACGATCACCAGCTTCGCCGGCCACGCCGTCAGCACGGTCGTGGTGACCAGCACGCTGGCCCGAACCGCCGACGCAGTCGTCGATCGGCTGTGGCGCGGCGCCGACACGCCGCTGCCCTCGGCTTCCAACACGTGGCTTCTGACACTGACCTGGACCGGCTACCTGGTCGGCGCGGTGATCGGCGGCCTGCTGCTGACGGCCATGCCCTATCCGCTGCTCGTACCGGCTGCGCTTCTGGTGCTGGCGCTTCTTTTCTGAATCCGGCGGGGGGTCGCCCTCCCGTTTCATTTGTTTCGTTTATTTCGTTTATTTCGTTTGTGCGCCTTTATGGCGCGGCGCTACTCCGCCGCGATCGACTTCTCGACGAACATCTTCCTGTCGAACTCGTCGGCCACCTTGCCGTCGTTGGCGAGGACTTCCGCGACGTTGATCATAGCATAGTTCATCACGCCCATCTCGGCGAAAGCCTTCTGAACCCGCGGACCCCACAGGCCGATATCCTTCACCGTCGGCACGACGCGGCTGAACAGGCGGCCGCGGAAGGAATTCATCTGCTTGGAATTGTAGTGGATGTCGTCCAGCACCTTGGCCGGCAGGCCGAGCCGTTCCCAGACCTCGGACTGGTTGAAGCGGTCGCGCATGAAATGGAGCGCCTCGACCACGAACTCCTCGCGCTCGTCGCGCTCGGCATCGGAGAGATGCGGATAGTATTCGCGCAGCGCCAGGCGCCCGAACGAGACGTGGCGCGCCTCGTCCTGCATGACATAGGCGTTGACCGCGCCGGCCAGCGTGTTGCCCGCCTTGTCGCGGATCGACTGGAAGGCGGCGAGCGCCAGGCCCTCGATCAGCACCTGCATACCGAGATAGGTCATGTCCCAGCGCCGGTCGGTCAGTGTCTGCTCCAGCAGGGTCTGCAGCGCCTTGTTGATCGGATAGGCGACCTTGAACTTCTCATGCAGCAGCCGCTTGTAGGCCTCGACGTGACGGGCTTCGTCCATCACCTGGGTCGCGGCATAGAACTTGGCATTCATGTCGGGCACGGTGCCGACGATCTTGGAGCTGGCGATCAGCGCGCCCTGCTCGCCATGCATGAACTGCGAGATCGAGTTGGCCTGGAGATGGAGCCGGAGCCAGCTCCGCTCCTTCTCCGTCATCTTGTTCCAGTGATCGGTGCCGTAGATCGAGATGGCCTCGTCCTTCAGCTCCATCGGATTGTCGGGATTGAGCTCGAGCGACCAGTCCAGCCGCGTGCTGGCGTCCCACTGCTGCTGCTTGCCCTTCTCGTAGAGTTCGAGCAGCGACGCGGAGCCGTCGTCATATTCCCAGTTGAACTGGATGTCGGTCGCGCCGTCGAACTTCCACTGCGTCACGTCGACGGGCAGGGCGTAGATCCGCTGCGTGCTCATGGCGTCCGCCCTCCCAGGGCAAGGCTGTGAATATTGCTTACCGAAAAGATGACGCCCCGTTCACGAATTGGCAAGACCTAGGGTTGAAGCCGGTAGCCGCCCCGGTCGGTCACCAGGATGGCGGCGCTGGCCGGATCCTTCTCGATCTTCTGGCGCAGGCGATAGATGTGGGTTTCCAGCGTGTGGGTCGTGACGCCGGCATTGTAGCCCCAGACCTCGTTCAGCAGGACGTCGCGGGCGACCGGCCGGTCGCCGGCCCGGAACAGGTATTTCAGGATCGAGGCTTCCTTGTCGGTCAGGCGGACCTTCTTCTTGCCGGCCTTCTCCACCAGCATCTTGCCCGCCGGATGGAATTCGTAGGGGCCGATGGTCATGACCGCGTCCTCGCTGCGCTCGTGCTGGCGCAGATGCGCGCGCAGGCGGGCCAGCAGGACATTGATGCGGAACGGCTTGGTGACATAGTCGTTGGCGCCCGATTCGAGGCCGAGAATGGTGTCGGCATCGCTGTCGGCCGCGGTCAGCATGATCACCGGCGCGCGCACGCCCTGGCGCCGCATCAGCTTGCACAATTCGCGGCCGTCCATATCTGGAAGACCGATGTCGAGCAGGATGGCGTCGTAGTGGGCGAGCTTGGCTTTCTCCAGGCCTTCGGCCGCGGTGCCGACCTGGATCGTCGTGAAACCGTCGTAAAGGTCGAGCTGTTCGGCGAGCACGGCGCGCAACGCCTGGTCGTCATCGACCAACAGGATTTTCTTGCCACGATTGTTCACGGACATGCGTTTGCTACCGGTCAGCCATCTGCAAATTCACTCTATCCGGTACGATCTGGGCACAAAAGCGGTTCACTTCGGCGAAATCCCGTGGCGTGATACCTAGAGTCATGAGTACCAGCCCCACCCATTCCCGCACGGCACATGCAGTCGCCACCGTCGAACGCGCCATGGCGGAGCTGCGCCGCGGCGGCATCGTGGTGCTGCGCGACGAGACCGGTGCCGGCGGCCTGGTGATCGCGGCCGAATCCTGCGGCCCGCGCGCGCTCCAGCGCCTGCAGGGCCTGGCCCAAAACCCACCTGTGCTTGTTACAACGCGCCGTCGCGCCGAGGCGATCGGCATGGACATCCCGCCCCACATCGCGGGCGGCATGGGCGAGACCAACAAGCCCATCACCCTCGACCTGCCCGAGGGCGTGCCGGTCGACGTCATCCTGCGGCCGCATGAGAGCGACAAATCCGGCCGCCATGTGGCGCTGCGCCACCTCTCCCGGCCCGTCGCCAGTCACGCACCTGTGATCGCCCAGGCGGCGATCGAGCTCGCCAAGCTCGCGCGCCTCCTGCCGGCCGTCGTGGTGGGACCCCTCACCCGCGACCCCGGCAACAAGCGCCGCGACTGGGCGCGCGAGCAGGACCTCGTCTATGTCGATGCCGCCGACGTCTCGAGCTACGAGGAGACCGCCTCGCGCACCTTGCAGCAGGTCGCCCAGGCGCATGTGCCACTGGAAGGCGCCGAGAACACCCGCATCCTCGCCTGGCGCCCCAGCGACGGCGGCAAGGAACATCTCGCCATCGTCGTCGGCGAGATCGACACGACCGAGCCGGTCCTGATCCGCCTCCATTCGGAATGCTTCACCGGCGACCTGCTGGGCTCTCTGCGCTGCGATTGCGGCGTCCAGCTGCGCAGCGCCATCGCCGAGATCGCCAAGCAGGGATCGGGCGTGCTGCTCTATCTCGCGCAGGAAGGCCGCGGCATCGGCCTGGTCAACAAGCTGCGCGCCTACGAACTCCAGGACGACGGTTTCGACACGATCGACGCCAACGAACAGCTCGGCTTCGACGCCGACGAGCGCATCTATGCGCCGGCCGCCACCATGCTCGCGCGCATGGGCATCCAGCGCGTGCGGCTGATGACCAACAATCCCGAGAAGATCGCCCAGCTCGAGCGCTACGGCATCGAGGTCGCGGCGCGGGTCCAGCATTCCTTCCCGTCCAACGGGCACAACGAGAATTACCTCCGCACCAAGGCCGAACGCGCCGGGCATATGCTGTAGCCATACGACGCTGGCCAACGGCGCGCTGACGCGCCGGTGAAGGCGGCCCACATGACCGATGCCGCGATTCAGAACGGCAGGCCGACATAGTTCTCGGCCAGCGCCGTCCGGGCGGCGCGTGAGCTCGCGAGATAGTCGAGTTCGGCCTGCTGCATCTGGGCTTCGAAGCTGTCTTCCGCGTGAAGCCTGTGCAGCATCGTCGTCATCCACCAGGAGAAGCGCTCGGCCTTCCAGACGCGGGCCAGCGCGGTCTCGCTGTAGGCGGCGAGCCGGTCGTCCGTGCCCT
Organism: Reyranella sp. GW821-FHT14A01; assembly: GCF_058803965.1. Lineage (NCBI taxonomy): Bacteria > Pseudomonadati > Pseudomonadota > Alphaproteobacteria > Hyphomicrobiales > Reyranellaceae > Reyranella > Reyranella sp. GW821-FHT14A01. The sequence continues at coordinate 84,171 of NZ_JBXAPM010000012.1, forward strand.
TGCCGTAATGGTCGACCAGCGCACGGCAGAGATACTGGGCATCGGATGCCGCGAGATTAAGGCCCTTGGCGCCGGTCGGCGGCACGATGTGCGCAGCGTCGCCGGCGATGAACAGGCGGCCGTGCTGCATCGGCGTCGACACGAAGCTGCGCAGCGGCGCGATGCTCTTCTCGATCGACGGGCCGCGCGTGATGTTCGGTGCGGGCTCGGAACCGAGGCGTAGCTCGAGCTCGTCCCAGATCCGTTCGTCCGGCCAGTCCTCAAGCTTGTCGTCGAGATCGCATTGTACGTAATAGCGGCTGCGGGTCGGCGAACGCATCGAGGCCAGCGCGAAGCCGCGCTCGTGGCGGGCGTAGATCAGCTCGGGCGAACAGGGCGGCACGTCGGCCAGGATGCCGAGCCAGCCGAACGGATAGGTTCGATCGAAGGTCTGCGACGCCGGCAGCCTCGTGCGGCTGACGCCGTGATAGCCATCGCAGCCGGCAATGAAATCGCAGGTGAGCGTGCGCTCGACGCCATCGAGCCGGTAGGTGAGGCGCGGCCTGGTCGTGTCGATATCGTGCACGGCGACGGCGGCGGCTTCCCACACGATCGGCCCGTCACCGGCCAGGCGCGCGGCGATCAGGTCCTTGGTCAGCTCGGTCTGGCCATAGACGGTGACGGCCTTGCCGGTCAGTTCGCGGAAGTCGATGCGGAAGCGCCGACCGCGCACGGCGATCTCGGCGCCGTCATGCACCAGCCCCTCGCGGTGCAGCCGGTCGGCGACACCGGCCTCCTCCATCAGGTCGACCGTGCCCTGCTCGAGCACGCCAGCGCGGATGCGGCCCTCGACATAGTCTCGCGTCCTCGCCTCGAGGATCACGCTCTCGATGCCGTACACCTTGAGCAGGCGGGCCAGCAGCAGTCCGGCAGGCCCTGCCCCGACGATCCCGACCTGCGTGCGTTCTTGCAGCGCCACTCTTTCCTCCCGGCGCTCAGTCTAGGCTGCCAATTGTTTTGGGTCCAAACGAAATGGCCTGCGCTGCCGGCGCCGGGTTGCCTCGTCGACGACGTGACATAGTACTTTTAGTCATCCGCCCCTTTTTTCATACCGAGCGTAGCGAGGGACGACAGACTTTGTGCGGGCCAACCGACAGCGCGGGCACAATGAAGGACAGCGCGATGTGACGGAGTGTTCGGGATGACAGGCCTACCGACCTGAGCGACACTCCCTCCCAACGATCCCAAATCGGGACGCCACAGGAGGAAACATGACCAAGATGCGTCGCCGCGTTTTCGCGGCCGGTGGTGCTGCGTTCGCGTTCTCCCCGTATATCGTGCGTGCCCAGAAGAAGTACGACCCGGGCGTCACCGACAAGGAGATCAAGCTCGGCCACACCAACCCGTACAGTGGGCCGCTTTCGGCCTACGGCACGATCGGCAAGGCGATCGAGGCCTACTGGAAGATGGTGAACGACAATGGCGGCATCAACGGCCGCAAGATCAACTTCATCACCTACGACGACGGCTTCGTGCCACCCAAGACCGTCGAGATGGTCCGCAAGCTCGTAGAGGACGACAAGGTCTTCGCGATCTTCCAGCTGCTCGGCACCCCGACCAACACGGTCGTGCAGAAGTATCTGAACCAGAAGAAGGTGCCGCAGCTCTTCGTGGCCACCGGCGCCTCGAAGTGGGGCATGCCCAAGGAGTTCCCGTGGACCATGGGCTGGCAGCCCGACTATCACACCGAGGCGGCGATCTACGCCAAGCACGTCCTGTCCAAGTACAAGGACAATCTCAAGGACCTGCGCATCGGCATGCTCTACCAGAACGACGATTCGGGTAAGGACTATACCGGCGGCTTCCTCGCCGGCCTCGGCAAGGAGAACGAGAAGTACGTCACCGCTAAGGTGAGCTACGAGGTCACCGATCCCACGGTCGACAGCCAGATCATCCAGATCAAGAACACCGGCGCCAACGTCTTCTTCAACGACGCCGCGCCCAAGGCGGCGGCGCAGGCCATCCGCAAGGTCGCCGACCTCGGCTGGAAGCCCGACCATTATCTCGCCAATGTCTCGGCGTCCGTTGCCGCCGTGCTGAAGCCCGCCGGGTTCGAGAACAGCAAGGGCATCATCACGGCCGCCTACCTCAAGGACGCCACCGACAAGCAGTGGGTCGACGACGCGGACTACAAGGAATGGGACGCGTGGATGAAGAAGTACCTACCCGATGCCAACCCCGCCGATTCGGGCAACACCTATGCCTATGCCGTCTCCGCCACCATGAAGCACTGCCTCGAAGCCTGCGGCGACAACCTCACGCGCGAGAACCTGATGAAGCAGGCCGCCAGCATGAAGAAGCTGGTCGTGCCGATGCTGCTGCCCGGCATCACCATCAACACCAGCCCCATGGACTTCTATCCCATCCAGTCGATCCGCCTCTCCGCCTTCGACGGCGAGACGTGGAAGCTGTTCGGAGACGTGTTGAGCAACGAAAGCGCCTGACCGGAGACTCAGGGGCCCGCCAGGCTGCTGAGACCGTCCGTGGTAAGCGGGCCCCCGAGTGCCGGCTAGGGACCGGCCCTCACCAACGGAAACTTCGATTAAGGTTGCCGAGCTTCTGCCGATGTTTCGAAGCGCGGCGAATCCATCATCACGGCTAAACCTATTCCAGCGACTTCTCGGCCCCGAATCCTACTCGTGGTTCACGAGACGCGATTTCATCGCGGACCGCCGTCAACGATGCTTGAATGATCGAGAGTTCTCCAAGTGCGTCGGCGGACAGCGTCCCTTCCAAAGCGATCTTTTGGATCAGTTCAAGGCGAGCCGCTTCCAGATTGTCTCGAAGAGTGTGTATCGGTTGATCTGTCGGCATCGTCGCCTCTCTCTTGTTGGTGCTTCAATCGGTTATCCGCCCAAGCTGTCCGGCTCGGGTACCGCGCGGGACTTTTCGCCGTCGGCGGTTCGGGGATGAGCGTTGTGCAAAAGAGCGGCCAGCGGCTCTCGAGCAGTCGAACCCGAAAGGCGCACGGCCGCTTCGAACAGGTCGTGCTGCACGGTGGCGGGCAGTTCTCCCCAGATGGCCGTGACGGCCCGCCCCAGCGCATGCGTCAGATCTTCGGAATTCATGTGCCATCCTTGCGGTGTTCAAGCGGCAAACGCCCTTGGCTGGGGATGGCTGCAAACTTGCGGACCGGCCCGGCATGGCCTTCGATATCTGGGGTGTCGTCACTCGATCCGGATACCGTGAGCGCCTCGTACCAAGGTATGAACTGGCCATACAAAGTGCCGGTCCGCACCAGACGACCGCGCGGTGGCCTCGCCCAGGGCACGGCGCGAGACTTCACCCCGTCGAAGTCACGCCGCTGGAGCCCGCCGGTTCCGGCGCCCCAACAGCCGGAGGCGATCGTCATGAGCACCTATCTCATCAACCACCTGCGTATTCCCGCCGACATGCCCAACGCCGAGGCGCTGGATTACCTGGAGCAGGTCGAGGCGACCGTGGCGCCCTATGGCGGCAGGTGGCTGGCCCAGGGACAGGGAGACGTCATCGAAGGTGCCTGGCCCGGCTCCGTCGTACTCATGGAGTTCCCCGACCGAGCCGCAGCCACGGCATGGTACGACTCCGCCGCGTATCGGGCGATCCGGCCGCTGCGCGTCCGCAACGCCATCTCCGACATCATCCTGATCGATCGGCTCCCCGAGGGCTTCTCGATCAAGGGATTCGCCGCCGGACTGCGCGACGCGATCGGGAAAGGCTAAGCCCAGATGGCGCGCCTGTTCGCGCTCGTCGATTGCAACAACTTCCATGCCTCGTGCGGTGGAAGCTGTTCGGAGACGTGCTGAGTAACGAAAGCGCCTAAAAACTGAAACCTGCCCGCGCGAGGCGGGATGGCACGCGGGATGCTTCCGTACGGTCTGTGACCGACCGGAGTTGCCGAACCTGATGCGTTTCAATCTGACCCGCCGCCGCGCGCTGCTCACCGCGGCGGGTGCGGCGGCGCTTGCCGCCACGACCTACGGCTCTGCCCATACCGCCCCCCGCAACTCCCAGAGCCCGCGCCGGCTGGCGGCGGGCTTTCCCGAGGGATTCCGCTGGGGCACCGCCACCTCGGCCTATCAGGTCGAGGGCGCCGCCCAAGAAGCCGGTCGCGGTCCCTCGATCTGGGACACGTTCACCGGAGAGCCCGGCCGCATCCGCGACGGCTCGAACGGCCATGTCAGCGTCGACCATTACAATCGCTATAAGGAAGACGTGGCGCTGATGAAGTCGATCGGCGCGCGCACCTACCGCTTCTCGATCGCCTGGCCGCGCGTCTTCCCCGAGGGAAGGGGCACGGCCAATCCCAAGGGCCTCGATTTCTACGACCGGCTGGTCGACGAGCTGCTCGCCGCCGGCATCGAGCCCTACGCGACGCTCTATCACTGGGACCTGCCGCAGGCGCTGCAGGATCGCGGCGGCTGGGAATCGCGCGACACCGCCGAGGCATTCGGCGAATACGCGTCCTACATTGCCAGCCGGCTCACCGATCGCGTGCGCCAGATCTTCACCCTCAACGAGATGCAGACCTTCGTCGAGCAGGGCCATGAGACCGGCAACTTCGCCCCGGGCCTCAAGCTGCCGCTCGGACGATTGAACCAGGTCCGCCACCATGCGGTGCTGGCGCATGGCCTCGCCGTGCAGGCGGTGCGGGCCAGCGGCAAGCGCGGCACCCGGGTTGGGCCGGCGGAAAACATCGCCACGGCGCTCCCCGCCGTCGAGACGGTCGAGAACATCAGGGCCGCCGAGCTGGCGACGCGCGAGCTGAACGCCCCCTATCTCACGGTGATGATGGAAGGCCGCTACACCGACGCCTATCTGGCGAAGATGGGCCGCGACGCACCGCGCTTCACCGACCAGGAGCTGAAGATCATCTCCGGCAAGGTCGATTTCGTCGGCCTGAACGTCTATGCGCCCAGCCAATACGTGCTGGCGAGCGAGGCGGCGCCCGGCTTCACCCCGGTGCCCTTCCCCTCGTCGCACCCGCACATGGCATCGACGTGGCTGCTCCTGGGGCCGGAGGCGCTGTACTGGGCGCCGCGCCATGCCGCCCGGCTGTGGGGCGTGAAGGACATCTTCATCACCGAAAACGGCGCCTCGGCGGCCGACGAGCCGACGCAGGACGGCGTGGTCTACGACGTCGATCGCGTGATGTACCTGCGGAACTGCCTGACCCACCTGCAGCGTGCGACGGCCGAGGGCGTGCCGGTCCGCGGCTACTTCCTGTGGAGCCTGCTCGACAATTTCGAATGGGCCGACGGTTACGCCACGCGCTTCGGCCTCGTCCATGTCGATTATGCGACGCAGAAGCGGACGCCCAAGCTCAGCGCCGCCTTCTATCGCGAGGTCATCGCGCGCAACGCGCCGGCATAGGCGCACCGGCAAATCGCAGGCCACAAAACGGCGCTGATCGTCATGGCATGGAAATAGGATTTCCTTTCCCCATTGTCTGCGAAACTTGGAAACAGATTTCGCGCATGAAAGGATCGTCGCCTAATATAAGAATTCCTGACGTGCCCGCTGTGCCAAGATGGGCGACGCTGTGAAAGGCAAGAGAGGAACTGGAATGATGCTGCCCGTAGCGACGCTCGATCACGTGGTCATCAATGCCCGCGACGACATGGACCATGCGGCCGATGTCTATACGCGGCTGGGCTTTACGCTCACCGAACGCGGCTATCATTCGCTGGGTTCGATGAACCACCTCGCCATGTTCGGCACCGACTATCTCGAGCTGATCGCCATTCCGAAGAGCGCCACGTCGGGTCGCCTGGACCTGCTCACCTTCCCGTTTGGCCTCAACGGCCTCGTGTTCGGCGCCGAGGATTCCGCCATCACCTACGCGTCGCTGAGCAAGGCGGGCGTGCCGATCGATGCGCCGGTCGAATTCACCCGTCCCGTGAAGGTCGACGGCGAGATGCGCGATGCACGCTTCCGCACCGTCCGCATGAAGGCGGGCGTCGTGCCCTACGGCCGCGTCTACTACTGTCACCACTTCACCCGTGACGTCGTATGGCGCGACGAGTGGCGTCACCATGCCAACGGCACGGTCGCCATCGCGCGCTTCCTGATCGTCGAACCGGATCCCGCGGCGGCCTCCAAGCTCTATGCCGACATGTTCGGACCGGAAGCCGTGCGCGACATCAAGGGCGGCAAGTCCGTCGTGGTCGGCAATTCGAGGGTCGACATCGTGACCGAGGACGAGCTGAAGGCGCAGTTCGGCGATGCCGTGCCGGATGCCGAGGGCCGCAAGGCCTACATGGCCGGGCTCACCTTCCGCACCCTGTCCGCCGCCAAGGCGGCACGTGCCTTGCAGGACGGCAAGATCGGCGGCGTGGTCCAGAGCGCGGGCCGGGTGGTCGTGCCGGCCAAGCAGGCCTTGAACGCGGTATTGGAGTTCATCGAATAGTCTGACGCGTACGGCAGGGCTGCTGGGGAGCGGCCGAGAAGGGATTCGATGGAATATTACGATTGCTTCGCCGCGAGCTATGCGAACGCGCGGGCGAAGTTCCTGAAGGCGGCGACGGCCGCCCGAGGCGAGGTGCGCTCGTTCCTGCACCCCGCGAAAAAGGCGCCCGACGGCGGGCCGCTGGCGATCGACGTCGCCTGCTTCGGCGATCGCAAGGCGCCGCGCCAGGCCTTGTTCGTGAGCGGCACGCACGGCCAGGAAGGCTTCTCCGGCTCGGCCGTCCAGATCGGCTGGCTCAATTCCGGCGGTGCGTCACGCCTGCCGGCCGACATGGGCGTCGTGCTGGTGCACGGCCTCAATCCCTACGGCTTCGCGCATTTCACGCGCACGACCGAGAACAACGTCGACCTCAACCGCAACTTCATCGACCGCGACGCGGGTCCCGCGCCCGCCAATCCGCACTACGAGACGCTTCACAGCGACCTGCTGATCCACGAATGGACCGACGCCGAGAACGCTCGCGTCGCCGGCGTGCTCGACCGCTTCACCGAGACCAACGGCCGCGACGTGCTGTTCGACACGCTGGCGCGCGGCCAGTACGAGCACCAGGACGGGCTGATGTTCGGCGGCAAGGGCGCCGAATGGTCCAACCGGACCCTGGAGACGATCGTCAAGGAGACGCTGGCCGGCGCCGAGCGGGTGGCCTTCATCGACTGGCACACCGGCATCGGCGAGTACGGCAAGCCGTTCTTCCTCTGCTTCAACGATCCCGACGGTCCATTGTTCGCGCGCGCCTGCGACTGGTGGGGCAAGGACAATGTCGATGGCGTGCGGCCGCACGGCATGGCGCGACCCAATTACACCGGCCTCGTCTTCCAGGGCGTGCAGCGCTTCCTCGGCAATCGCGACATGTGCGGCGCGGTGATCGAGTTCGGCACCCGCGGCGTCAACATGCGCCGCGTGCTGCGGCTCGACCAGTGGCTGCGCCGCCACCATCACGGGATCGATCCGGATGTCCTGTCCACCCTGCAGGCCGACATGATGGATGCCTTCTGTCCGTTCGACGGACAGTGGCGCAAGGACACGCTCGACTACGGGCTGAAGCTCACCGACCAGGCACTTTCGGGACTCGCAAAATGGTGACCATCAAGTACGACAACCAGGGCGACGCGATCTCGCGAGACGTGCCCTCCGACAACCTGGCGCTGATCGATGCGGGCGGGAACGGGACCGAGCGCAGCTACAGCTACGGCGACATCATGCGCCTGAGCGGCGCCGTCGCGCGCGGGCTGCTGAAGCGCGGCCTGCAACGCGGCGATAGGGTCGCGATCCTCTCGGCCAACCGCGCCGAGTTCCTGCTCACCTTCCTCGGCACCATGCAGGCGGGCCTCGTCTCGGTGCCCGTGAACTACAAGCTGCCGGCCGAGATGGTCGCCTACGTCGTGGGCGACAGCGACGCCAAGCTGGTGATCGGCGACGATGCGCGGCTGCCGCTGGCGCCGGATACGGTGCCGAAGCTCTCCTTCGACAGGGACTTCGAGAGCCTGCTCGACGAGGGGCCGTTCACGCCGCTGCCGATGAAGCCCGAGGAACCGGCGATGTTCCTCTACACGTCGGGCTCGACGGGACGGCCCAAGGGCGTGGTACTGTCGCACTATTCCCATCTCTGGGCGATCAGCCAGCGTGTGCGTCGGCCGGTGCCGCTCGGCCAGCGCGCCCTCGTGGCCGCGCCGCTCTATCACATGAATGGGCTGGCCATGTGCCAGACCACCTTCTCGCACGGCGACACCGTGGTGCTGCTGCCGCAGTTCACGACCAAGGGCTACATCGAGGCCGCCGCGAAGCATCGCGTGGCCTTCCTGACCTCCGTGCCGACGATGATCGCGATGATGCTGCGCGAGCGTGAATTGCTCGCCAGCACCGATCTCTCGGCCGTCGAGGCGGTCCGCATGGGCTCCGCGCCCGTCACCCAATCGCTGATCGACCAGGTGCACGCGGTGTTTCCCAAGGCGATGGTCAGCAATGGCTACGGCACCACCGAGGCCGGCCCCGTCGTGTTCGGCCCACATCCCAAGGGCCTGCCGCAGCCGGTCCTCTCGACCGGCTATCCGCACCCCGACGTCCAGCTCCGCCTCGTGCGCGACGGCAAGGAAGTGCAGGACGAGGGCGAGCTCCAGATGAAGTGCGGTGCGCTGATGACGCACTATCACAAGCTGCCGGCCAAGACCGCCGAGGTGATGACGCCGGACGGTTACTACCGGACCAGCGACGTCTTCCGCCGCGACGAGAACGGCTTCTTCTATTTCGTCGGCCGGGTCGACGACATGTTCGTCTGCGGCGGCGAGAACATCTATCCCGGCGAGGTCGAGAAGATGCTCGAACGCCATCCCGGCATCCACCAGGCCGCGGTGATCCCGGTGCCCGACGAGCTGAAGGGCCACAAGCCGATCGCCTTCGTCGTGAAGGCCGCCAACGCCCAGCTCGACGAGCTGGCGGTGAAGAATTACGCGCTGGCCAATGCGCCGGCCTACCAGCACCCGAGGCGCGTGCTGTTCGTCGACGAGATGCCGCTCGCCGGCACCAACAAGATCGACAAGCGCGTGCTCGCCCAGCAGATCCCAACCGGAGACGTATAACAATGAAAGCAGCAGTCGTTCGTGAACATGGCGGACCGGACCGCCTTGTCTTCGAGACCAGCTTCCCCGACCCGACGCCCGGAGAGGGCGACGTCATCGTCGCGGTGAAGGCCTCGTCGCTGAACTATCACGACGTCTTCACGCGGCGCGGCATGCCGGGCATCAAGGTGCCGATGCCGGCCATCATGGGCCTCGACGTCGCCGGCGAGATCGCCGAAGTGGGTCCCGGCGTCACCGGCTGGAAGAAGGGCGACCGCGTCCTGGTCGATCCGATCAACCGGGTCGAAGGCGGCCTGATGGGCGAGACGGTGCATGGCGGCCTGGCCGAACTGTGCAAGGCGCGCGCGCACCAGCTGATCAAGATTCCCGATGGCGTGAGCTACGCCGATGCCGCAGCACTTCCCGTGGCCTACGGCACGGCGCTGCGCATGATGGTCACCAACGGCCATGTCGCGAAGGGCGAGAAAGTCCTGATCCTCGGCGCTTCCGGCGGCGTCGGCGTCTGCTGCCTGCAGCTCGCCAAGCTCGCTGGCTGCGAGGTCATCGCCTGTGCCGGCACCGACGCCAAGGCCCAGCGCCTGGCCGAGCTCGGCGCCGACAAGACGATCAACTACATCGAGAAGGACTTCATGAAGGAAGCCTGGGCGATGTACGGCAAGCCGACGCGCCGCGGCTCGCTCAGCCATCAGGGCATCGATGTGGTCGTGAACTACACCGGCGGTGACACCTGGGTGCCGTCGCTGAAGACGCTGAAGGTCGGCGGCCGCCTGCTGACCTGCGGCGCCACCGCCGGCTACGCGCCGACCGAGGACATCCGCTTCATCTGGACCTTCGAGCTCAAGGTCCTGGGTTCCAACGGCTGGATGCGCACCGATATCGAGAAGCTCCTGGAGCTGGTGCAGAGCGGCAAGCTCAAGGTGCTGGTGGACAAGGTGTTCCCGCTCGCCGAGGCGCGCGAGGCGCTGCGCGTGATCGAGGACCGCGAAGTGTTCGGCAAGATCGTGGTGGCGCCATGAGCGACAAGCTCCAGCCGCTGACCTCGGAGGAGATGCAGGCGCAGCTCGACCGCTCGCCCTTCATCGCCTTCCTCGGCCTCAAGGTGACCGCGACCGATCCGACCAAGGAGGAGGTCACCATGACCTGCTCCATGCGGCCGGAGTTCGAGCGCGGCGCCGGCACCGGCCAATGGCACGGCGGCCCGATCGCGGCGATCATCGACACGGTCGGCGACTATGCGCTGGTCATGGCGCTGCGCCGCGGCCTGCCGACCATCAATTTCCGCGTCGATTACCTGCGGCCGGCGATCAAGACCGCGCTCACGACGACGGCGCGCGTGCGCCGTGCGGGCAAGAGCGTCGGTGTGGTCGATGTCGATGTGTTCAACGACCAGGGCGCGCTCGTCGCCGTCGGCCGCGCGACCTATTCGACATTGCCGGCTTAGACCACACGGTATGAAGTTTGCTTAAGGCGTTATCGGGGATTGGGGTAACGGAGGGGTTCATGACGATCAAGGTTTCACGCCGCGTGTTCGGCGCGGGTATCGTTGCCGCCGGCCTGGCCGGCACGTCGGGAGCATCGTTCGCACAGGGCACGCCCAAGCGCGGCGGCACCTTGGTCGCGACCTGGGGCGGCGGCGAGCCGCAGGCCTGCTACGTGCCGGCCGGCGGCGGCTCGAGCCCGACCTTCTCCTCGTCCAAGCTGTTCGAGCGGCTGGCCAAGCGCACCATGGACGGCAAGTTCGAGGGCGTGCTGGCCGAGTCGTGGAAACCGTCGGCCGACTTCAAGTCCTACACGGTGAAGATCCGCAAGGGCGTGAAGTTCCATGACGGCAAGGACATGACGGTCGACGACGTCATCTATTCCGTCAGCGAGATCTGGAAGAAGTACGCAGCGGCCTCGGCGCTCACCGACTTCGTCGGCATCGAGGCGCCGGACGCCGAGACGGTCGTCTTCAAGTACAACAACCCGACGCCGGAATTCTTCTTCTCGTCGAGCCTGTGCGGCATCGTCTCCTACATCGTGCCGAAGCACGTCTATGCCGGCAGCGATCCCGTCACCAATCCGGCCAACAACGCGCCGATCGCGACCGGCCCGTGGAAGTTCAAGGAGTGGGTGCGCGGCAGCCACTTCGAGTACGTGAAGAACGAGAATTACTGGAAGAAGGACGAGCCCTATCTCGACCGCCTGATCATCCGCTACGTGCGCGATCCGGCCGGTCGTGCCGCGGCGATGGAAGCGGGCGACATCCATATCGGCGTGTTCAATCCGGTCGCGCCGCCGGATATCAAGCGCCTGACCGGCACCGGCAAGTTCGTCGCCACGCCCAAGGGCTACGAGGAAGCCGTCTGGTCGGCCACGCTCGAATGCAACATGCGCAACCCGATCTTCGCCAAGCGCGAAGTGCGGCAGGCGATGTTCAACGCCGTCAATCGCGACTTCATCGCCAAGACGGTGTTCTACGGCTACGCCCGCCCGGGCACGAGCCCGATCTACTCGCCGAACAAGGAGTTCTTCACCACCGACACCTTCAAGACGCCGTTCGATCCCAAGAAGGCGGCGGCGCTGCTCGATGCGGCGGGCTTCCCGAAGAAGGCCGACGGCAAGCGGTTCACCCTGAACCTGCTGGCGGCCGGCTGGTTCCCGGAGAACGGCAAGATCGGCGCCTACGTGAAGCAGGCGCTCGAGGATGTCGGCGTCGGCGTCAACCTCACGGTCCCCGACCGCCCGACCTCGATCAAGCGTATCTACACCGACTACGATTTCGACCTGGCGATCTCCAACCAGGCCAATCCGTCGGAGCCGGTGCCGTCAACGACGCAATACTACACGACCGACGGCATCCTGAAGGGCGTGCCCTTCCGCAACGCCTCGGGTTACTCCAACCCCGACGTCGACAAGCTGGTCGACAGGATCAAGGTTGAGACCGATCCGGCCAAGCGCAAGGCGCTGGTCGTCGAGTTCCAGAAGATCACCACGCAGGAAGCCCCGCTCCTGCCGCTGGTCGAGCTGGAATCGATCACCCTGGCCAGCACCAAGGTGCAGAACCACTCGAACGACCCGAACTTCCTCGCGGCGGGCTGGGGAGACCTATGGCTGGCGAGCTAGTCTCGCCGACACCCGCCCTTCGTGGATCGGCGCGCCGCACGGCGGCGTTCCGGCTCCTGCGGCGACGGCTGATCCAGGCCGTCCCGCTGATGCTGGGCGTGGTGATCATCAATTTCTGCCTGATCCAGATGGCGCCGGGCAGCTTCCTCGAGCTGATGACGGCCGAGAACCAGGTGAGCGACCCGGCGACGGTGGCGCTGCTGCGCAAGACCTATGGTCTTGAGGATCCCGTGTGGATGCAGCTCCTGAAATACATCTGGGCGCTGCTGCATTTCGACTTCGGCTTCTCCTACAGGCAGAACATGCCGGTCATCCAGGCGATCTGGATCCACCTGCCGGCGACCGTCCTGCTCATGGTGTCGAGCATTGCGCTCGCCGTCACCATCGGCGTGGCGGCGGGCGTCGTCGCCTCGATGAAGGTGCGCACTTTCTGGGACAGTCTGGTCTCGATCGCCGCCATGTTCTTCTACGCCGCGCCCAGCTTCTGGCTCGGCATCATGATGATCGTGCTGTTCTCGGTGAAGCTCGGCTGGCTGCCGGTCGGCGGCATGATGAAGATCGGCGGCGCCTCAAGCGGAACCTGGGGCGGCGTGCTGGAGATCCTGCATCACCTGATCCTGCCGACCCTGGCCTTGGGCCTGTTCTATGCCGCGATCTACACCCGCGTGATGCGTTCCTCGATGCTGGAGGTGGCGCAGGCCGACTTCGTGCGCACCGCGCGCGCCAAGGGCCTCAGCCGGAACAAGGTCACGATCCACCACGTGCTGCGCAACGCGTTGCTGCCCGTGGTCACGATCCTGGGCGTGCAGATGGGCACCGTGCTGGCCGGCAGCGTGGTGATCGAGAGCGTGTTCAGCTGGCCGGGCGTCGGCTCGCTGCTGTTCGACAGCGTGAGCTCGCGCAACTATCCGGTCGTGCTGGGCATCATGGTCCTAGGCTCGCTGGTGGTCATCGCCGCCAACATCGCCGTCGACCTGATCTACATGTGGCTCGATCCGCGAATCGAGATCCGCTGATGCAGCGCTTCGAGTTTCCCCGCTTCGAGTTCGTCGCCCGCTTCTCACGTAACCGCGGTGCCCTCGTGGGTGCCTGCCTCATCCTGGTCGTTGCCCTGATGGCGGTCTTCGCCTCGATCCTCTTCCCAACCGATCCGCTGCGCATCGTGGGACTTCCCGAATTGTGGCCCGGCGAGGATCCCGAGTTTCCGCTGGGCACCGATTCGCTGGGCCGCGACATCCTCTCGATGATCGTGCATGGCGCGCGGGCGACCCTGCTGATCGGGCTGTTCGCCTCGGCGGTCGCCACCCTCATCGGCGTGAGCGTCGGCGCCATTGCCGGCTATTTCGGCGGCTGGGTCGACGAGGTCTCGATGCGCGCAGCCGAACTGTTCCAGACCATCCCGAACCTGATCTTCGTGCTCACCATCGTGGTCATCCTGGGTTCGACCCTGACCAACATCGTGATCGCCATCGGCATCGTGAGCTGGACGCCGATCGCGCGCATGACGCGGGCCGAGTTCCTGTCGCTCAGGGATCGCGAGTTCGTGCAGGCCTGCCGCTCCATGGGCATGAGCGACTTCCGCATCATCGTCTCGGAAATCCTGCCCAACGCCCTGCCGCCGGTGATCGTACTGTCGTCGCTGGTCGTGGCCGGCGCCATCCTGTTCGAATCCGCCGTGTCGTTCCTGGGCCTGGGCGATCCCAACGTCGCGAGCTGGGGCCGGCTGGTCGGCGACGGGCGGCAGCTCATCCGCAGCTCCTGGTACATCTGCGCCATCCCGGGCATCGCCATCATGATCACCGTGCTCTGCCTCAACCTGGTGGGCGACGGGCTGAACGACGCGCTCAATCCGAAACTGAGGGATCGCTGACGATGGCGCTTCCTCTCGAGGTCCGCGACCTCCGCACCACGCTCTTCACCCGCCGCGGCGAGATCAAGGCGGTCGATGGGCTGAGCCTCACCGTCGGCGCCGGCGAGACCGTGGCGCTGGTGGGCGAATCGGGCTGCGGCAAGTCGCTGTCGGCGCTGTCGATCATGCGCCTGCTACCCGATCCGCCGGCCCGCATCGTCGGCGGCGAGGTCAGGCTGAACGGTCGGGACATCGTTCCCGTGTCCGAGGAGACCATGCTCGGCATCCGCGGCAAGGAGATCGGCATGATCTTCCAGGATCCGATCAGCTCGCTGAACCCGGTGGCCACGGTCGAGAAGCAGATCGTCGAAGTGCTGATGACCCACACCGAGCTCGGCCGCGGCCAGGCCCGCGTGCGGGCGCATGAGCTGCTGGAGCTGGTCGGCATGCCCGACGCGGCGCGCCGACTCGATGCCTATCCGCACCAGCTCTCTGGCGGCATGTGCCAGCGGGTCGTCATCGCCATGGCGATCGCCTGCAGCCCCTCGGTGCTGATCGCCGACGAACCGACCACGGCGCTCGACGTCACGGTGCAGGCGCAGGTGCTGGCGCTGCTCAAGAAGCTGCAGGCCGACGCCGGCATGGCGATGATCTTCATCACCCACGATCTCGGCGTCGTGGCCGAGACGGCCGACCGGGTCGTCGTCATGTATGCCGGCCGCAAGGTCGAGGAAGCCCTGGTCGACGACCTGTTCGAGAACCCGCTGCATCCCTACACGGTGGGCCTGATCGGCGCGACGCCGACACCGGGCGCCGAGCGCGCCGAACGGCTGGCCGACATTCCCGGCATGGTGCCGCCGCTCAACGCCCTGCCGCAGGGCTGCGCCTTCGCCCCGCGCTGCAAGCGGGTGATGGAGCGCTGCCTCACCGAGAAGCCCGCGCTCACGGTTCCGGGGCCGGGCCGGCTGGTCGCCTGCTTCGCGGCCGAGGCGGGTTGAGCATGTCGCTGCTCTCCCTGCGCGACGTGCGCGTCCAGTTCAACACCGCGGGCGGCGTCGTGCGCGCCGTGAATGGTGTCAGCCTCGACCTCGCGGTCGGCGAGACGCTGGGTCTCGTCGGCGAATCGGGCTGCGGCAAGTCCACCCTGGGCAAGGCGATCATGAAGCTGGTGCCGGTCGCCGGCGGCGAGATCGTCGTCGAGGGCGTCGACATCGCGCCGCTCAACCGCGAGCAGCTCACCGAGATGCGCCGCAAGGTGCAGATGATCTTTCAGGACCCCTACGGCTCCCTGAACCCGCGCTCGACGGTGGGCCGCTCGGTGGCCCAGCCCATGGTGCTGGCCGGCTGGAAGGCCGAGGCCACGGCCGAGCGGGTCGAAACCCTGCTGCGCTGGGTCGGCCTGCCGAGCGATGCCAAGCAGCGCTACCCGCACGAATTCTCCGGCGGCCAGCGCCAGCGCATCGGCATCGCCCGCGCCCTGGCGCTCAGCCCCAGGCTGATCATCTGCGACGAGCCGGTCTCGGCGCTCGACGTGTCGGTCCGCGCCCAGGTCATCAACCTGCTGGAAGACCTGAAGAGCCAGTTCGGCGTCTCCTACCTCTTCATCAGCCACGACCTCAGCGTGGTCGAGCACATCGCCGACCGGGTGGCGGTGATGTAT
This sequence comes from Reyranella sp. GW821-FHT14A01, assembly GCF_058803965.1. NCBI lineage: Bacteria > Pseudomonadati > Pseudomonadota > Alphaproteobacteria > Hyphomicrobiales > Reyranellaceae > Reyranella > Reyranella sp. GW821-FHT14A01. The sequence continues at coordinate 99,848 of NZ_JBXAPM010000012.1, forward strand.
CTCGGCATGCTGTTCGAGGTCGGCGGCCGCGACCAGATCTGGAAGAGCCCGCAGCACCCCTACACCAAGGCCCTGCTGGCGGCCGCACCGATCGCCAACCCCAAGCTGGCCCGCGCCCGCCAGCGCACCGTCCTGCAGGGCGAGCTGCCCAGCCCCCTCAACCCGCCGGCCGGCTGCCCTTTCAATTCGCGCTGCCCGATGGCCCAGGACCGCTGCCGGACCGAAAAGCCGGTGTTGCGGCCGGTTGGCAACGGCGCGCAGGCGGCGTGCCATTTCGTCTGATTTGGCTATGATCCGGGCCATGAAACTGCCCGCCTTCTTCGCCGCCTTGCTCGCCGCCGGTGCCGCCTCCGGCGCCGCCTCCGCCCAGACCATGGAGTTCGCCTGCCCCGACCCGGGCACGACCTTCACCTACGACAGCGGCGTCAAGGTCGTGGCCCGCGGCCGCGAGGGCATGGACTGCACCATGGATCGCGTCGGCGGGAAGCCCTTCAAGCTGCGGGCCCTGCTGTTCGACAATCCCTCGGCCGACGGTGCCGATCTCACCGCCTATATCGCGGCGCTGCGGCCCGAGCGCCTGTGGCCGCTCCAGGTCGGCAAGAAGATCGAAGCGAGCTACAAGGTCGGCAGCGGCACCTGGACCTATACGCTCGCCGTGGCCCGCTACGAGCGGCGCACCGGACCTGGCGACAAGATGATCGACACCTTCCTGATCGAGATGAACGAGACCGGCGACAAGGGCCAGCGCTCGATCTCGCGCTGGTGGATCTCGCCCGCCGACAAGTTCGCCATCCGCTACGATTTCAGCGACGGCGCCGGCAAGGCCAACCGCGCCGTGGTGACCGAGGTCACAAAGTAGATTGCGGGCTTACTTCCGCCAGTAGGTCTGGGCCTGCACGTTCGAGCCGGGGCCGACATAGGCCCGGATGAACAGGTCGCCTTCGGGCTGACATTGACCGTTGTTAACGCCGCGGATTTTCTCGGTACACAGAAGACAATCGGGGCAGTCCGCAACGGGACGGGGCGAGCAGTCGTACCCCGAGTAGGTGAGTTGCTGCCGCCCATTCGCCTCGATGATCCCACGAAGGTAAGAGGCCATCCGTGTATTGTCGATCCAGGCATTGGCCGGCAGCGTGTAATGAAAAGGGCCAGTCACCATGGTGCGAGTGGAAGCTCGCTCGATGTTATCGCAGAAAAACGTACAGCCACCGATAGCGAGCAAGAAAGCAAGGACTGACGCGAGGCGATATTGGAAGAATCTCGGCATGCCGCACCTCATTGTGAAAGCGCAGCATGCCGGGAAGTCCTTCTCATTCCACCAATCTATGGTTGCAATCCGGCGGAAGCATCACGGAGCGTCTCTCACCGGGAAGGCCGGCGGCGCCACGTAACGCTTGTACTTCGGATCGAGCAGGTCACGCTTCCATCCGGAGAAGCGGCGGCTCTCGTCTTGCTCCTGCAGAACGCGATCGGCGGCAGCCTCCACCCCCATGGCCTTGGCGATCGTGTAGGCGACCGAATTGCTGTTCTGGATCTGGCCACCGTCGGTGCCAAGCTCGTACGATGGGTCATGGGCCTTGTAGTCGAAGTCCCCCTCCGTGATAGCTGAAGCCGCTGCGGCACCTTTCGCCCAGATTTTCTCGATTTCTTCCCTGCTGCCGGCCTTCACTACTCCGATAGATTTCGTATCTCTCAGCATATCCGGACGAGATTCCGTGCCCTGCAGGTGAGCTCCATCGGTTGCCAGCATCTGCCGTTTGTCCGTGTGCCTTGAATGACCAAAGCCATGGAGTTCACTGACTATCTCGCCCTTATGGACAAGCGCCAGAAACGCATGCCCGCGATGGGCAATCGGTCGCTGCCTCAGTTCTATCTTCCAGTCTCCTTCCTGATCGGGATACATGATCTCGGCGGCTCTGCGGTCGGTCATCGGTCGTTCCTTCGGAATGGTTGCGAGGCATGCCAAGCGACGGCTTCGGCTCCGCGCGCGTCGAGCCATCCGCAACAAGCGGAGGCGCGCGCGACGAGACCGTTCGCGGTTTGGCTTTTTCCTGGAGTGCTGGCACTGCCGGCACGACGCGCTTCGGCGAAGCAGCACGGCCCCATCATCGATGAGGGCGGGCTAACCTTTTAGACGCTAAAGACTGATCGTGACGGGCAGAGAAGGCCGACGCATTGCGTCGAGACCGGACGGTAGTATGGCAGGTTTTTGCTCAATCTCAATTTGCGCTACGCTACCGAACCCGGATCGGTGTTGGCGCCGCGGATCAAGGTCGCCACGCGCCCGCCAGTTCAGCGCCGATGCTTCCGACGAAACAGTCAAAGACCGAGCCGATAGAACCTCGATGCCGTGTCGTGGAACAGGTCGGCCTTCTCCGCCGCACTCGCGCCCTGCGCCAGTCTCTTGCAGGCGTTCCAGAACACGCCGTAGCCGTAGGAGCCCTTGTCGACGGGGAAGTTGCTTTCGAACATCGCGCGGCTGGGGCCGAACGCAGCGATGCAGGTCTCCACATAAGGCCGCCAGGCGGCGGCGAGCTGCTCCGAGCTGGGCGGCAGCTCGCCTTCATGGACGTCGAAGCCGAACATATGCATGCCGAGACCGCCCAGCTTCATGTGAACGTTGGGGCACGCCGCCAGCTCGCGGATGCGGGCGCTCCAGTCGGCGAACACCTCGTCGCGCTTGCCCTTGTAGCGGCCAAGTCCGATCGGGCCGCCGACATGGTTCATCACGATCGGCGTCGCCGGAAAGGCGCGCGCCAGGTCGACCACATCGCCGAGCTGGGGATGGAAGGCCCAGGCGTCGAAGCTGAGACCGAGCGGCGCCAGTTGCGCGAAGCCCTCGCGCACGCGCTTGTCGAGCAGCAGCCCCTGCGGCCGGACGAATGTGGCGCCCCACTGCGCCTGGTCCGGATCGCTGGACGCGATATAGCGGATGCCACGGAACCGCCCGCCGCCCACCGCGATCATCGCCTCGAGGACCTCGGCCACCCTTGCTCCCAGCATGAGGTCGGCATGGCCCACGATGCCGGCACAGAGGCGCGGCTTGCCGTAGCCGCCACTGGCGCTCATCGCCGCGACCCCGTTCGCGAACTCGATCTCGCCCACCGGCCGCATCTCCTCGGGTCCGCCGGCGCGATACATCGACAGCCACTCCAGATAGACGGTGGCGACGATGTTGTGGCCGCTGCCGATATCCTCCAGCAGGTCCGACATCAGGTATGTGCCGCTCTCCGGCCGGTCGATCAGGTGATGGTGCGGATCGACGATCGGCAAGGCGGGATCGAGCGGGTCCTCCCGGCGGAGGCCGAGCCATTCCTTGCGGATGGCCAGGTGCGAGCTGATCTGCGCACTGATCGCGGACGACATCGCTTCCTCCTCAGTAGCTCGGCTTGGTCGAGAACGGCGTCAGCTGCAGCTCGTGCGTCCAGACCGAGCGGTCCTGCGTGTGAAGGTAGTAGAAGGCCTCGGCGATCTTCACCGGGTTCATCACCTGCTCGGGATTCTGCCGGGCGCGCGGCAGGGCGTGGGTGCCGGGCGAATCGATGAGGCCGTCGATCACGACATTGGCGACGTGCACGCCATGCTCGGAATATTCCTCGGTGAGGACCTGGGCCAGCGTGCGCATCATCACCCGCGGATAGTAGAGCGACTGGCCCGTCATCCGCTTTCGCCCGCGCAACGAGCTCGAATTGTTGGAAAAGAAGAACGAGCCCTCGCCGCGCTTGCGCATCGCCGGCAGGACCTCCTTGGCAACGAGGAACGGGCCGCGGCTGGCGATGTGCTGGGCGGTGTCGAACATCTCCACCGGGATGTGCTCGAGCAGCTCCTTCTCGGGCGGCAGGTCGCGGCCTTCGAGATAGCCCGCATTGTAGACCACGACATGGGGATCGCCGGCGTCGCTACGGATCGTGGCGAAGGCCGCGGCGACCGACTCCTGCCGCGAGAGATCGAGCTCGACGGTGGTGCAGTCGCCGCCCTGCGTCCGGATCGCCGCTTCGAGCGCCGATGCGTTGGCGGCCGTTCGGGTCGTCAGCACGACGAAGAACCCCTCGGCCGCGAACTTCTGGGCGATGGCGCCGCCGATGCCCCAGCGCACACCGACCGGCAGATCACTGTCGTCCACCGCCTTCCCATGGGCCAGTCTGGTGTTGCGGCCATCGGCCTGCCATTTCGACGTGGCGCCGATGACGACGGCGACCGGCTTGCCGCTGGTGTTCTTTGCCATTTGAACTGCTCCCCTAGCTGATCGCGATACTCCCCGGGATAGCAGCGAATGGAAAGGGCTAGGCCACCGACCCTGGATCGGTGTTGGCGCCGCAGATCAGAGTGGCGACGCGCTCGCCCGCCGCCGGCTTATAGGCGCCAGCCATCAACGCGGCGAGGCCGGTGGCGCCGGCCGGTTCGGCGACGACACGCAGCTCTTCCCATAGCGCGCGCTGTGCGGCGCGCACCGCGTCATCGCTCACCAGCACGGAGTGCTTCACGAATTTCTGCGCGACCTCGAAGTTGGGTGTGCCGATGCGGCTGGCGCCCAGCGCGTCGGCGGCGATGCCGGAGATCGCGACATCGACCGGCTTCCCGGCCTTCAGTGCTTCGTGCAGGGTCGGCGTGCCTTCGGTCTCGACGGCGACGATCTTCTTCACCGCGCCGATCGCGGCGGCGCAGCCGGCGATCAGGCCGCCGCCGCCCACGGCGATCAGCAGCGTGTCGAACTCGGCCTGTTCGGCGAATTCGAGCGCGACACTGCCGGCGCCGGCGAACACCACCTCGTCCTCATAGGCCGGCACGGTGAGCGCGCCGGTTTCCGCCGCGCGTGCTTCGGAAGCGGCGCGGGCCTCGGCATAGACCGCGCCGATCTGGTTCACGACCGCGCCGTAGCTGCGTAGCCGCGCCACCTTGGCGGGCGCGGCGATGGTCGGCACAAAGATCTCGGCCTTGTGGCCCAGGGCGCGCGCGGCGTAGGCCGCAGCGGCGCCATGATTGCCGCCCGAGGCCGCGACGATGCCGGCCGCCGGCACCTTCGAGGCGAGCAGCTTGTGGAACGCCCCGCGTCCCTTGAACGAGCCGCTGACCTGCAGCGATTCAAGCTTCAGTGCCAGCGGTGCCGTCACGCCCAGCGCGCCGGAGCTGAGCTCGATCACCGGCGTGCGGCGCACATGCGGACGGATCAGGCCCCAGGCGGCCTCGACTTCGGTGCGGGAGATCATCGTATTCGTCTTCCTGTTCCTGGCTCTTTGAGGAAAGTGAAAGGTCCCTCACTGCGTTCGGGATGACAGCGTTTGTTGGATCGGCGCACTGCGCAAACGCCAACAAAATTGTCATCCCGAACGCAGTGAGGGACCTTTACCTCATATGCGACGTCATCGGTGGAGGCGATTAAAGCCGGCAGGCCGGGACGTGGCGCAGGTAGTAGTCGAAGTCGGGCGTGCTGGCGCGCGGATCCTTGGCTTCCTCGTCGTAGCGGCGCAGCCGCACGGCTTCGGCGTGGTACGGATTGGCGCGGAAGGCTTCGACCTCGTCGGGCGACATCAGGCCGCCCTGCAGCTGCAGGCTGCGCACCGAGTCGGGCGCCAGCTTGCCGAAGTAATCGGACTCGACCGTGCAGAGATAGCGCTTGGCGGTGACATGCAGGCGGACCGGTTCGCTGACCGCGGGACCGAAGCGCTCGGCCAGCCATTGCGCGCCCAGCTCCTCATGCACGTCGTCGACGCCGCGCGAGGCAGGGTCTTCGCCCAGTCTATGGATCATGTGGCCGACATCGTGCAACAGCGAGGCCAGCACGGTGGCCGGCGGCGCGCCATCGGCCTCGGCCAGCGCGGCTGCCTGCAGCGCATGCTGGAGCTGGTTGATCTCGGAGAGGCCGTAGCGCCGCGTGGCGCGGCCGACGAAGATGTCCAGGAGCTCCTGGCGCAGGGGATCGCTCATGCGCTCTTTTTACCATGAACCGGGGCGTAGCCGGGAATCATGGATAGGGCCTGTTCCAGCGGGTCGGCCTGCCACGCGCGCGTAACAAAATCGCCATGCATGTCGAGGCCGCCGGTGGGACCCACGAAAGCCGCGGTGCCCGGCGTCAGGCTCTTCGGGACAGTGCGGCTGAAGGGGATGCGCCGCTTGGTCAGCAGCCCCTGTAGCGTGGCGTTCTCGTCCTTGGTCGAGTCCGTGAAGGCGCTCAACAGGAAGGCCTGCTGGCGGCGGGCGGCGAACCAGGCGGCGAATTTGTCCTCGTCGCCGTACAGCGCATCCAGAAGGATGAGCCCCTTCACGCGATGGTTGGCGCCGCCGCGCTGCAGCGCATAGGCGGCCGACAGGTAGCCGCCGCTGTAGGCGACGATCACCACGGAGGCGAGGTTGAAGCCGCGGCCGGCGCTCTGGTTGCCGTAGAGGCGCATCAGCCGCTCGGCCGCCTCGTCGAGATACTTCGCGAAATGCCCGCCGCGCCAGAAGTTGCCGGCGCTCGAATCGAGCGCGTCGAGCGCGAGCTGCGGCGCGACCAGGGCGATGTTCTGGCCCGACTCCGCGATCTGCCGCGGCACGGCCTGGCGTACCGCCACGTCGCGCTCGAGCGTGGCGCCCTGCCCGTGAAGGAAGAGCACGATCAGGACCGGCCGTGTCGGATCAAAGCCCTGCGGCAGGTAGAGCAGCGAGCGGCGGTCGCTGTAGGCCACCTCTTCCCAATAGACGTCGCCGCGCCCCGTCGTGTGGCCGCGCCGCTTGCCGTCGCGCGCATCGAGAAACGGCTTGGTCGTGTCGGGGATGAAGCCGCGATAGGGGAAGGGCGAAGCGTCGAAGGCTGCGAGCTGCGTCTTCGCTTCCTTGAGCGCGGCCGAGGGCGGTGGCGCGGCAGGCTTGGCCGCATGCACCGGCGCCGGCTTGGCGGCAGGCTTGGTCGCCTGCCGCTTTGTCGGCTTCTTGGGTTTCTTCGGTTGGGCGTGCGCAGCGGTCGGCATCAGCAGAGCCCCCAGCAGCAGCGCCCGCCGCTTCACGCGGCGGCGGGCCGCCCCGCGCCCGGGAGCGGCATGAGCACGGAGAAGAACGTCGGCAGCGCGATCAGGTAGGCAAAGGCGCCGACCAGCACCACGGCCGGCAGGCCGAAGCTGGTCGCCACGATCGGCACCAGCGCCGCGCCGATCACCGAGAAGCAGCCGTTGATGCCCCAGGCCCACAGGAACATGTGGTCCTTGCCGAGGCGGCCGAGCGTCGTCATCGCCGTCGGCATGGGGAAGCCCATGAGGAAGGCCGGCGGGAAGATGATCAGCAGGCAGAGAGCGATGCGCAGCGCGTAGGGCAGCGTGCCGATCCAGTCGAGCGCGTAGTCGATGGTGAAGGCATAGGTCACCAGGATCGCGAAGATCGCCAGGAAGACCTTCGGCATGAAGGTGCGCGACCGGTCGAGGAAGCGTTCGGAGAAGAAGCTGCCGATGCCGGAGAAGACCAGCATGCCGGTGATCAGCACCGACGCCGAGACCGTGGCGTTGGAGAGCGCCAGGATGAAGTGGGAAATCATGCCCACCTCGACGATGATGTACCCGAGCCCCAGGCAGAGGAAGTAGATCATCGTGCCGGCCTTGCCCGGGTAGCGGCTGAAGATCGTGCGCCAGCCGAACACCACCGGGAACAGCACGAGCGTGAGCGCGAAGACCGTCGCGATGCCCAGCGTCGCCCACAGCAGCAGGTAGCCCCATTCGTCCTGCACCAGCTCGAGCCGGTCGGTGAACTTCAGCAGGTCCGGCACCTTGATGTAGGCGGCAAAGTACGGCTGGTGGTTGGTGAGGATACGGGTGTCGAAGACATATTCGTCCGCGACCTTCTGCCAGCCGCCTTCGAGCAGGTAGTGCCAGGCGAGGCGGCCCAGCACGGTGGCCGGAATCTTGGGCGTGGGTGGCGCTTCGTCAGCCTTCACCTCGGTCGGGGCGGCGCCGGGCGCAGCCTCGGTCGTCATGCCCGGCGGCGGCTTGTCGTTCGGCTCCTTCTCGGACGGCGCCGTCGGATCGGTCTGCTCGCCGGTGAAGAAGAACTGGTCGTGATAGTCGGAGAGGATCTGCTTGAGGTCCGACTCGTCGACCTTGATGCCCGGATAATAGATCTCGTCGAACGACATCGCCTTGGTATGGGCGTTGAGTTCCGCGATCTCCTTGGGCGTGAAGCCGTCGCGCTTGTAGAGCACGGTGGCGGTCGAGAGGTAGGACGAGACGACGTAGAACTTCTGCGCGATGTCCTTGCCGCCATCCACGTCCCGCGCGGCGGCGGCCATCGTGGCGTAGAGCTTCAGCACCGACTTCGGCGGCTCTTCCTTGTTCCACAAGGTCACCGACAGGATGCCGCCCGGCGTGAGCGCGCGCATGTAGGCGCTCATCGCCTCGCGCGTGTACGAATACTTCTCGACGATCGAGAAGCCGCCGGGGCTCGACAGGCCGGCCGAATCGGCCAGCGACAGGTCGATCACGTCGTAGCGGTTCTTGGTGTGGGCAACGTAGAGGCGGCCGTCATAGTCGACGACGTTGACCTTGGGGTTGTTCAGGATGTCGCCGGTGAAGTCCCGAAGGTGCTTGTCCTCGCGGAAGGCCGTCAGCAGCGCGGGATTGCCCTCGGCCACCGTGACCTGGCTGGAGCCCGACTTCAGCGCCACCGCCGTCGAGATGCCGCCGCCGAACTGGACCACGAAGGTCTTCGGGTCCTTCTTCAGCAGGTACGGGTAGTACATCGGCAGGAACCGGAAGTACGCCGTTTCGTCGGCCGGCAGGTCCTTGATGATGCCGGCGGGACCCTCGGAATCGATGTAGAGGCCGAGATAGGCGTTCGACGGCATCTTCTTCAGGTTGAAGGCCGCGTTGTCGGACTGGCCCGGCGCGAAATGCAGGTAGGAGCTGGAATAGACTTCGAGGTAGCCGAACGGCGAGGCGCGCTCGTAGACGCGCACGGCGTCGGGGAACTTGCGGGCGTAGGAAACGCCCTTGTAGTCGGACACGGCGAGCTTCGGAATGCCCAGCACCTGTGGCGCCAGGTGATGCACTGCAGCCGCCAGGATCGCGACGATGATGATGGCGAGCATGCCCTTGCGGTCGCCCAGCGCCACGAACCACAGCACGCCGCCGGCCAGCCACAGGATCAGCGGCGCCATGATGAGGTCGTCGGGCCGCCAGGCATACATCGCCAGCAGCACGGTGAGGCCGCACAGGCCCGAGCCGACGAGATCGGCGAAGTAGACGCGGCTGAAGGTCTTCTGCGCCTTCAGGAAGATGACGCCGAGATACAGCGCACCGGCCAGGAACGGCAGGAAGTAGAGGACGAAGTTGGCGAACAGGCGCCACTTCTGCATCGGGTCGGAGATCAGGAAGATCGCGTTGAACGGCACCTGCTGGGCGGCGAGGTTGCACACCACCATCAGCGGCCCGAAGGCCAGCAGCGCGCCCTTGACCGAACCCACCCAATGCCGCTCGAACCAGCTCTTGCCGACGCACATCACGGCGCTGGTGAGACCGAAGCCGAACATGGCGAGGCTCACCACCAGCGAGCCGAAATGCGCCCAGCTGCCGACCGAGAACACGCGCATGATGCCGATCTGCAGCGCGATGATGCTGCCGGCGACCAGGCCTACGGACAGATAGAAAGCGAGCGGCGGGCGATGATCGAGATCGACCGTGATGGACAAGGGGGATCTCCGTTGTTTTTGTTGGATCGCTTTTTGCGATCTCTAGAGGGGAAGGCTTTCAGCCGTTCCGATCCTGATTGTCATCCCGAGGCCGCAGGCCGAGGGACCTTTGCCGTTCGCGAAAGGTCCCTCGCTACGCTCGGGATGACATCTTTATCGTGACGCCAACCGCACAACCGTTAGCGGTTGTGCGTGCCGACGATCTTGTCGCCTTCGAGCTTGGTGAAGGGCACGAACGGCACGATCTTGCCGCCGTAGATGTCCTCGCGGCTCGTCGTGATGGAGCCGTCGGCGCCCTGGGTCTTGGTCACCTTGAGCACGCGCTGCGCGCCCGGGGGGCCGACCGGGATCACCATCAGGCCACCGGACTTGAGCTGCTGCAGCAGCGGCGGCGGCACGTGGTCGATGCCGCAGGTCACGATGATCTTGTCGAACGGGGCGGCCTCTTCCCAACCGTAGAAGCCGTCGGCCGCCTTGGTCTTGATGTGCTTGAACTCGGTGTAGCCCTTGTCGATCAGCTTGTCGTACAGGCCGCGCGTGCGCTGGGCGAGCGGCGCGATGATCTCGATCGTGTAGGCGTTCTCGGTGAGGTTGGCGATGTACGCCGACTGCACGCCCGAACCGGTGCCGATCTCGAGCACCTTCTCGCCGCGCTTGACGTCGATGACGTTGGTCATGCGGCCCTGGACGTGCGGGCCGGACATGGTCACGCCGTAGCCGATGTCGAGGAAGGCATGCTCGTAGGCGCGCTTGGCGATCGCCGGGCTGATCGCGGAAAACTCTTCGCGCGGGGTGAGCAGGAAGGCGCGCATGGTCGCCTGGCCCCAGATGTCCTTGTTCTTGATGAGCGCCTGGAAGCGGTCCCAGCGCTGGCCGAGGAACACGGGGTCTTCACCGCGGGCCTTGCCCCAGGCGATGAAGTTTTCGCGCGAGTCCATCGGCGGGTTGAGGTCCCAGCTGTAGGGCTTGATCGTGGCGGCGATGGCCGGGGCGGCCAGGGCACCGGCGGCGAGCGCAACCGAGCCGGAGACGAAAGTACGTCTCTTCAAGATATTCCTCCTTGGCGCGGACCCATTGAACGAGGGGAGAAAACCGCCGGAAGAGCCCGGCGATTCGGGGCGGCCGCGCGTCGAATAGATACGGGAATTGTGGCGGATTTGCCAGCGCGGCCATGCTAGGTCGTCGGTAACAAATACGAATCAAGGGAGGAATTCGAGTGACCCGTAGACTGTCCCGCCGTGCCGCCTTGGGCGCCGCCGCGGCCCTGCCCGCCGCCGCCCTGCTGCCCCGCGGGCTGCAGGCCCAGGCCGCCTGGAAGCCGACCCAGAACGTCCGCATGATCTGCCCGGCGGCGCCCGGCGGCACCACCGACATCGTGGCCCGCATGCTGGCGGCCTACCTGACCGACGCCTGGGGCCAGTCCTGCGTCGTCGACAACAAGTCGGGCGCCGGTGGCGTCATCGGCTCGGCCGAGGTCGCCAAGTCGGCGCCGGACGGCAACACGATCCTGATGGGCAATATCGGCCCGCAGTCGATCGCCTACTCCCTCTACCGCAACATGCCCTATACGCCGGCCGGCCTGATCCCGGTGTCCAACGCCATCACGGCGCCCAACGTGCTGGTCGTCCACCCGTCGGTCCCGGCCAAGACGGTGCCGGAGTTCGTGGCCTGGCTGAAGGCTCAGAACGGCAAGGCCTCCTACGCCTCGTCCGGCACCGGCCAGTCGCCGCATCTCTGCGGCGCGTGGTTCCTGCAGCTCACGGGCACAAAGGCCGAGCATATCCCCTATCGCGGCGCCGCCCCGGCGCTCAACGACCTGACGGCCGGCGTCACCCAGTTCTTCTTCGACAACCTGACGACCGCCATCGAGTTCGTGCGCGCCGGCAAGCTCCGGGCGCTTGGCCTCACCTCGGCCCAGCGCAACCCGCTGACCCCCGACCTGGTCCCGATCTGCGAGACCATGCCGGAGCTGAAGCCGTTCGACGTCTCGACCTGGTTCGGCGTCTTCCTGCCGGCCGGCACGCCCAAGCCCATCGTCGATTCGCTCAACGCCCAGATGAAGGTATGGCTCTCCGACCCAAAGACCCTGGAGCGCTTCAAGACCATGGCGGGCTTCCCCGCCTACGGCACGCCCGACCAGTTCAACGCCTTCGTGAACGCGCAGATCGCCCAATGGAAGGGCGTCATCGACAAGGAAGGCCTGAAGCTCGACGTGAACTGAGGGCTGGGGGCGCGCCACTCCAGTGGCGCGTCTTTACTGCGAAAGACGAAGATCGCGCCACTGGAGTGGCGCGCCCCCAGCGGTTCAGCCCTTGAGCCACCGGGCGGGAATTGGATGGGCGGCGCTTTCCTTGTCCCAGGCCTGCGCCGCGATCCGCCATCTTCCCTCGCTTTTGACCAGCAGCAGCATCTCGACGTTGCGGCTGGTCTCCGTCCCGTTCTCGAGCAGCTTGCAGGGCGCCACGGCGACCGCGACGGTGCCGTAGACGAGGATCTCGGCGCCGAGCACGGTCTCCTGCAGGGAGCGCAGGCTGCTGCCGGCGAGACCGTTCATGCGATCGAGGAACGCCGGCACGGTCTGCGGCACCGCCGGCCGCGCCGAGGGATAGAGCGGCGCACCGGCGATGAAGTCGTCGGCAAAGCCGTTCCAGTCGGCAGGCGCTTCCGGCCCCCAGCTCAGACTGGCAAACTGCCGCTCGATGAGTACCCGGATTTCCGCCTCGTCGTCCGCGATCATCAAATACCCCTCGCCTACATGATCTGATTCACCACGCCACCGTCGACGCGCATGGCGGCACCCGAGGTGCCGGAGGCCGCCTCGCTGCAGAGATAGACGCCGAGTGCCGCCACCTCCTCCGACGAGGTGAAACGGCGAATGAGCGTGGTCGGCCGGAAGTCACGCAGGAAGCCTGCTTCGACCTCGGCGACGCTCACACCCTCGGTCTTCGCCCGCTCGGCGCGCATCCTGTCGGTGTTCTCGGTGTGCGTCGGACCGGGCAGCAGCGCGTTCACCGTGACGCCGGTGCCCGCGAGTTCCGTCGCGAACCCGCGTGACAGCGAAAGCTGGGCGGTCTTGGTCATGCCGTAGTGGATCATTTCCTTGGGAATGTTGAGTGCCGACTCGCTGGAAACGAAGACGATGCGCCCCCAGCCGCGCCCGGCCATGCCCGGTGCGTAATGGCGCGTGAAACGCACGCCGCTCATCACGTTGACCTCGAAGAAGCGCTGCCATTCGCCGTCGTCGATCTCGAAAGCCGGCTTGCGCCCGTAGATGCCGAGATTGTTCACCAGAATGTCTATCTCGGGCACTTTGCCGAACACGATCCGTGCGCCTTCCGCCGTCGCGCAATCGGCGGCGACGCCCGTCACCCTGGCGCCCGGCACGGCATCCGCGATGCGCTTCAGTGCAGCATCGACGCCGGCCTGCGTGCGGCCCGTTATCACCACGCTGGCCCCCTCGGCGGCCAGCCCCTTGGCGATCGCGTAGCCGATGCCGGCGGTCGAGCCGGTGATCAGCGCATGCTTGTTGCTTAACCCCATATCCATGACGCTCTCCGCCTAGCTCCGACCCATGAGGTGCGACGTTCCCTTGAGGCGATAGCCGATACGCTCGTAGAAGGCCCGTGACCTGTCGCGATCGATACGAGTGTAGAGCGCGGTCGAGGGAAGGCCTCTCGCCACCGCCCAGGCTTCGGCCTCGCGCATCAATGCTTCGCCGATGCCGGCGCTGCGGTGCCCGCGATCGACAACGAGGGCCTGGATGACGGCTTCGCAGGGCTTCTCGAGGGCCGGCCGCTCGAAGACATGCAGCACGCCGACGACCCCACCTTCCTCCTCGGCCACGAGGATGCGATGGCTTTCGGTTGCCAGCACCCGATCGAGGCGATGACGGAACTCTGCCTCGTCCGTCGGATAGCCCAACTGGCCGATCAGCCGATGGACCGCGTGAAAGTCGGCCACCCCGATATCGCGGATGATCATGGTTCGATGGCCTCAGGTGTACTTCCGGACGTCGTCGATCACCTTGCCGTCGTTGGGCAGGGAACCGGGTGCTGTGAACTCCACGGCGCCGCCCACCTTGCAGACGGCGCGGACTGTCTCGGTCACCGCCTTGGCGAGATCAGGTGTCGGCGCGGACGCCTCGACCTTGAGCACCATCGTGTCGGCCTGGTTCACCCAGTCGATGACGAGGCGCAGGCGGCCGAGGCCGGGGTGCTTCCGCGCGATCTCGGCGATCTGCTCGGGATCGACGAACATGCCGCGCACCTTGGTGCGCTGGTCGGCGCGGCCCATCCAGCCCTTGATGCGCATGTTGGTGCGGCCGCACGCGCTCGCGCCCGCCAGCACGGCCGTCATGTCGCCGGTGCCGAAGCGGATCAGCGGATAGGCGCGATTGAAGCTGGTCACCACCACTTCGCCGACATCGCCATCGGGCACCGGATCGCCGGTGCCGGGCCGCACGATCTCCACGATCACGCCCTCGTCGACGACCATGCCCTCGACCGTGCCGTCGGGCGCGGCGGATTCGTAGGCGATGGTGCCGAGATCGGCGGTGCCGTAGCTCTGCAGGCAGCTCATGCCCTTGTCCTGGAACAGCTTGCGCAGCGACGGCGGCAGCGCCTCGGCGCCGACGAAGGCGTGCTTCAGCGAGGAGATGTCCTTGCCCAGCTCCGCCGCCTTCTCGATCAGGATCTTCAGGAACGACGGCGTGCCGACATAGCCCTTGGGCCGCAAGGCTGCGATGGCATCGAGCTGCAGCTCAGTGTTGCCGACGCCGCCCGGCACGACGGCGCAGCCCAGAGCCCGTGCGGCCGATTCCATCATCATGCCGGCCGGCGTCAGGTGATAGGCGAAGGTGTTGTAGACGAGATCGCCCGGACGGAAGCCCGCCGCATGCATGGCGCGCGCGCCGCGGAAATAGTCGGGCTCGTCGGTGTCGATCTCGAAGATCGGGCCAGGCGACATGAAGACGTGGCGCACCTTCTCCATCGGCACGGTGATCAGCCCGCCCATCGGCGGCTTCTTCTTCTGCACTTCGCTCAGGGTCGACTTGCGCAACACGGGCAATCCGGCGAGCGCGGCGCGCGAGATCACCGAGGCAGGATCGACGTCCTTCAGCCACTTGGCAAAGAACGGCGCGTTCGCCTTGGCGTTGGCGATCTGCTGCGGCAGGGCGTTCATCAGCGCCGCCTCGCGCTCGGCGGGCGTGCGCGTCTCCAGGGTGTCGTAATGCCGGGACATGGGTTTCCTCGCCTTTTGAGGCACGGTAGGCGGCGCTCCGGGCCTTGCCAAGCGGCGGTCCACGCTTAATATCAGTACTCTGATATATGGAGTCGCCGATGTCCCAACCCCGCCTCACCTACGATGCCTTCGCGAAGATCGCGCCCGTCGCCCAGCAGTCGCTGATCGCCATGGGCAGGCAGGCCGACGAATCGGGCATCGACAAGCAGATCATCGAGCTGGTGAAGCTGCGCGTCTCGCAACTCAACAATTGCGCCTTCTGCCTGCAGATCCATCTCAACGTCTCGCGCAAGCTCGGCCTGCCGCAGGAGAAGCTCGACCTGGTCGCGACCTGGGAAGAGGCCGGCATCTTCTCCGAGCGCGAGTGTGCAGCCCTCGCCTGGGCCGAGACACTGACCCGCCTCGTAGGCCACAGCGTGCCGGACACCGCCTACGAAGCCGTGCGCCGCCACTTCAGCAAGGAGGAGGTCACCTTCCTCTCGGTCTCGATCGCCACGATCAATGCCTGGAACCGGCTGGGCGCCGCCTTCCGCTTCGCGCCGCCGATCCAGAAGGCCGCGAAGGCAGCAGCATAGGGCTCGCTACCTCACAGGTAATTGCCGGTGCCCGCGCCGGCGGCCGAAGCTCGGCGGCATGTGGATCGCCATCGCCCTGCCCCTCGCCTTCGCCATCGTCGGCGCCATTCACCTGATGCCGGTCGCGCCGGTGTTTCTGCCCGAGACGCTGCAGCGTCTCTACGGCATCGCGCCGACCGACACGACAATGCTGGTGCTGATGCGCCATCGCGCGCTGCTGCTGGCGCTGGTCGGCATCCTCTGCCTGTGGGCCTGCTGGTGGGTCCCGGTGCGGCCCGCCGCGCTGCTGGCCGCCGCCATCAACGTCGTGGGCTTCCTGGCCTTCTATGCGCTCTACGGCAATCCGGCCGGCGCGCTCCGGGTCATCGCCATCGCCGACCTGATCGCGCTGCCGTTCCTGGTCTTCGCCGCCTGGGGGACCCTGCTGCGCTAAGGAAATATTGCAACTGACAATCGTTCGCACATGAGCTAGAGGTGCTGTCATGCCTGACATCACCCATGCGCGCGAGCCTCGTCTGCTCGCCCTCGACGAATTGCTGTCCCGCCGCTCGGTGGGACTGCTGCAAGAGCCGGCGCCCGAGGGCGCCGACCTCGACCTGATCCTCGATGCCGGCCTGCGGGCGCCCGATCACGGGCGGCTGAAGCCCTGGCGCTTCGTGGTCATCCGCGGCGAGGCCCGCCTCGCCTACGGCGAGAAGCTGGTCGAGGCCGTCGCCGTGCGCGATCCGGCCAATGCCGCAACGTTCGCCGAGCGCTATCGCGCCTGGGTCCGACGCACGCCGATGCTGATCGCCGTCGGCGCGATCGTGAAGCCGGGCAACATCCCCGAGATCGAGCAGCTTCTCGCCGCCGGTGCTGCAGCCATGAACATGCTGAACGCGGCCCACATGCTGGGCTATGGCGCCATGTGGGTCACGGGCCCGAACGTCTACGACGCCAACGTGAACAGGCTGCTGGGCTTCGAGGCGCCGTCGCGCCTCGTCGGCCACCTCACCCTCGGCACACCCGCCCCCTCGACCGCCCCGATCCCGGCGCGGCCCGACCGGGCCGCGCACGTGGCCGAATGGACGCCCTGAACTAAGCCGCGCTCTTCAGCTTGCCGGCGGCTTCGAGAGCCTGCGAGAGATCGGCAAGGATGTCGTCGATGTGCTCGATGCCGATCGACAGGCGCACATAGCCGTCCGACACGCCGGTCGCGAGCTGCTCCTCGACGGAGAGCTGCGAATGCGTGGTCGAGGCGGGATGGATCGCCAGGCTGCGCGCGTCGCCGATATTGGCGACGTGATAGAGGAGCTTCAGCGAATCGATGAAGCGCCTTCCCGCCTCGCGGCCCGCCGCCAGTTCGAAGCCGACCAGCCCGCCATAGCCGCCCTTGAGATAGGCGTCGGCCCGACGGCGAGTCTCGCCCTTCTGCTGCGACGGATGGATGACCTTCGCGACCTCGGGCCGGTTGACCAGGAAGTCGGCGACGGCCTGGGCGTTCTTGACGTGGCGTTCCATGCGCAGCGCCACCGTCTCGATGCCCTGCAGGATCAGGAAGGCATTGAAGGGCGACAGGGCCGAGCCGAGATCGCGCAGCAGGGTCGTGCGTGCCTTGATGATGTAGGCGACCGGACCGATCGGCTTCACCGCCTCGACCCAGACCGCGCCGTGATAGCTGGGATCGGGCGTGTTCAGCGCCGGCTGGCGCTTGGGATGCGCGGCCCAGTCGAAATTGCCACCGTCGACGATCAGGCCGGCGATCGAAGTGCCATGGCCGCCGAGATACTTGGTGCCGGAATAGACGACGATCGCCGCGCCATGATCGAGCGGCCGAGTCAGGATCGGCGCCGCCGTATTGTCGACGATCAGCGGGATGCCGAGCGGCCGGCCGATATCGGCCACCTCCTTGATCGGGAAGACCGCGAGCTTCGGGTTGGGCAAGGTCTCGGCATAGTAGGCACGCGTGCGATCGTCGGTGGCGCGGGCGAAGGCCTTCGGATCGGACGGATCGACGAAGCGGACCTCGATGCCCTGGTCCTTCATCGTGTGAGCGAACAGGTTCCACGTGCCGCCGTAGAGATCGGTCGAGCTCACGACATTGTCGCCGGCCTTGGCGAGGTTCTGGATCGCGAAGGCCGAGGCGGCCTGCCCCGAGCTCACCGCCAGCGCGGCCGCGCCGCCTTCGAGGGCCGCGATGCGCTGCTCCAGCACGTCGACCGTGGGATTGCCGATGCGCGTGTAGATGTTGCCGAGTTCCTTGAGCGCAAACAGGTTCGACGCGTGCTCGGTGTCGCGGAACTGGTACGAGGTTGTCTGGTGGATCGGCACGGCAACCGAACCTGTGGTGGCGTCGGCGCGCCAGCCGGCGTGCAGGGACAGGGTCTCGGGATGGCGGGAATTGGTCATGATGGCCTCGCTTTGCGACGAGCGGCCAACGTCATGGCAGCCGGCGTCGCAGTCAAAGGGAATGGCTGCCGACGCCCGACTGTTGGACGACAGGTCCGGCCTGTGGGCCGCGACCGTGGTAGGAAATCCTTCTCCTCCGGGCTTGTCGAGTCCCGAAAGCGGTAACCACAACTTCCGATTACTGTCGCGTCGCCGACGTATTCTGCGGGGTCGGCGGCGGGAAAGCGGGCGGCGCCGGATTGGGCTGGTTGAGGCCGCCGATCGGCACGGGAGGCGGCAGATCCTCTTGGCGCCAGCCGCCGCCCAGCGCCTTCACCAGGTTGGCGCTGGCGACGAGGCGAGAGAGGCGGATGGTGAGCAGGGCCTGCTCGGCCGAAAGTGCGGCGGCCTGTGTCTGCACCACGGTCGTGTAGGGCACGGTGCCGACGAGATATTGATTGAGGGACAGCCGCTCGGCTTCGCGCGCGGCGGCGACGGCGGCGCGCTGCACCCGCTCCTGCGCGACCAGGATGCGCTGCTGTGCGAGCGCATCCTCGACCTGCTGGAACGCCGTCAGGATGGTCTGGCGATAGGTGGCGACCGTGGCGTCGTAGCTGGCGCGGGCGCCCTGGACCTGCGCCGCCATCGCGCCGCCGTCGACCAGGGTGCCGGCGATCTGCGGGCCGACCGACCAGGCCGCGGTGCCGAGCTGCAGCAGCGAGCCCAGGCCGCCGCTCAGGAAGCCGATCGTGGCTCCCAGCGAGATCTGCGGATAGAAGGCGCCCTTGGCCACGCCGATCTGGGCATTCGCCGCCGCCATCTGGCGCTCGGCCGAGGCGATGTCGGGCCGCCGCTCCAGCAGGGTCGAGGGAACGCCGGAATCGACCGTCGGCACGGTGAGCTGGGTCTTGGCCGGCTCGATGGTCACCTCCGACGGCGCTTTGCCGACGAGCAGCGCGATCGCGTGCTCTAGCAGCGCGCGGTTGATGCTCTCGTTCACGAGCTGCGCGCGCGTCTGTTCATATTGCGTCTGCGCCTGCGCGAGGTCGACCCGCGAGACGATGCCGGCATCGACCTGGTTCTGCGCGATCTGCATCGAGCGCAGATAGGCCGCGACGGTTGCTTCATAGAGCCGCTTGCGATCGTCGGAAATACGCAGCGAGGCGTAGTTGGTGACGAGATCGGTCTGCGCCGACAGGCGCGCATTGGCGAGATCGCCGCCGCTCGCCTGCGCCGCCGCCGAATCGCTCTCGATCTGGCGACGCAGCGTGCCCCAGAGGTCGATTTCCCAATTGAGCGTAAAGCCGGTCGAGAACTGGCCGACCGTGGAATCGAAGCGCTGCAGAGTCGATGTGCTTGTGCTGGTGCCGGTACCGCGCAGGCCGCCGGTGCCGGTCTGCTGAGCCGAGCCGGTGCCGGAGATGCTGGGATAGAGCGCCGACTGGTCCTGGCGGATCAGGGCCCGCGCCCGGCGATAGTTGGCCTCGAAGATCTTGAGGTTCTGGTTCGAGACGTCGATCTGCGCCGCGAGGCTGTCGAGCGTGGGGTCGCCGTAGACCTGCCACCACCGTCCGCGATCCGCCCCGTCGCTCGGCTGGGCCGGGCGGAACAGCGAGGACGCACCCGACGGTAGCTCCGCCTCTTTGTATTGGGGCGCCACGGGGCTGGCCGGCGGCGGGCGCTCATAGTCGGGCCCGACGAGGCAGCCTGAGACGAGCAGCAGGGGAAGAAGCGCCGCGCTGCGCCTCATGCCGTTGCTCCGGCACTGCCCATGGCTCGGGCGACGCGGCTCGGCCGGTCGCGGTCACGGCGGCGGAAACGGTCGAGATAAAGATAGATCACGGGTGTGGTGTAGAGGGTCAGGATCTGACTCACGATGAGGCCGCCGATAATCGAGATGCCGAGGGGGCGACGCAACTCCGCGCCGTCGCCATAGCCGAGCGCCAAGGGCAGCGCGCCCAGGATCGCCGCCATGGTCGTCATGAGGATGGGCCGGAAGCGCAGCAGCGCCGCCTGGTGGATCGCGACAGAGGGTTCGAGTCCCTCGGCGCGTTCGCGCTCCAGCGCCACGTCGATCATCATGATGGCGTTCTTCTTCACGATGCCGATCAGCAGCAGCACGCCGATCATGGCGATGATGCTGAACTCCACGCCGGAGAATTGCAGCGCCAGCAGCGCGCCGATGCCGGCCGACGGCAGGGTCGACAGGATCGTGATGGGATGGATGTAGCTCTCGTAGAGGATGCCCAGCACGATGTAGACGGCAGCCAGCGCCGCCAGCACCAGCACGAGCTGGTTGCCGAGCGATTGCTGGAAGGCGCGCGCCGTGCCCTGGAAGGATCCGTGCAGGGTCGAGGGCACGCCGATCTCGCGCATCGTATCGTTCACATATTGCACGGCGTCGCTCAGCGTCTTGCCCGGCGCCAGATTGAACGAGACGGTGCTGGCCACGAACATGCTTTGATGGTTCACGGCCAGCGGCGTCGTGCCGTACTCCCAGCGCGTCACCGCCGACAAAGGCACCAGCGTGTCGGGCGTGGTGCTGATCGCCGCGCCCGTGGAGGCCGAGCTCTTGCCGCTGACCGCGATCTGGTTGGTGCGCAGGTTACGCACCGCCTGGGCCGGATCGATGGTCAGTGCGCCCGTTCCGGCCGCGCCGGTCGACGTTGGGGTTGTCGTCGTGGAGGCGATGCCGCCCGTCGACTGCGTGCCGCTCAACGCACCGCCCGAAGTGCTGACATAGATGTCCTTCAGCGACTCCGGGCTTTCCCACCATTGCGGCGCCACTTCCATGACCACGTGATACTGGTTCAGCGCATTGTAGATGGTCGAAACCTGGCGCTGGCCGAAGGCGTCGTAGAGCGTCGCCGAGATATTGCGCGTCGATATGCCGAGACGGCTCGCCGAATCGCGATCGATCGTCAGGTTGAGTTGCAGCCCGCGCTGCTGCTGGTCGGAATCGACATCGGTGATCACCGACGTGTCGGCCTGCAGCGCCTGGGTGAGCTTCGGCCCCCAGGTGTAGAGGTCGGGCAATGAATCGGCCTGCAGGGTGAACTGGTATTGCGCATTGCCCTGGCGGCCGCCGACGCGGATGTCCTGCACCGATTGCATGAAGAGCATGGCGCCGGGCACCTGGTTGAGCTTCGGTCTCAGGCGGGCAATGACCTGGTCGGCGGTGACATCACGCTCGCTGAGCGGCTTCAGGGTGGCGAAGATGAAACCGGAATTCGTCTGCCCGCCGCCGGTAAAGCCCGCGACGCTTTCGATCGCCGGATCCGACCGCACGATCTCGACGAATTGGCGGAACTTCCGGCGCATCGCCTGGAAGGAGATGCTCTGGTCGGCACGGATGCCACCCATCAGGCGCCCCGTATCCTGCTGCGGGAAGAAGCCCTTGGGGATCGTGACGTAGAGATGGATGTTGAGCAGTACGGTCGCCAGGAAGACGAACATGGTGAGCAGCGGATGGCGGAGCACCAACCCCAGGCTGCGGCCATACGCCCACTGCAGTCCGCCCAGGCCGCGCTCGCTGAGGCGTGCGAAGAAGCCGGGCTTGTGCTTGCCCGGCGCCTTCAGCACATAGGCGCACATCATCGGCGTCGTGGTGAGCGACACGACCATCGAGATCAGGATGGCGATGGACAGGGTCACGGCGAATTCGCGGAACAGGCGACCGACGATGCCGCCCATCAGCAGGATCGGGATGAAGACGGCGATCAGCGAGATGCTCATCGACACGACGGTGAAGCCGACCTCGCGCGCGCCCTTCAGTGCCGCCTCGATGCGCGACATGCCGGCCTCGAGATGGCGGGTCACGTTCTCCAGTACGATGATGGCATCGTCGACCACGAAGCCCGCGGCGATGGTCATCGCCATCAGCGACAGGTTGTTCAGGCTGAAGCCCAGCAGGTACATGCCGCCGAAGGTGGCGACCAGCGATACCGGTACCGTGACCGCCGCGATGAAGCCCGCCCGGGCCGAGCGCAGGAAGGCGAAGGTCACCAGCACCACCAGCAGGACGCCGATGAGCAGCGACATCTCGACTTCCTTGAGGGCGGCGCGGATCGTCGTCGTGCGGTCGCTCACCACCGTCAGCTCGACGTCGTTCGGCATCGAGGCCTGCAGTTCGGGCAGCAGCGCCTTTATCTCGTCGACCGTCTCGATGATGTTGGCGTTGGGCTGCTTGTAGATGATGACCAGCACCGAGCGCTTGCCGTTGGCCTGGCCCTCGTTGCGGATGTTCTCCGTCGAATCAAGGACTTCGGCCACGTCCGACAGCCGGACGGGCGCGCCGTTGCGCCAGGCGATGATCAGCGAGCGATACTCGTCGGCCACCGTCGCCTGGTCATTGGAATAGATCTGCAAGCGCCGGTCGCCGACCTCGATGGCGCCCTTGGGCGAATTGGCGTTGGCGGCGGCGAGCGCGGCCCGCACGCTCTCCATGCCGATGCCGTACTTGTTGAGGGCCGTCGGATTGAGCTCGACCCGGACCGCCGGAAGCGAGCTGCCGCCCAGCGTCACCTGGCCGACGCCGCTCACCTGGCTCAGCTTCTGCTGCAGGATATTGGAACCGGCATCGAACAGCCGCCCCTGGCCGAGCGTGTTCGAGGTCAGCGCGATCACCATCACCGGCGCGTCGGCGGGATTGACCTTGCGATACTGCGGATTGCTGCGCAGGTCGGCCGGCATGTCGGCGCGGGCGGCGCTGATCGCCGCCTGGACGTCGCGGGCCGCCCCGTCGATGTCGCGCGACAGGTCGAACTGCAGGGTGATGCGCGCGTTGCCGACGGTGCTGGACGAGGTGATCTCGGTGACACCCGCGATCGCGCCCAGCCGCCGCTCGAGCGGCGTCGTCACGCTGGTCGCCACCGTCTCGGGCGAGGCGCCGGGCAGGCTCGCCGTCACCTGGATGGTCGGGAAATCGACGGCGGGCAGCGGCGAGACCGGCAGGCCGAAGAAGGCGAGCAGGCCGGCCAGCGCCAGCCCGATCGTCAGCAAGGTCGTGGCGACCGGGCGCGCGATGAAGGGCGCCGACAGGTTCACGGCGCGCCGCTCTCTTCCGCCTCAGGCCGCACCGGATGGAGCGGCGTGTCGACCGGTACGCCGCGAATGCGGCGGCCGAGCCGGTCGAAGGCAAGGTAGATGACCGGCGTCGTGAACAGCGTGAGGAGCTGGCTGACGATCAGGCCGCCGACGATGGTGAGGCCGAGCGGCTGGCGAAGCTCCGAGCCGGTGCCCGTGCCCAGCATCAGCGGCAAGGCGCCGACCAGGGCCGCGACGGTGGTCATCAGGATCGGCCGGAAGCGCAGCAGGCAGGCCTGGTGGATCGCCTCCTTGGGCGCCTTGCCCTCGTTGCGTTCGGCGTCGAGGGCGAAGTCGATCATCATGATCGCGTTCTTCTTCACGATGCCGATCAGCAGCACGATGCCGATGATGGCCACGATGCTGAGATCGGTGCCCGCCAGCATCAAGGCCAGCAGCGCACCGATGCCGGCCGATGGCAGGGTGGAGAGGATCGTGATCGGATGGATGTAGCTCTCGTAGAGCACGCCCAGCACGATGTAGACGGTGACGATGGCGGCCAGGATCAGCAGGAGCTGGCTGTCGAGCGACTTCTGGAAGGCCAGCGCCGCGCCCTGGAAATGCGTCGTGATCGAGCGCGGCATGCCGATCTCGCGCTGGGCGCCGACGATGGCGTCGACCGCCTGGCCCAGTGCAAAGCCCTGCGCCAGGTTGAAGGAGATCGTCGTCGACGGGAACTGGCCGAACCGGTCGAGCCTGAGCGGCGCGGTGCGCTCCTCGAAAGTGGCGATGGCCGACAGCGGTACCTGCTTGCCGCTCGCGGAGCCCGGCAGGTAGAGATTGTTGAGCGACGCGATCGAGCGCGCCATGTCGGGCTCGACCTCGTAGATGACCCGGTACTGGTTCGACTGGGTGTAGACGGTCGACACGATGCGCTGGCCGAACACGTCGTAGAGCACGTTGTCGACCGTGGCGGCCGTGATGCCGAAGCGCGCCGCTGCATCCCGGTCGATCCGGATGAACATGGACAGGCCCTTGTTCTGCAGGTCGCTCGTCACGTCGACGAGCTCCGGCAGCTTCTCGAGCTTGTCCATCAGGCGCGGCACCCAGGTGTCGAATTCGGCGGCGACCGCCGATTCCAGGACGAACTGATACTGCGTGCGGCTCACCGTCGAATCGATCGTGAGGTCCTGGGCCGGCTGCATGTAGAGCGAGATGCCCTGGATGCCCGACGTCTCGCGCTGCAGCCGGCGGATCACCTGGGTGGCCGACAGCGTGCGCTCGCCGCGCGGCTTGAGGTTGATCAGCATGCGGCCCGAATTGAGCGTCGGATTGGTGCCGTCGACGCCGACGAACGAGGTCAGGCTGGCGACGTCGGGATCCTTGAGGATCGCTTCGGCCAGTCGCCGCTGGCGCTCGCTCATCGAGGCAAAGGAGACGCTCTGCGGCCCCTCGGTCACGGCCTGGATCAGGCCGGTGTCCTGGACCGGGAAGAAGCCCTTGGGGATGACGATGTAGAGAAACGCCGTCAGCGCCACCGTGCCGATCGCGACCAGCAGGGTGAGCGCCTGGTGCCGGAACACCACGATCAGGCAGCGGTCGTAAAAGCGGATGAGGCGGGCGAACCAGCCCGTGCCCATCATCTCGGCTTCGGCCGAGGCGGACGCCTCCTCATGCACGGCGCCGGGCGTGTGCGGCCGCTGGCGCAGGAACTGCGCGCACAGCATCGGCACCAGGGTGAGCGACACGACCGCCGAGATCAGGATCGTGACCGAGAGGGTGACGGCGAACTCGCTGAACAGGCGGCCGACCACGTCGCTCATGAACAGCAGCGGGATCAGCACGGCGATCAGCGAGACGGTGAGCGACACGACCGTGAAGGCGATCTGCTTGGAGCCCTTGAGCGCCGCTTCCTTCGGATCCTCGCCGCGCTCGATGTAGCGCGCGATGTTCTCGATCATGACGATGGCGTCGTCGACCACGAAGCCGGTGGCGATGGTGAGCGCCATGATCGACAGGTTGTTGAGGCTGAAATCCGCCAGGTACATCACCGCCAGAGTGCCGATGAGCGATAGCGGCACCGACAGGCTGGGAATGAGCGTCGCCCGTGCGTCCCCCAGGAAGGCGAAGATGACCGCCACGACCAGCACGACCGCGAAGCTCAGCTCGATCTGCACGTCGTGCACCGAGGCGCGGATGGTGATCGTGCGGTCGGTGAGGACGGCGATGTCCAGCGAATTGGGCAGGGTCTCGCGCAGGGTCGGCAGCAGTTCCTTGATGCGATCCACCACCTCGATGACGTTGGCGCCGGGCTGGCGCTGGACGTTCACAATCACCGCCTGGGTGTTGTTCACCCAGGCAGCGATGCGGTTGTTCTCCTGGCCCTCCTCGACCGTCGCCACGTCGCGGATGCGCACCGGCGCGCCGTTGCGATAAGCCACGACGATGTCGCGGAAGGTGTCGGGATCGGTGATCTGGTCATTGGCGTTGATGGTGAGCGCGCGCGCCGGCCCGTCGAAATTGCCCTTGGGCGTGTTGACGTTGGCGTTGGAGATGGTCGTGCGCAGGTCATCGACGTTGAGGCCGTAGGCAGCCAGCGCGGTCGGGTTGGCGCGGATGCGCACGCCGGGTTTCTGGCCGCCCTCGAGGCTCACCAGGCCGACGCCGGGAAGCTGCGAGATCTTTTGGGCCAGCCGCGTATCCACCAGATCGTGGACCTTGGTGAGCGGCTCGGTTTTCGACGTGACGGCCAAGGTCAGCACCGGCGCATCGGCCGGATTGAACTTGGCGTAGGTGGGCGGCGCCGGCAGGTCGCCGGGCAGCAGGTTGCCGGCGGCGTTGATGGCGGCCTGGACCTGCTGCTCGGCTATGTCGATGCCGAGCTTGAGATCGAACTGCAGGGTGATCGACGAGGCGCCGGCCGAGCTGGTCGACGTCATCTGGTTGAGGCCCGGCATCTGGCCGAACTGGCGCTCCAGCGGCGCCGTCACCGAGGTCGTCATAACCTCCGGGCTGGCGCCCGGATAGAGGGTCAGGACACGGATCGTCGGATAGTCGACCTGCGGCAGGGCCGACAGCGGCAGGAAGCGATAGGCGATGATGCCGACGAGCATGATCGCGACCATCAGCAACGAGGTTGCGACCGGCCGTTCGATGAAGATCCGCGACGGATTCATGTCGCGGCCGGGTTACTGGTTGGTCTGTGTCGCCGGCCGGCCGGGATTGGGCCCGCCCCCGCCGCCGGCACCACCGTTGGCCTGTTGCCGCCGGCGCTGCCCCTCCACCGGAGGAGTCTGGGCGTCGGGCGGTGCGTTGGCGACCGGCGGTCCGGCCGAGGCACGCGGCGTGGGCGTCGGGCGGCGGATCTTGGCACCGTCGCGCAGGCGGTCGACGCCGTCGATCACGACCTGGTCGCCGACCTGCAGGCCCTTGAGGATCGCCACCTTGTCACCGTCGGTGGCGCCCAGCTCGACGACGCGAATCTCCACCGAATCGTCGGCCTTCGCGAGGTAGACGAAGGTGCCGGGCTGGCCGCGCTGGATGGCGGCGACCGGCACGACGACGGCGTCCTTCACCGTGTCGGCCAGCAGGCGGACGTTCACGAACTGGTTGGGAAACAGCGATTCGTCGGTGTTGTCGAAGATCGCGCGCAGCTTCACCGTGCCGGTCGTCAGGTCGATCACGTTGTCGGTCGTGTCGAGGCGGCCGACGCCCAGTTCGACCTTCTGCGAGCGGTCGAGCACGCGCACTTCGAGGTTCTCGCCGGTCTTCAGGCGTTGCCGCACCAGCGGCAGGGAATCCTCGGGGATCGTGAAAAGGACCGAGATCGGCTGCACCTGGATGATGACGCAGATGCTGCTGGCATCGCCCATGGTGACGTAGTTGCCCTTGTCGACCATGCGCAGGCCGATCCTGCCGGTGAGCGGTGCCACGATCCGCGTATAGGTGACATTGAGCTTGGCGGCATCGACCTGCGCCTGGTCGACGACCAAAGCCGCCTCGTACTGGCGCACCAGCGAGACCTGGGTGTCGTATTGCTGCCGCGCGATCGAATCCTGCTGGACGAGCTTGCGATAGCGTTCGAGGTCCGCCTGGGCGTTCTTGAGAAGGGCTTCGTCACGCTGCTGCTGACCGAGGACCTGCTGCAGGGCGACGTCATAGGGCCGCGAATCGACCAGGGCCAGCAGGTCGCCCTGCTTCACCATCTGGCCTTCCTTGAAATAGACGTCGACGAGCTGGCCGGTGATCTGGGTCTTCACGTTGACGGTCTGCAGCGGCGTCACCGTGCCCAGGGCCCGCAGCACGATCGGAATATCGCCCTTGCTGGCCGTGGCCAGTCCCACGGGGACGGCCGCGCCCGCGGCAAAACGGCCAGCCCCCTGACGGGGCGGGGGTGCAGTACCGGACTGCGAAATGTACCAGCCCGCGCCAGCCACGATGGCCAGCCCGAAACCGATCCCGAGAAGGGTTCGCAGCCGTGTCATTCGTCCCATACACCCCAGAAAGACAGCTCGTTACACATACGAACTGAACTGGTGGAGTCTCCCCCACGGAAATGGCGGACGCAAGGCAGGCGCCCACCTAACCGGGCACTCAACGTCCGAGAGGCCAAAAAGACCCCTCAGACGCCTGATAAAGATTATCAGTCCGTAAGTTTGCCCTCGACATAGAGACTGCCGCCGCCGGCCCGGAACTTGGCGCTCATCTCGTCCATGCCCTTCTTCGCATAGTCCCTGATGTCCTGGGTGATGCGCATGGAGCAGAACTTCGGCCCGCACATCGAGCAGAAATGCGCCGTCTTGTGGGCCTCCTTGGGCATCGTCTCGTCGTGGAACTTCTCGGCCGTGGCGGGATCGAGCGACAGGTTGAACTGGTCGCGCCAGCGGAAGTCGAAGCGCGCCCGGGACAGCGCATCGTCGCGCAGGCGGGCGGCCGGATGGCCTTTCGCCAGGTCGGCGGCATGGGCCGCGATCTTGTAGGTGATGACGCCCACCTTCACATCGTCGCGGTCCGGCAGGCCGAGATGTTCCTTGGGCGTCACGTAACAAAGCATCGCGGTGCCGAACCAGCCGATCATGGCGGCGCCGATACCCGAGGTGATGTGGTCGTAGCCCGGCGCGATGTCGGTCACGAGCGGCCCCAGCGTATAGAACGGCGCCTCGCCGCATTCGCGAAGCTGCTTGTCCATGTTGGCCTTGATCTTGTGCATGGGCACATGGCCCGGCCCCTCGATCATGACCTGGCAGCCTTTGTCCCAGGCGACCTTGGTGAGCTCGCCCAGGGTCTCCAGCTCGGCGAACTGCGCGGCGTCGTTGGCATCGGCGTTGCAGCCCGGGCGCAATCCGTCGCCCAGCGAGAAGGAGACGTCGTACTTGCGCATGATGTCGCAGATGTCGCCGAAATGTTCGTAGAGGAAGCTCTCGCGATGCTCGGTGAGGCACCACTGCGCCATCATCGAGCCGCCGCGGCTGACGATGCCGGTGACCCGGCTGGCGGTCAGCGGCACATGCGCCAGGCGCACGCCGGCATGGATGGTGAAGTAGTCGACGCCCTGCTCGGCCTGCTCGATCAGCGTGTCGCGGAAGACTTCCCATGACAGTTTCGTCGGATCGCCGCCGACCTTTTCGAGCGCCTGGTAGATCGGCACCGTGCCGATCGGCACCGGCGCGTTGCGCACGATCCATTCGCGCGTGTCATGGATGTTGCGGCCCGTCGACAGGTCCATGACGGTGTCGGCGCCCCAGCGGATCGACCACACCATCTTCTCGACCTCTTCCTCCATCGAGGAGGAGACGGCGGAGTTGCCGATATTGGCGTTGATCTTCACCAGGAAGTTCCGGCCGATGATCATCGGCTCCAGTTCCGTGTGGTTGATGTTGGCCGGGATAATGGCGCGACCGGCGGCGATTTCCTGGCGGACGAACTCCGGCGTGATGAACGCCGGCAGTGCAGCACCAAAGCTCTCGCCGTCGGCCAGACGCGCCTCGGCCTCGTCGAGCACGGTCTTGCGGCCGAGATTCTCGCGGGCCGCGACATAGATCATTTCCTTGGTGATGACGCCCGCGCGCGCCCATTCGAACTGGGTGATCGGCTTGCCGTCGAGACCACGCAAGGGCCGCGGCGTATGCGGAAACGGTCGCAGCACCGATTCCTTCACGTTGCCGTTGTCGATCGGCTGGATGGCGCGGCCGGCATATTCCTCGACGCCGCCGCGCTCGAGGACCCAGGCACGCCGCGTCGGGGCGAGACCCTTGCGCACGTCGATCGCGACATCAGTGTCTGTGTAGGGACCGGTCGTGTCGTAGACACGCACCGGCGGTTCGGATGGCGACGAGAGCTCGATCTCGCGCAGGGGAACGCGCAGGTCGGGCGCTGCTTCAGGCGTTGCGTAGACCTTGCGTGATGCAGGCAGCGGCCCCGTCGTGACGGTCGGAGCTGGTGTGGTGACGATGGTGTCCATGATGGATCTCCCGTGGCTGGTTGGCAGACGGAGATCCGGTGTTGTCGTGCAAAGGATGTATCCATTCCCTTCGCCGGCATGACCCGGATCAGGTTCAAAGGGTCACCGCGCCGACGCCAGTTGGGACTGGCGACCATCGGTATCTCAGCCCCTTGCGGGACCCCCCTTGGACGGGATGAGCCTAGTGCGCCGGGATTTCGATCTCAAGCACGCGTTCGCAAACTGTCGCCTGCCTGGCGCAATTCCTTAACGGCCCCTCTTTAAGCCTCGACCCGCAAGAGCGGGGGAGTAGCCAATGTTGCGAGCACCACTGTCCACCAGGGTGACTGGCTGGCTTGTTATGGCTTTGCTCACCGGGGCGCCGCTCGCGCCGGCATACGCCCAGGATCGCACAGAAGCTGCAGAACCACCGGCCACTGGCCTCAAGGCGGAATTACAGCGCTTCCTCTACGATGAAGCGACGGCCGTCCTGCACCTGCGCAGCTACCTGTTCGATAGAAACCAAAACCAGACGCCTCCCAACGCGGCGGCTGCCGTCACCGGCGGTTGGGTCGGCCTGCAGACCGGCTGGTTCTATGACACCCTCCAGCTCGGCGCCGTTGGCTACACGACACAACCGGTCTGGGCGCCGCAGGGCCAGTACACCACCTCCGACGGCACGTCGCTGCTCAAGCCGGGTGGATACGGCTACTTCACCCTCGGCCAGGCCTACGCCTCGGTCCGCTGGCAGAAACAGACCGCCACCGTGTTCCGCCAATACATCGATGAACTCGAAGTGAATCCGCGCGACGACCGCGAAATACCGCAGACCTTCGAAGCGTATGCGATGCGTGGCGTCCTCGGGCCGGTCAACTACTTCGCGGGCTACGTCGCCGCCATGAAGCCGCGCGACTACTCAGCCTTCATCAATATGGGCGAAGCGGCCGGCGCGCCGAACGTGAACAAGGGCATGGCCCTGTTCAGCGCGAAGTACGGCAGCATGAACGATATCCAGGTCCGCGCGTCGACCTATTATGTCCCGGACGTCCTGTGGTCGAGCTATGGCGATGTCGGCGGCATAATCAAGGTGAACGACGACCTCAAGATCTCGCTCGCCGCGCAGTTCGCCGCCCAGGGCAGCAACGGCATGAATCTCCTCACCGGCCAGCCCTTCAGCACCTTCTGGGGAGGCTTCCGCGCCGACGCTTTCTGGGGTCCGTTGGCCTTCCGCTTGTCCTACACGCAGGTCGGCTCAGCGGCCAACTGGCGTTCGCCCTATGGCATCTTCATTGGCTACAACAAGATGCAAGTGCTGGACTTCAACCGGGCCGGTGAAATGGCAGTGACCTTCGGCCTCAGCTACGATTTCAAGGGGGCCGGCCTGCCGGGCTTTGTTTTGATCGGGTCGGCAACCAATGGCAGCAACGCCGTCAATCCCGCCACGGGGCTCGGTGTGGCGACCAACTGGGAATACAATTTTGAGCTGGCCGTCAGGGGCGACGCCATGACGGACGCGCCCGATTGGCTGAAGCCGTTCAACCTGCGCAACCGGGTCGCCTTCGTCGAGCAGTACCAGGGACGCACGCTCACTTCGTTTACGGAGTATCGCATTCAGCTCAACTACGAGCTGACCTGGAAGGGCCCGCGCCTGCGCCAGGAATCAACGCACTAGAGGCTTTCGCTTCGGAAGGCCGAGCTTCGCTCGGCCTTAGACGACCTTGCCGTCGCGCATCTCGGCGATCTCGGCGGCGGAATAACCCGCTTCCTTCAGCACCTCGTCGGTGTGCTGGCCGAGCGTCGCCGGCGGGCGGTCGATCGAGCCGCCGCCATGCTCCAGCCGGAAGCCGGAGCCGACGACCTTGATCGGGCCATGCTCGGTCTCGACCGTCTGCAGCACCGTGCGATGCTTGAAGAGGTCGAGCTGCGCGGTCTCCGGGATCGAATGCACGCGGCCGGCCGGCACGTCGGCCTTGGCGAAGCGCTCGATCCAGGTGCCGGACTCCTCGGTCTTCATCGCCCCTTCGACGATCTCGTGCAGGGCGGTATTGTTGGCGATGCGCGTCGCCCAGTCGACGAAGCGCGGATCGTCCAGTGCATCCTCGCGGCCCAGCACCTTCATCAGGCGCTTGAACTGCGGATCGGTCATGACGGCCAGCACGATCCAGCCGTCCCTGGTCTTGAAGAGATTGCCCGTGGGCTTGCGCGTCACCGACAGGTTGGCGGCCTGGCCGTGCACGCGGCCGGTCATCATGTGCTCGGTGAACTGTTGCGCGAGATAGCCCATCACCGAGTCGATCATGGCGACGTCGACGAGCTGGCCCCTGCCGGTATGGGTGCGCTGGTAGAGCGCCGAGGCGATGCCCAGTGCTGCCGTCGCACCCGACATCACGTCGGCGCCGGCGAAGCCCACCCTCGTCGGGCCGTTGTTCTCGAAGCCGGTGATCGACATCAGGCCGGACATGGCCTGGATCATGCCGTCGAAGGCCGCCGTCTTGGAGTCAGGCCCGACCTGACCGAAGCCCGACACGGCGCAGTAGATCAGCTTGGGATTGATCTTCTTCAGCGTCTCGTAGCCGATGCCGAGCTTGTCCATGACGCCGGGACGAAAGTTCTCGACGACGACGTCGGCCGTCTCGACCAGGCGCTTGATGACCTCGATCGCCTTGGGCTGCTTGAGGTCGAGCGTGATCGAACGCTTGTTGCCGTTCACCGCGACCCAGGGCGCCGCCAGGCCGCGCTTCTCCCAGTCGTTGGACCGGGTGCCGAAGCGCATGTCGTCGCCTTCGCGCGACTCGATCTTCACCACATCCGCGCCGAGCAGAGCGAGCTGGTAGGAGCTGTAGGGCCCTGCCAGCACGCGCGTGAAATCGACGACCTTTACGCCCGCAAACGGCTTGCTCATGTCACTCCTACGCCACACCCGCCTGCTTGCGCTGGCTGAGCGCGACCTGCTTCACCTTGTCGAATTCGGCGCGCCGCTTGGCGACTTCTTCCGGAGGCATGCGCTCGAGGTTGTTGTAGTCGTTCTTCCAGTCCCCGTCCTCGTTCCAGCGCAGCGGCGACTGGACCGTCGTGCGCGGGCCGATCGAGCTTTCGAGGACCTTCAGCGCCAGATCGAGCGTGAAGCGCTGGGTATCCGGTTCGTGCGGCTTGCCGCAGGAATTGCCGAGCGGGAAATCGCTGTACAGGAAGCGGGGCACGCCCGCCCATTCGACGATGTCCTTCGCCGCCCCCATCACCACGGTGGGGATGCCGTTCCGTTCAAGATATCGTGCGACCAGACTCACGGTCTGGTGACAGACGGGTCACGTAGGGACAAGCAGCGCGGCGTCGACCTGGTCCTGGCGGCAGCGCGCGAGGATTTCCGGCGCATCGGTTTCCAGCGTGACGCGCTGGCTGCGGTTGGTCGGCGCGCCATGGAAGCGCGGGGCCAGCTTGAAGCGGCCCTGGCTTGCGAACTCGCGCATCAGCGGCAGCGGGAACCAGGTGTTGCTGTCCTTCGCCGTCGTGTGCTTGCGGTCGTAGCCGATGTGGGAGATGCGGGTGTCGTGGTCCTGGGCGGTATCGCCCGAATAGACCGAGTAGAACTTGGCGCCGGCGTTGTAGAGCGCGCCGGGACCCTGGTCGCCCTTGTCGGGCTGGTAGGGGGCCGCGGTCGAGATCAGCGCCAGGGTGCTGTCCTTCAGCGGCTTCGTGAGCGGCGTGAACGGCGCGTCGGTGTAGTGCGCCCAGCGATAGGGATTGTCGTAGCCCAGCGCGAGATAATACTCGCGGGTGCGGCGCATGTATTCGAGCGGCGCGTCGTATTCCGGCGCAAAATCTGTCGTATCGACCATGGGCGAAAACTGAGCGCTGGAACGGGCGAAGTCAAACAAGCAGACGCGAGTATTCGCATGACGATTTGTCAGGCGAGGCCGTTCCAACGGCTGGAAAGCTGACCCCGATGTAACCCCCCGGCCATAGTGCGGCCCAACTCCACCGCGCTATATATGAAACGAGGTCAGACAGGCTGGGGAGCGCATCGCATGGCGATCAGACGGCGCAGCGTATTGGCGGGCGGAGCGGCCCTTTGGGTCGGCGCCCCGGCGATTCTGCGGGCCCAGACTCCCCCGGCCCCCAAGCCCGATCCGGGTACGATCCATGTGAGCCACGGCTTCGCCATGCATGGAGAGCCTAAATATAAGGCAGATTCCGGCCCGCCGGACTATCTGAACCCGAATGCCCCCAAGGGCGGCACCGTCCGGCTGGGCGCCCGCGGCACCTTCGATTCGCTGCATCCCTTCATCATCAAGAGCGTTCCGGCGGCCGGCATCAGCCAGCTCTGGGATACGCTCTGCTGGAACTCGCGCGACGAGGCCTCGACCGAATACGGGTTGATCGCCGAGACCATCGAATGGCCCGAGGACCGGTCATGGGCAGCCTTCACCCTGCGGCCGCAGGCGCGCTGGCACGACGGCAGCCCGATCACGGTCGAGGACGTGATCTTCTCGCTCGACATCCTGAAGACGAAGGGCCTGCCGAACTACGCCTTCTATTACAACGACGTGCTCAAGGCGGAGAAGGTCGGCGACCGCAAGGTGAAGTTCACCTTCCGCGACGACACCAACAAGGAACTGCCGCTCATCATCGGGCAACTCCCGATCCTGCCGTCCAAGTGGTGGGCCGGCCGCGACTTCGAGAAGGTGTCGCTCGAGCCCGCACTGGGCAGCGGCCCCTACAAGGTCGATTCCTTCGATGTCGGCCGTTCCATCGCCTATCGCCGCGTCGACGACTGGTGGGCGAGGGACCTCTGGATGAATCGCGGGCGGAACAATTTCGAGGTGATCCGCTATGAGTATTACCGCGACGTCACCGTGCAGTTCGAGGCCTTCAAGGCCGGCGATCTCGACATGCGCCAGGAGAACATCGCGCGCAACTGGGCGACCGCCTACGACATCCCGGCGGTGCGCGACGGCCGCATCCAGCGCGCCGAGATCCCGCACGAATTGCCGACCGGCATGCAGTGCTTCGCCTTCAACACGCGCCGCGACTATTTCAAGGACAAGCGCGTGCGTGAGGCGGTCGCCACGATGTTCGACTTCGCGTGGGCGAACAAGAACCTGTTCTACGGCATGTACAAGCGGAACATCTCGTTCTTCGGCAATTCCGAGCTCGCCTCGTCGGGCCTGCCCACGCCTGCCGAGCTGAAGTATCTCGAGCCGCTGCGCGGCAAGATTCCCGAGGAAGTCTTCACCAAGGAATTCAAGCTGCCGGAGACCGACGGCACCGGCAACGTCCGCGACCTGGCGCGCCGCGCGCTCGCCCTCCTCAAGGAGGCCGGCTGGGAGATCAAGGACGGCAAGATGACGGAGACGAAGACGGGCAAGAAGCTCGCCTT
The DNA here is from genome assembly GCF_058803965.1 of Reyranella sp. GW821-FHT14A01. Classification (NCBI taxonomy): domain Bacteria; kingdom Pseudomonadati; phylum Pseudomonadota; class Alphaproteobacteria; order Hyphomicrobiales; family Reyranellaceae; genus Reyranella; species Reyranella sp. GW821-FHT14A01. The sequence goes on from NZ_JBXAPM010000012.1 coordinate 134,521, forward strand.
CGAGATGCTCCTGAACGACGCCAGCTTCGAGAGGGTCGTGCTGCCCTACAAGCAGAACCTCGAGCGCATCGGCATCGACATGAACGTGCGCACCGTCGACACCGCGCAGTTCAAGCGCCGCGAGGACGATTTCGACTACGACATGATGGTCGACGGCTTCGGCCAGTCGCTCTCGCCCGGCAACGAGCAGCGCGACTTCTGGGGCTCGAAGGCCGCCGACAGCAAGGGCAGCCGCAACACGCTCGGCATCAAGGATGCCGCGATCGACCAGCTGATCGAGACCCTGATCGCCGCGCCCGACCGCGAGAGCCTGATCAACGTCACGCGCGCGCTCGACCGCGTGCTGTTGTGGAGCAGCTTCGTCGTGCCCAACTGGCACAGCAACACCGCCTACGTCGCCTACTGGAACCGGTTCGACCGGCCGGCCAAGAGCGCGAAGTATGCCCCGGTCGCCTTCGATACCTGGTGGATCGACGAGGCCAAGGACCGCGCCCTGCAGCGCGAGAGGAAGTAGGCGTCCGGCCAATCCATGATCGCCTACATACTGCGCCGTCTCATGCTGGTGGTGCCGACCCTGTTCGGCATCATGGTGATCAACTTCTTCATCATCCAGGCCGCTCCCGGCGGTCCGGTCGAGCAGATGCTGTCCCAGATCCAGGGCACCGCGGTCGACGCCACGGAGCGCTTCTCGGGCAGTTCGAGCGGCGGCGAGACAATTCGCAAGGGCGGCTCGGACTCGTCGAGCGGCACCTATCGCGGCGCCCGCGGCCTGCCGCGCGAGCTGATCGAGCGTATCGAGAAGATGTACGGTTTCGACAAGCCGCTCGGCGAGCGCTTCGTGCTGATGATGAAGAACTACCTGGTCTTCGATTTCGGCGAGAGCTTCTTCCGCAACAAGCGGGTTGTCGACCTCATCATCGACAAGATGCCGGTGTCGATCTCGCTCGGCCTTTGGACCACGCTGCTGATCTATTTCGTGTCGATCCCGCTCGGCATCGCAAAGGCGGTGCGCGACGGTTCGCGCTTCGACGTGTCGACCTCGACCACACTGATCGTGCTGAACGCCATCCCTGGCTTCCTGTTCGCGCTGCTGCTCGTCGTGCTGTTCGCCGGCGGCGGCTATTTCAAGTGGTTTCCCCTGCGCGGCCTGGTCTCGGACGACTGGAGCTCGCTCGGACCCATCGACAAGGTGCTCGACTATTTCTGGCATATGGCGCTGCCGATCGGCGCCATGGTGATCGGCGGCTTCGCGACGCTGACCTTCCTCACCAAGAACTCCTTCCTCGAGGAGATCCACAAGCAGTATGTGCTGACCGCCCGCGCCAAGGGCCTGGTCGAGCGTCGCGTGCTCTACGGCCACGTCTTCCGCAACGCCATGCTGATCGTGATCGCGGGTTTCCCCGCGGCCTTCATCGGCGTGCTGTTCACCGGCTCGCTGCTGATCGAGGTGATCTTCTCGCTCGACGGGATCGGCCTCCTGGGCTTCGAGGCGGCGCTGAACCGCGACTACCCGATCATGTTCGGCACGCTCTACTTCTTCGGCCTGATCGGCCTCGTCATGGGGATCCTGGGCGACATCATGTACACGGTGGTCGATCCCCGGATTGATTTCGAGGCGCGCGGCTGATGAACCCGATGAACCGTCGCCGCCTCGCGGCCTTCCGTTCCAGCAAGCGCGGCATGATCTCGCTCGCGATCTTCGGCCTGCTGTTCTTCGTCTCGCTGTTCGCCGAGCTGCTGGCCAACAACAAGCCGATTCTCATCCGCTACGACGGCGCCTTCTATTCGCCGCTGGTGAAGGACTATCCCGAGACGACCTTCGGCGGCGATTTCCCGACCAACACCGTCTATTCCGACCCGGAAGTGCAGAAGCTGATCGAGGAGAAGGGCTGGATCCTCTGGCCACCCATTCCCTACAGCTACGACACGGTGTTGAAGGGCGACGGCCGCACGACCCTGCAGCCGCCTTCGAGACAACACTGGCTGGGCACCGACGATAGCGGTCGCGACGTCATGGCCCGCCTGATCTACGGCTTCCGCATCTCCGTCCTGTTCGGGCTCGCCCTCACCGTGGCCAGCACGGTGATCGGCATCGCCGCCGGCGCGGTGCAGGGCTATTTCGGCGGCGTGGTCGACCTGCTGATGCAGCGCTTCCTCGAGATCTGGTCGAGCATGCCGACCCTCTACCTCCTGATCATCCTGGCGAGCTTCATCCAGCCGGGCTTCTGGGTGCTGCTGGGCATCATGCTGCTGTTCAGCTGGATGGCCCTGGTCGGGCTGGTGCGCGCCGAATTCCTGCGCGGCCGCAACTTCGACTATGTCCGCGCGGCCCGGGCGCTGGGTATGATGGATGCGCGCATCATGTTCCGGCACATCCTTCCCAATGCGATGACGGCCAGCCTCACCTTCCTGCCCTTCATCCTGGCGGGCTCGGTCACGACGCTGACGTCGCTCGACTTCCTGGGCTTCGGCCTGCCCGTGGGTTCACCCTCGCTGGGCGAGCTGCTGCTGCAGGGCAAGAACAACCTCACCGCCCCCTGGCTCGCCTTCACCGGCTTCTTCGTGATCGCGCTCATGCTGTCCCTGCTGGTGTTCATCGGCGAGGCGGTGCGCGACGCCTTCAACCCGCGCAAGGTGCTGGCGTGAGCGACGATCCCATCCTGCTCGAGGTCAAGGACCTCTCCGTCGACTTCGGCGCCGGCGCCAAGGCCGTGCATGCGGTGCGCGGCGTCAGCTTCGACATCAGGCGCGGCGAGACCGTTGCGCTGGTGGGCGAATCGGGTTCCGGCAAGTCGGTCACGGCGCTGTCGGTCCTGCAGCTCCTGCCCTATCCGGCGGCCAGCCATCCCACGGGCAGCATCCGCTTCCAGGGCAGGGAGCTGGTCGGCGCCTCGACGCGCGATCTGCTGTCGGTGCGCGGCAACCGCATCTCGATGATCTTCCAGGAGCCGATGACCTCGCTGAACCCGCTGCACACGATCGAGCGGCAGGTGAACGAGGTGCTGATCCTGCACAAGGGCCTGTCGCGCGACGCCGCCCGCAAGCGCACGCTGGAACTGCTCGACCAGGTCGGCATTCCCGACGCCGCCAGCCGCCTCGACGCCTATCCGCACCAGCTCTCGGGCGGCCAGCGCCAACGCGTGATGATCGCGATGGCGCTCGCCAACGAGCCCGACCTGCTGATCGCCGACGAGCCCACGACGGCGCTCGACGTCACCATCCAGGCCCAGATCCTGAAGCTGCTGAAGTCGCTGCAGGCGCGCTACGGCATGGCGCTTCTCTTCATCACCCACGACCTCGGCATCGTGCGCAAGATGGCCGACCGGGTGTGCGTGATGACCCAGGGCCGCATCGTCGAGCAGGGCCCGGTGGCCGAGGTCTTCGACAATCCGCAGCACAGCTACACCCAGCACCTGCTCTCGGCCGAACCCAAGGGCCGGCCGGCCGCCGCCGACCCGTCGGCGCCCGAGATCCTGCGCCTCGACGAACTCAAGGTGCATTTCCCGATCCGGCGCGGCGTCATGCGCCGCACGGTCGGCCACGTGAAGGCGGTCGACGGCGTCAGCCTCGCGCTGCGCGAGGGCCACACGATCGGCCTGGTCGGCGAATCGGGATCGGGCAAGACGACGCTGGGCCTCGCCTTGCTGCGACTGGAGCGCAGCGAGGGCGGCATCCGGTTCGACGGCCGCGACCTGCAGGGGCTCGGCCAGCGCGAGCTGCGGCCGATGCGCCGCGAGATGCAGATCGTCTTCCAGGACCCGTTCAGTTCGCTGAGCCCGCGCATGTCGGTGGGCGAGATCGTGGGCGAAGGACTGGAAGTCCACGGCATCGGCACGAAGGAGGAGCGCAACGTCCTGATCGAACAGGTGCTGCGCGAGGTCGGTCTCGATCCCGCGAGTCGCGATCGCTATCCGCATGAATTCTCCGGCGGCCAGCGCCAGCGCATCTCGATCGCCCGCGCCTTGGTCCTGAAGCCGCGCCTGATCGTGCTCGACGAACCGACCTCGGCGCTCGACATGAGCGTGCAGGCCCAGATCGTCGACCTGCTGCGCGACCTGCAGCAGCGGCACAAGCTTGCATACCTCTTCATCAGCCACGACCTGAAGGTCGTGCGCGCGCTGGCCGACGAGGTCGTCGTCCTGCGTCACGGCAAGGTCGTCGAGCGCGGACCGGCCAGCCGGATTTTCGAAGCGCCACAGACGCCTTACACGCAGGCGCTCATCGCCGCGGCCTTCAATCTCGAAGCAATCGGCGGCGACAACCGCGTGGTCGCCACCTAGTTAATTTCAATTGCATTGAAATTTCAGGGGTCTTGCAGGCTTCGCGCGACAAAACTATGAGGAGGGCCTGAAAGGGAGGACGTCATGATCGGCCTTCGCCGCGTCTTGCTCGCCGCTGCTCTTGTCGTCGCCGCTCCTCTCACAGCCCTTGCCCAACCGCAGCCTCTTATCCTGGGGACCGCTTCCGTCGGCGGCACCTACTATGTCTATGGCGGCATCGTCGCGAGCTTGCTGAGCGACAAGGCCGGCCTGAAGGTAACGACGCAGCAGACGCAGGGGCCGAACCAGAACGTCATCATGATCGACGAGGGCAAGCTCGCGCTCGGCATGACCACGATGGGCGTCGCCCTGCAGGCGCTCCAGGGTTCCGCTCCGTGGACCAAGGGCAAGAAGTACGACGGCATCCGCGCGCTGTTCCCGATGTACGACACGCCGATGCAATGCGTGTCACTCAAGAAATCGGGCATCACGAGCTTCAAGCAGCTCGACGGCAAGACGGTCGGCACCGGCCCGAAGGCGGGCACGGCCGGCACCTATTTCCCACTGATCTTCGACGTGCTCGGCATGAACGTGACCGCGCGCAACGGCCAGAGCGCCGAGGTCGGCAACCAGCTCAACGACGGCTTGATCGACGCTTTCTGCTTCGGCGCCGGCGTGCCGGTACCGATCTTCACGCAGCTCGACTCCGAGCAGGCGGTGAACTTCTTCACCTGGACGCCGGAAGAGATCGCGCTCATCCGGGCCAAGATGCCGGAATTCACCGAGGCGACGATCCCGAAGGGCCTCTACAGGCAGCAGGCGGAAGACCAGAAGACGATCGGCCTGTTCAATTTCGCGATCTCGGCCAAGGACCTGCCGGAGGCCACGGCCTACACGATCACCAAGACCATTCTGGAGAACAATCCGGCGATGCTGCGCGCCCACGCGGCGGCCAAGGAGTCGATCGCCGCCAACGCCACACGCAACACCATCCTGACATTCCACCCCGGCGCCGTGCGTTATTACAAGGAAAAGGGAATCAAGCTCGACCCGGCGACGCTGCCTCAGTAGAAGAGGGAATGGCCGACGCTATTGCCTATCTCAGCCGCGATACCGACGGCGTTCTCTGGAAAAAAGTCCTCGAAGCGGGCCTCGGTCCGCTCGATTTCCGCACCCGCGACAATCTCGGCAACAGGGACGATATCGAGGTCGTCCTCGCCTGGAAGCCCGATCGCGGGCTGATCGCCTCCTTTCCCAACGTGAAGCTGATCGTGTCGCTGGGCATGGGCGTCGACCACCTGCTGGCCGACGATCAACTCCCGGCGGGCGTGCCGATCACCCGCATCATGGACGACGGACTGGTCGGCCAGATGAGTGAATACGCCATCTACTGGGCGCTGCGGCACCATCGCGACATCGACAAGTACGCGGCCAGCCAGCAAGCCAAGCAGTGGAAGCCCGAGGACTTCGTCGACACGATCGATCGCCGCATCGGCATCACCGGCCTCGGCACGATCGGCCAGGACACGGCGAAGAAATTCGCGGCCCTGGGCTTCCCGACCGCCGGCTGGAGCCGCACGCAGAAGACGCTGCCCGGCGTCGAGACCTTCCACGGTCCGGACGGGCTGGCGGCGTTCCTCGCCCGCACCGACATCCTGGTGAACGTGCTGCCGCTCACGCGCGACACGAAGGGCCTGCTCGATGCCAGGCTGTTCGCCGCGCTGCCGAAGGGCGCCTACGTGATCAACATGGGTCGCGGCGGGCACGTGGTCGACGACGACCTGCTGGCGGCGATCGACTCGGGCCACCTCGCCGGCGCCGCGCTCGACGTGTTCAACACCGAGCCGCTGCCCGAGAGCCATCCCTACTGGACGCATCCCAAGGTCAAGGTGACGCCGCACATCGCCGGCGCCACCAACCCGCGCACCGCCTCGCCCGGCGTGATCGAGAACATCAAGCGCGTGCGCGCGGGGCAACCGACGATCAACACAGTCGACCCGGTTACGGGGTACTAAAACAAGCCGTCGTCGAGATGACGGGCTTTGCTTTTTGGGCTCAGCCCTCTCTCACCTACTTCCCGAACCTGTCGGCGATTGTGCGATAGATCGCGCGCGAGACCTGGGCCTCGCCGCCTTCGGGGCGGCCCGGCCGGCTGGTGTTGTTCCAGGCCATCATGTCGAAATGCGCCCACGGCACGTCGTCGGGCACGAACTCCTTGAGATAGAGCGCGGCGGTGATCGAGCCGCCGAAGGCGCCGGCCGAGACGTTGTTGATGTCGGCCACCTTGCTGGCCAGCATCTGGCGATAGGGCGCGAACAGCGGCATCCGCCACATCGGATCGGTGACCTGCTGGCCCGCCGCGATCAGCGAGTCGGCCAGCGCGTCGTTGTTGCAGAACAGCGCCGGCAGGTCCGGTCCCAGCGCCACGCGCGCCGCCCCCGTCAAGGTCGCGCAGTCGATCATCATCGCGGGCTTCTCCGACGCGCCCTCGTGCAGCGCATCGCACAGGATCAGCCGTCCCTCGGCGTCGGTGTTGCCGATCTCGACGGTGATGCCCTTGCGCGTCGTGATCACGTCCATCGGCCGGAAGGCATTGCCCGACACGGAATTCTCGACCGCCGGCACCAGCACGCGCAGCCGCACCGGCAGGCGCGTCGCCATGATCATCGACGCCACCGCGAGCACGGTCGCAGCACCACCCATGTCCTTCTTCATCATCAGCATGCCGGCCGCCGGCTTGAGGTCGAGGCCACCGGTGTCGAAGCACACGCCCTTGCCGACCAGGGTCACCTTGGGATCGCTCGCCTTGCCCCAGGTGAGGTCGATCAGGCGCGGCGCGCGCGTCGAGGCGCGGCCCACCGCATGGATCGTCGGATAGTTCTGCTTCAGGAGATCGTCGCCCACGATCACCTTGATCTTCGCCTTGTGCGCCTTGGCGAGGCCCTGCGCCGCCGCCGCCAGCTCGGCCGGGCCCATGTCGGAGGACGGCGTGGTGATGAGATCGCGCGCCATCGAGATCGCCTCGACGATCGCGGTCGCGCGCTTCTTGTCGGCGCCCTGGGGCCACACGAAGCGCGGACCCGCCTTGCTCTTGGTCGCGCGATAGCGCTCGAACTTCCAGGTGCCGAGCCCGATCGCCACGGCGACATCGGTCATCGAGACCGGTGCCGTCTCGCCTTCCAGATGCCATGTGGCGACCGGCAGTTTCGACGCGAGCGCGCCGAAATCCCACAAGGTCGGGGCATTGGGAATCACAAGAACTGCACCTGAAGCCTTGCCGTCATCGCCCGGCAACACGACCAGGTCGCCCGGAGCGCCCGAAATACCGAGCGATTCGATCCACGCACGCTGCGCGGCGGACTGTACCTTCAACCAGGGCTGCCACGTCGATTGACCTACAAACTGCAGGGGTAAGGAGGAAGAAGAACGGTCGACGAACGGCAGCGACATGGCCATGCTCACAATCATCATGGAGAAGGACTAACATTGCCGGCCAAACTCCATGGCTGGCAAGGAGGGCGTCGATGGCCGAGTTCACCGTCGTGATCGGCAACAAGAATTATTCGTCGTGGTCCTTGCGCGGCTGGCTGATGGCCAGGATCGCCGGGATCGAGTTCGACGAAATCGTCGTGCCGCTCGACCGGCCCGAGACGCAGGCGGCGATCCGCAAGCACTCGCCGTCGGGCCGCGTGCCCGTGCTGCTGCACCGTGGCCTCGCGGTGTGGGATTCGCTCGCCATTGCGGAATACCTGAACGACATCAAGCCGGAAGCCGGCCTGTGGCCGCCCTCGGCCGGGGCGCGCGCGCATGCCCGCTCGATCTCGGCCGAAATGCATTCGAGCTTTCCCGACCTGCGCAACAACATGCCGATGAACATCCGCGCCTCGTTTCCCGGCAAGGGCATGACGCCGGGCGTGCGCGCCGACATCGAGCGCATCACCTTCCTGTGGCGCGACTGCCGCAAGCGCTTCTCGGGCGCGTTTCAGAAGGACGAGGGATTCCTGTTCGGCACCTTCGGCGCGGCCGACGCGATGTTCGCCCCCGTGGCGACCCGATTCAAGACCTACAGCGTCACCCTCGACAGCGACGCCGACGCCTACTGCACGGCCCTGCTCTCCCATCCCGCGATGAAGGAATGGATCGACGCCGCCCAGCACGAGCCCTGGCTGATCGACAGCTACGAGATCAAGTAGCGGTCACGCCCGGCGCCTTTTCCTGCCGATCCCAGTCCTGCCGTTCTTCTGGCGTCATGAACATGCGCCAGCGGCGGGCGCCGACGCCGAGGCTGCGGCGGCTCGACAGGACGGCGAGCAGCGGGGCCAGCAGAAGGCCGGCGACCACCGGCAGCAGCCAGTAGAGGAACGACGGCGCCCAGTAACCCATCACCGCGACCGCGGCGATGCCCAGCACGATCTGGCCGAGATGCCGGCCAAGTGCCACTTCCCACGACATGCCGCGATCGCCGCGTTCCTGCGGCGGCCAGCCGACGGCGTGACCGCCCAGGATGCCCAGCACGAACACCGAGTGGAACAGCATCATCACCGGCGCCAGCAGCATCGAGAACAGCGTCTCCAGCAGCACGCTGCCGATCAGCGCCAGTCGACCGCCATAGGCGCGCGCCGGCGAGAACAGGCCGAGCACCATGGCGAGCAGCTTCGGGAGAAACAGCATGACCGCCGTCACCAGCAGCAGCCCGTGCACGTGGCCGGTATTGTATTGCGGCCAGTTGGGGAACAGCGACGGCACGTTGCCGAAATAGACCGGGCCGACGATCTCGTGTTCCAGCACGATGGCGGCGCTGATCAGCAGCGAGCCCAGCCACAGCGGCGAGGCGAGATAGCCCATGATGCCCATCACCAGGTGGAGCCGGCTCACCCAGTGCAGGCCGCGCGCGGGCACCAGTCGGGCATGCTGCAGGTTGCCCTGCATCCAACGCCGGTCGCGGATCGCATAGTCGATCACGTTGGTGGGCAGTTCCTCGTAGCTGCCGCCGAGGTTCGGCAGGTTCCAGACGAAGAAACCGGCGCGGCGGATGAAAGCCGCCTCGACGAAATCGTGGCTCAGGATCTCGCCGCCGAACGGCGCACGGCCCTTGAAGACAGGCAGGCGGCAATATTCCGAAAAGGCCGCGACGCGGATGATGGCGTTGTGACCGAAGTAATTGGCCTCGCCCATCTGCCAGAAGGCGTGGCCCGTCGCCAGCATGCTGCCGTAGAGGCGCGAGGAGAATTGCAGGACACGGGCGAACAGCGTCTCGCGCCCCATCGCCACCGCATGGGTCTGGATGATGCCGGTGCGCGGGCTGGCTTCCATCAGCGCGGCCAGACGCACCATCGTATCGCCCGACATCACGCTGTCGGCATCGAACACGATCATGTGGTCGAAGCGGGCGCCGTGAGTGTCGACCCAGTCCATGATGTTGCCGGCCTTGCGGTGGATATTCTTCCCGCGCCGGCGCCAGTGCAGCCGCTCGCCGATGCCCAGCTGCTGACGCAGCAGCTCGATGCCCGCCGCTTCTTCCGCCGCGATCTCGTCCTTCGTCGTATCGCTCAACACGAACATCTCGAAGGCATCCGACCGGCCGGTCGACTCGAGCGAGCGCCAGGTGGTCGCCATGCGGGCAAAGACTTCCGACGGCTCCTCGTTGTAGACGGGCACGAGGATCGCCGTGCGGCCACGCAGGACCGGCACCTCGCCATCGCCCGCACCCTGGCGGCGCAGCGACAACGGATGCAGGCCGAAGACCTTAAGCACGAAGCCGATCAGAGCGGCCCAGAAGGAGAGCGTGATCCAGCCGAAGCCCAGCGCGAACACCACGAGCAGGGCAATGGCCAGCCCATAAGGCACCTGCGGCCCCAGCGCCGTCGCCAGCAGATGGATGCCGCCCACCGTCGTCGCGGTTGCCAGAACGAAAAGGATGAACCGCCGCCAGCCCGCACGCCCCGCATGCCGGTCGAGGTTCCAGTGCGTGCGGTCTTCTGTGTGTTCCATGGGACGCGCCCTCCTTGGGGCCAAAGCTGGGACACGAATCGGGGTTACTGCCGTATCTGGATGCTGAGGGTCTCGCTCAACCGCTTGCCGTCCATGGTCAGGAAGGCGCGGACCTCGGCGGTCCGGCGGCTCTCCGGTTCGACATCGATGAACAGACGCCGGTTGGTCGAGCCCGGCGGGCGGTCGATCTCGACCCGCACGAGCTTGCCACCGTTCACCTCTACGTTGGACTCGACCAGCCGTTGCTCCGGCAGCCTGGTCAAAGTGTCGCCCTCGAACTCGATGACGAGGCGGCGTGCCTTGTTGTTGCCGTCGACCGGCGCCTGGCGCGTCGCCACCACACGGGCTTCGGGCGAAAGTGCCGCCTCGTCGCTCAAGGCCGAGAGGCGATAGCGATATTCCAGCGGCTTGCCCTTCTCGACCGGCCACTTCGAGACCCAGAAGGCCACGATATTGTCGTGATATTCCGACGGCGTCGGGATCTCGACGAGGCGCACCTCGCCCTCGCCCCAGTCGCCCTTGGGTTCGACCCAGAGGCTGGGCCGTGTCTGGTATTTGGCGACCGTGTCCTGATAGCGGTCGAAATGGCGTTCGCGCTGCTGCAGGCCGAAGCCGCGCGGATTGTTGTCGGCAAAGGACGAGACCTGCAGCGAGCCGGGATTGCCCAGCGGCCGCCAGATGCGCTCGCCCTTGCCGGTCAGCAGCGCGAGCCCGTCGGAGTCGTGGATCTCGGGCCGGAAGTCGTCACGCCACGGACCCATCTTGCCCGACAGGAACATGCTGGTGAGCGGCGCCACGCCCAGCATCGACACGTTGTGGCGCAGGAAGAGGCGCGCATCGACGTCGACCGTTGTGCGCGACCCCGGCGTCACGGTGAAGGCATAGGCGCCGCTGGCGCCCGGCGATTCGAGCAGCGCGTAGATCGTCAGCGATTTGTCGCCGGGCGCCGGCTCGACCAGCCAGAATTCGCGGAACTCGGGAAACTCCTCCGGGCGTGACGTGGCCGTGTCGATTGCCAGTCCACGCGCCGAGGCGCCATAGGCCTGGCCCTTGCCGATCGGCCGGAAATAGCTGGCGCCGAGAAACGAGACGATCTCGTCGAACTTCTGGCCGTTGTTCAATGGATGGGTGACCTTGAAGCCCGCAAACCCGACCTTGGCGGGCGGTACGGCCTTGCCGAAATCGAACATCTCGGGCGATGCCGAGAGCGCCGTTGCCGCCCCCGCCGTTGCTGCCGTTTGGCCGCGCCGGATCACGTACATCTTCACCGGCGTCTGATAGAGGAAGCCAGTGGGAAAGAACTCGACGTGGAATTTGCTGCCGGCGTAGCGCCACAGGATGGAGTCGGGACGGAAGCGGATACCGCGATAGGTGTCGTAGCCCAAGTTCGCCGTATCGGGGACCGGCGCCTCCTTGGCGTAGGCCTGCGTGGCCGAGACCTGAGCCCGCTCGATGAGCTTGTCGAAGAATCCGTCGGCATGAGCGGTCGAGAGACTGGCGCCCACGAACACGACAAGCAGCGCGAGCAATCGGACCACGGTATCTCCTCATACAACGATAGCAACGACGTGCCGCAACGCAGCATTGTCGAATTCGGTTGCTGTCCGGATGGTCACAGGGCGCGGCGCAAAGCCCGGCCGAAGCAGAAGACGGATCGCTGTGGCGCGTGCACCACAGTTCGCTCTCTCCCGCTCCGTTCGCCACGGTACATGACCGTCCCGTGAGCGAAAGTTGAGGAACGAAAACCGCTCAGAGCACGTTGGCGGCGCGCGACCATCACGGCGTTCGCCCAGGGAGAACCAGATGTCCGACCTAACCCAAACTCACGAAAACAAGAACGCCAAGCCCGATCTCGGCGCGGCGGTTACCGAGATCAAGACGGCGCTGACCGGCAAGGCCGAGGAACTCGCCAGCCGGTCGACCGAGAGCGGCGCCGCCGCCGTGTCGGCGCTGGGCAAGACCGCCGAGACGCTCGCCGGTTCGCTGCAGGACCAGTCACCCGCCGTCGCCGACTACGTGCGTTCGACCGGACAGCGCATCGACCGGCTGGCCGACGACCTGCGCGACAAGTCGGCCGGCGAGCTGCTGACGATCGCGACCGACTTCGGCAAGCGCCAGCCGCTCGCGCTGCTGGCCGGATCGGCCATCGTGGGCTTTGCGCTGGCGCGCATCGTCAAGGCGGGCATCGGCGCCGCGGCCGACGCGCCGGGTCCGCGCGCGGATGAGTCCAATGTCGGCCGCATCGACGTCTAGGAGGCCCACATGAACACAACCGAAAGACCGGGCGTCGTTGCCCTCGTCACGGACGCCCTGGGGCGCAGTGCCGACCTGATCCAGACCGAAATCCGCCTCGCCCGGGTCGAGCTGGGCGAAAAGGCCGACGCGTTGAAGACCAGCGTCGTCAGCGGCCTCGTCATGATGCTGGTGGGAACGGTGTTCCTGATTGCGGCCCTCATCCTGGTTCTCCAGGCGCTGGTCGCCGCGCTGATCGAGAGCGGAGTCGCTCCCGCCCTCGCCATCCTCATCGTGGCAGGCGGCTCCGCCGCGGGCGGCATCGTCATGCTTATGGCCGGCAAGAAGACGATCGGCGCCGTCGATCCCACCCCCACCCGTACCATCAACTCCCTGCAGAACGATGCCCGCATGGCGAAGGAGAGCCTGACATGAGAGAGAGCGCCCAACTCCAGCGTGAGGCCGAAGCCCAGCGCGCCGGCCTGTCCAACACCCTCGGCCAGCTGCGCGACGGCATGACGACCTCCGCCATTTCGAACGAGCTGGTCGGCGTCCTGCGGGACAGCAGCCTCACCCTGGTGAAGAGCCTGGCCGATTCGGCGCGCAGCAATCCCGGCGCCGCCCTGCTGATCGGCGCAGGCCTCACCATGATGCTGACCAGGACGACCGGCGCCGACGTCATGTCGGCGGCAGGCTCGGCGCTCAAGGCCACCACCTCCGCCGGTGCCGATGCCGCCGTCGCGGCGGCCAGCGGCGTGAGGAGCGCCGCCGGTTCGGCGGCCGACACGGCCCGTTCTCTGGCCGGCCAGGCCAGCGACACCGCGAAGTCCCTCGCCGGGCAGGCGAGCGACAAGGTGACGGACATGGCCGGTAAGGTGACGGACAAGGTCACCGGCCTGGCGAGCGGTGCCACCCAGTCGCTGAAGGACACGGCCACCAGCACCGCCGACTCACTGCGCGGCACCGCCGACACGTTGCGCGACAAGGCGGGCGAACAGGTCGATCAGGCCCGGCGCCTGGTCCATGACGGCCAGGATGCCGCCCAGCATCTCGAGCAGGATGCGACGCGCCTCGCGGCCGACACCAAGCAGGCCGTATCCCGGCTGCTTGAAGAACAGCCCATCCTGGTCGCGGCCATCGGCACGGCCCTGGGCGCGATCTTCGGCGCCGCGCTGCCGGTCTCCCAGGCCGAGCGCAACGTGCTGGGCAAGGTCGGCGCCCAGGCGATCGACAAGGGCCGCGAGGCCCTCGAAACGGCCAAGGAGTCCGTCAGCGAACAGATCGCCGACGCGCATCTCGGCGAGAAGGTCGGCGACATGGCCGGCAAGCTGGTCGACACGATGGTGCCGACCTCGCCATCGCGCACGGCCTGAGCTTCGCCGAGCCAACCCATGAAAAAGCCCGGCGAATTGCTTCGCCGGGCTGCTTGGGGAGGATTCACCGCGAAGGGTGAAGGATCACGAGTTGGGCTTGGGCAGTGATGTCGGGCTGATCCGAAGGATCTTGTAGCCGACCTGCTCCAGCTTCACGGCCTCGGCCTGGGCTTCCGCCAGGCTCGAATAGCCGATGCCGATTTCAGACTGGGTGCGCGGGTCTACCGTCCACACCATGTGCTTGCCGAATGCTTCGTTGCTCATTGCCCCTTGTACAGGCCTTCAGGTCCGGAGTCCGTACCCTCTCATACCGCCCGCCGCTCAATGCGCCAGCAGTAGCGGCACGGGGCATGAAGCGATCACCTTCGCCGTCGCGCCGCCGAGACCCAGGAAGTTCGACAGTCCGCCATGGCCATAGGCGCCCATGATCAGCAGGTCCGCGTCTTTCTCCCGCGTATAATCCAGCAGCGCCCGGCCACGGGCACGACCCGACACGTCGCCTGGATCCATTGTCTCCACCGTCGCCGCGATACCGTGGCGGCCGAGCGTGCGCACGAGGAACGCCGTGCCGACAGTATCGGACGGCGCGCCGGCCACGACGATCGTCACCGTCTTCGCCCGGGCGAGAAAAGGCAGGGCATAGCCCACGGCACGCGCGGCCTGGGCGCTGCCGTTCCAGGCCACGACGACCGAGGACATCGGCCAATCGCCGCGATGGGGCGGTGCGATCATCACGGGCCGTGCGCACTCGTAGAGTGCCGCATGAACGGTTTCGGGGGCGATGTTCTCGGGATCGGTGCCGGGCCGGCCGAGCAGCAGCAGGCTCGATTCGCGGCCCATGGCGACGAGCCGCTGGCGCTTCAGGCCGGGGCCGCTGAACGTCGCGCCGGCGAGCGGCGCGATCAGCTCGCGGTAGGCCCGCTCGGTCTCGGCCGCGCGCCCCTCGACGCGGGTGTCGGACTCGGTCTTGAGGAAGGGCATCGACTGCAGCGCGATGTCGGCATCGCCCCGTTTGACCTCCGAGAAATGGACCGCATCCACCGTGGCGTCGAACAGCCCGGCGATCTGCGCGGCGAGGCGGAACGACATGGCCGCATCCGGCCCGCCCTCGGAAATCGCCAGAATGGATTTGTACATGGACCGGCCTCCCCCACCGTTATCGATGAGGAATTAGCACAGACCGGACATCATCGGGCAGAAAGACGGCCTTCCCCCAGCACGGAGGACGGCGCGGCGGTTCGGATCGGGTCGGCGCGGCCTCAGCCGTCCACCTTGGCGCCGCTCGCCTTGACGATCGGCGCCCACACCGCGATCTCGCTCACGATGCGGTCCTGCAGGCCCTTGGGCGACATCGGCCAGGGATCGGTGCCGAGCGCGGCGAACTTGGCCTTCACGTCGGCATCCTCGAGCGCCTTGGTGCCGGCAGCCGCCAGCTTGTCGACGATCTGCTGCGGCACGCCGGCCGGGCCGCCGAAGCCCATCCAGACTTCCACGACATAGTTCGGCACGAATTCGATGATCGCCGGCACGTCGGGCGCCGCCTTGTTGCGCTCGCGGCTGGTGACGCCCAGCGCGCGCAGCTTGCCCGCCTGCACATGCGGGAAGCAGCTCGGCATGTTGTCGAACATGATGTGGACGTTGCCGGCGATGAGATCCTGCATCGCGCCGGCGCTGCCCTTGTAGGGCACGTGCACCATGTCGGTGCCGGTGAGCTGCTTGAACATCTCGCCGGCCAGATGGATCGTGGTCCCCGAACCGGACGAGGCCATGTTGTACTTGCCGGGGTTCGCCTTCAGCAATGCGATCAGCTCCGGCACGGTCTTGGCCGGCACGCTGGGATGGACCACCAGCATGTTCGGCCACACCGACATGCCGGCCATCGGCGAGAAGTCCTTGGCCGAATCGTAGGGCAGCTTGGCGTAGAGGGCCGGCGCCATGCAGAACATGGAGATGGTGACGAGGCCGATCGTGTAGCCGTCGGGCGCTGCCTTGGCGATCGCGTCGGTGCCGATCGTGCCGCCGCCACCCGCCCTGTTGTCGATCAGCACCTGCTGGCCCAGCAGCTCCGAGACCTTGGCCATGACGATGCGCGAGATGTTGTCGGTCGCGCCGGCCGGCGTGTAGGGCACGATGAACTTGATCTGCTTGTTGGGGAAAGCGTCCTGCGCGCGCACGACGCCCGGCGCGGCGAGGGTTGCAGCGGCGCCGGCAAGAACGGCACGACGGGTAGCCTTGAACTCGAACATGACTCCTCCACACACGACTTTTCTTATCTATGGCGCGGACGCTAACAGTCCGTCCGGCGGGCGTCACGCGAACCCGTCCCGCCGGCTCGCGCTGCGGGTCGGGAAGCAGAAATTTTCATCCCGCCCCTGGAAAACATCGTTGGCCGGGCCGGCCCATAGCAGCAAGCATCATGGCGAAAAGGAGATGCAAATGCTCGCCTACAGGACTCCCGCCGAGATCGTCGCTCACGACGCTTCGATGCCGACGACCGCAGCGGCGGGCGCCCGTATCGCCGCGACCTTGCGCGGGCTCGCGATGCGACTCCGCGCGCAACAGGCGCGCGGCGTTTTCTATTTCGTCGGCGATGCGTTGAGCGCCGTCGACATCTACTGGACCACGGTCATGAACATGATGCTGCCGCTGCCGGCGGCGCAGTGCCCGATCCGCGAATCGTCACGCCCGGCCTTCGCCGCCAGCGACCCGCAGATCGTGGCGGCGCTCGACCCGATCCTGATCGAGCATCGAGACCGCATCTTCAAGGCGCACTTCCGCGACCCGATGGAGTTCTAGGGCAGGCGCGCGTCGATCCACGCGGTGATATCGGCCATCACGCCTTCCTTGCCGGTGTCGGCCAGCAGGTCGTGGAAGTGGTCCTTGTAGAGCTTCAGGGTTTTGTCGGCGGAGCCGGCCGTGTCGTAGAAGAACTGGCTGCCCTCGCAGACGGTCGCCTTGTCGGCGGTGCCGTGCATGATGAGGACGGGCAAGGTAATCTTCGGGAATTCCTCGCGCAGGCGCTCGTCGGCGCGCACCAGTGCGGCGACGGTGGCGGCCGGCTGGATCTCGTGGGCGGTGAGCGGATCGGCGTTCAGGGCCGCCACGGCCGCGGGATCGCGCGAGAAATCCTCGTTCTTGAGCTTCAGCACCGGCAGGCGCGGCGCGATGTGGCTCAGCCCCTTGATGGCGGCGAGCGCGAAGCCCGGCGCCGGCACCTGGAAGGCGAAGCTCTCGCAGATGAAGCCCGCGAGCTCGGCCTGGTTGTCGAGCGTGTAGGTGGCGGAGACGACGCCGCCGGCGCTGTGGCCCAGCAGGAAGACCGGCAGGCCGGGATGGCGCGCCTTGGCGATCTTCACGACGCCGGCCACGTCGGCGACATAGTCGGCGACGTCGTCGACATAGAAACGCTCGCCGTCCGACTTGCCGCGGCCGCGCAGGTCGAGCGCGAAGACGGCATGGCCCTTCTTCACGAGTTCGCCCGCCGGCCAGAGATACTGGCCGCCATGCGAATTGACGCCGTGGCAGATGATGACGACGGCGCGCGGCGCACCCTCGGGCTTCCACGAGCGCAGATGGATCTTGAGGTCGCCCTTGCTGTCGAAAGTCTCTTCGGTCGCGGTCGTCATGGTGTCTCTCCCCCAGGCTGAAAAACTTAGGGGCAGAGTTTTACTGTGCGATTACTGCATCGGCCATTCGACCTTAGACAAGCCACCGAAATCCCGGGAATCGGTTCCCGGGGGTGTCCGTTTCGTTCGTTGCGTTTATTTCGTTTGTTTCGTTTATGCGTCTTGCGCTCTAGTCGAGCCAGCGCAGGCAGCCGGTTTCAGCGAGCACGGGATCGAGCCGGTGCCGCACGTCGACCGGCAGAGCGGCGAGCTTCTTGCGCAGCGCGTCGTAGCACTTCACCTGGTAGCGGAACGGCGCCTGACTCCACTTCCGGCCGAGAATGTCGAGATCGACCGACGGCGCGCCGCGTTCGAGCGCCGCGCGATTGGCGGCGAGGAACGGCAGGTAGGTCTCGCCGCAATGTTTCAGCAGGGCCGTCACCGCCTCCGGCAACGGCGCATCGGCCGCCAGCCATTCGCCCTCGACGCCCGAGGCATCGTCGAGACGCATCAGCCAGCAATAGACGTCGGGCGCGCGTTCGCGCATCTCGGCCATCGGCGTCGGATCGACCGACAGGATCTGGAGTTGGCCGAACAGGCCGAACTCGGCCAGCGACGGCCGCGAGCCGAACAGGAACTCCATCTTTCGGACATGGGCATCGAGCGCGTCGAGGATGATGCGATAGCTGTCCTCGATGATCGGCCGGTTGGCGTCGGTGCAGCCGACCATCGCCATGCGGCCGACCTGGCGGTCGTTGAACGCCTGCATCGCCTCGCGCCGCTCGGCGTCCGGCATCTGCGGATCGCGCGAGGTGATCACCCATCCCTGCGCGAACGCCCGGTCGGGCGCGTAGTACCAGCGATAATGGAACATGATCTTGGTGACCCACTCGTCGCCAAAATCCTCCAGCAGGTCGCTGAGATAGGCGTGCGCCGGATCGTCGGGCACGATCGAGCGCTGGCCGGGATGCGCGCGCTCCAGCGCATAGGCGAGCGGCGTCGAATCGTTCATCACCGTGCCGTCGGGAAACGTCAGCGCCGGGATGACCGGCGGCAAGCCGGCCGCGACCGCGACGTCGCGCGGCCAGCCCACGGCCTTCCAGATAAAGGGCAGCCGGCGATAGCGCAGAATGGCACGCATCTTCACCGAATAGGGCGACGGGCCGAAGCCGTGAAGGATGTAGGGCTGGTTGCTCATCTCACCACTGTCCAAAGAAGATGCCGTGCTGGCGATGCTTGGCCGTGCGTGCCGCGACGTAAGTGTCGTCGACGGTGACGCGACTCTTGCGCGCCTTGGCCCAGGCGTTCAGCCGCTCCTCCATCTCGCGGAAGATCGGCGCGTAGGTCAGGTCGCCGCCGAGATCGCACCGCTCCTTCGGGTCGTTGGCGAGATCGAACAGCATCGGCCTGAAACCCTGCCACCAGACATATTTCCAGCGTTCGGTGCGGACCATGATGGCGCGGCACTCGTTGGGCTTGCGGCCGAGGATCGTGCGCGCCTCGCGGAAGGAATAGTCGAGTTCGGAGAAGACAGCGTCGCGCCAGGTGTCGAGATGGATCTTGCGCAGGAGCGGCAAAAGAGATCGGCCCTCCAGCAGGTGATCCTGCGGCGGCAGGCCCAGCGTCTCGAGGATGGTGGGCACGACATCGATCGCCTCGACGAAGCGCTCGTCGACCGTGCCGCGCGTCAGGTCGGCCTCGGGATCGGGATCGACCACGATGAAGGGCACGCGCTGCGCCTCTTCGTAGAACATCTCCTTTTCGCCCAGCCAATGGTCGCCCAGGAAATCGCCGTGGTCGGCGGTGAAGACGATCAGCGTGTCGTCGAGCCGGCCGGCGCGCTCCATGTGGGTGAACAGGCGGCCGAGCCAATCGTCGAGCTGGGTGATGAGGCCCATATAGGCCGGCCGCACGATGCCCGGCGCCTCGGGCCGGCTGAAGGAGACCGATTCCTCCATCTCGCGATAGGCGGCGAGCACGGGATGCTCGTTGACCCGCTCCCGCTCGTCGCGGTTCAGCGGCAGCATGTCGGCGGCACCGTACATGTTGTGATAGGGCGCCGGCGCCATGTAGGGCCAATGCGGCTTCACGTAGCTGAGATGCAGGCACCATTGCTTGGCGCCCATCTCGTCGATGAAGCGCATCGCCTCGCGCGTCATGTAGGCGGTCTCGGAATGCTCCTCCTTCACGCGCGCCGGCAGATGGACGTTGCGCATGTGCCAGCCCGAGGCCTTCTCGCCATTGGGCCCGTCGGCTGCGATCACGAAGTCGCTCCACGGATCCTCGGAGACGTAGCCGTGGCGCCGCAGATATTCGGGATAGCCGCTCTCCGCACCCGGCGGCGAATGGCCGTCATAGCGGTCCAGCTCCTCGAAGCGGCCGGCCCGCATCAGCGCCTCCAGCGCCGAGCCGCCCTCGATGCCGAAGCGCTCCAGCGCCTCGAGGTCGGGCAGGATGTGGGTCTTGCCGGCCAGCGCCACCTTGATCCCGGCCATCGACAGGAATTCGCCGAGGGTCTTTTCGCGCAAGGAGAGCGGCACCCGGTTCCAGGTGGCGCCGTGGCTCGACACATAGCGGCCGGTATAGAAGCTCATGCGGCTCGGCCCGCAGACGCCCGACTGCACATAGGCGCGCGGGAAGCGCACGCCGCGCGCCGCCAGCGCGTCGATCGCCGGTGTCCTGAGGTGCGGATGGCCGGCGCAGGACAGGTGATCCGCGCGCAGCTGGTCGCACATGATGAACAAAACGTTTCTGGCCTTGCCCACGGTTTCCTCTCTCGACGGGTTCTGTGCGCCCTGTCTACCTTAAGACGCATGACACAGACGCCGTCCATCCGCGACATCATCGATTTCTGGTTCCTGCCGCTCGGCCATCCCGACCACGGCAAGCCGCGCGACATCTGGTGGAAGAGCACGCCCGAATTCGATGCCGAGACCATCGGCCGGTTCGGCGGCGCCATCGAACGGGCCATCGCGGGCGAACTCGACGCCTGGAAGGATTCGCCCGAGGGCGCCCTGGCGCTGATCCTGCTGTGCGATCAGTTCACGCGGAACTGCTTCCGCAAGACGGCGCGCGCCTTCGCCGGCGATAACAAGGCCATCGAGATCGCGCGCTACGCGGTGGCGCGCTTCTATCCGTCGGTGTTCCCGGTCGACATGCGGCTGTTCTTCTACATGCCGTTCGGCCACAGCGAGCAGCTCGCCGACCAGCAGTTCGCCTGCGCCCTGTTCGACACGATCGGCGGCGAGGACAATCTGAGGTCAGCCGCCGACCACCGCGACGTCGTCGCCCGCTTCGGCCGCTTCCCCCACCGCAACGAGGTTCTGGGCCGAGCCACGACGTCGGAGGAGCTGGAATACCTGAAGAACGCCAATCGCTACGGGCAGTGACGGTAACAACGGAGCGCGCAACTCCAGTTGCGCTCATCCTCTGTGCCTCGACGAAGCTTGAGCGCCACTGGAGTGGCGCGCTCCATTGATAGGCTAAGCGCCGACGATCTCGCGATAGACGTCGGCGGTCGCCTTGTCGAAGCAGCAGAAGATCACGTGTTCGGGCATGCGGATCATGTTCACCTCGTGGACGGCGATCTCGGCGGCTTCCTGCTTCGGGTAGCCGTAGATGCCGGTCGAGATGGCGGGGAAGGCGATGCTGTGGAGGCCGTGCACGATCGCGAGCGCCATGCTGTTGCGATAGCAGCGGGCCAGCAGTTCGGGCTCGCCCTGCGTGCCGCCGTGCCAGACCGGGCCGACCGTATGGATGACGTGGCGCGCCTTGAGGCGATAGCCGGCGGTGATCTTCGCTTCGCCCGTGGGGCAGCCGCCAAGCGTGCGGCATTCGGCGAGCAGTTCGGGGCCGGCGGCGCGGTGGATGGCGCCGTCGACGCCGCCGCCGCCCAGCAGGCTCTCCTTGGCGGCGTTCACGATGGCATCGACGTCGAGGCGCGTGATGTCGCCCTCGACGATTTCGATGCGGCTCATGGTGTTACCAGTAGCGGACGGGACCGGTGTCGAGATGCACGAAGCCGGAGCGCGGGTAGAAACCAACGCCGCCCATGTTGAGCGACCGCGCGGCCTGGCGGATGCGGAACACCGGGACGCCGGGGAACCGGATGTCCATGGCGTTGCCGTTCATGTGCTGGCTGTCGCGCGCCACGCCGCGGCTGACGCTGGCCAGCCAGGCATTGCTCTCGGGCGAGCGGAAGGCCGACAGGACCTCGATCTGGCCGGCATAGCCCGCGATGCGGGCGGTGTGCCACAGCACGTCGAACAGCAGCGGATCCATCTCGGTCACGCCGCTGTCGCGGCTGTCGCGCAGGAACTGGTTGAGCTGGTCGAGCGCGGTGCGGTGATAGGAGCCGTTCGACCAGTAGGTGACCGTCACCTCTTCCTTGGTGTTGAAGTTCACCAGGCTGAGGCTGCGCGGGCTGGAGAGGTCGAGATCGGGCGCCGGCAGCGGCGCGGCCAGGGCGGCGGCAGAGGGTGCGAAACCGCCATAGCGGCCGGCGCGGGACGAGGTGGCCGGTGCCTTCTTCTGCTGGGCGGCGGCCTTCTGGATGTTCGCCGACTTCGCGGGTGCAGCAGTCGTCTTCTTCGTGGTAGCAGCCTGGGTCGTCGCGGTGGCGGCGGTCTTGACCTTGGGAGCGGTCGAAGCGCCTGTATTTGTTTGGGCGAAGCCCGTGCCGGCAAATGCCAACAGTGTCGCCAGGCTCAGTACAAAACTACGCATCCCTGCCCCGGTGTTGTTGCATTTTTGTCACAGACACCCTTATCAGAGACCCATTCTCGACTCAAAGCTTAATTCCTGGTCACGGCTGAGGGCCAAGCCGACCACTTCACCCACCATGCAGAGCGTGGGACCGCTCAGGTAAGCCCGCTGCGCCTGCCGATCGATCGTGGCCAACGTCCCGACGACCCGACGCTCGCGGTCCGTCGTGCCGTTCTCGATCAGCGCGACGGGAGTCGAAGACGGCAGGCCGTGGGCGATCAGTTTCGAGGCGATCTGCTGCAGCGCACCCGCCCCCATATAGATGACGACGGTCTGCCGCGGCCGAGCGAGCATCTGCCAGTCGAGATCGACCGTGCCGTTCTTGAGATGGCCGGTGACCATCACGCAGGCCTGGGCATGGTCGCGATGGGTGAGCGGAATGCCCGTGCTGGAGGCACAGCCCAGGGCCGCCGTCACGCCGGGCACCACCTCGACGGCGACGCCCGCTCTCACCAGCGCTTCGACTTCCTCGCCGCCGCGGCCGAACACGAAGGGATCGCCGCCCTTCAGCCGCACGACGCTCTTGCCGGCACGCGCCAGCGCCGCCAGCCGGTCGTTGATCTCCTGCTGCGGCATGCAATGGTTCGCCCGCCGCTTGCCGACATAGACGCGCTCGGCATCGCGGCGCGCCATCGCCAGGACCTCGTCGGAGACCAGCCGGTCGTAGACCACGACGTCCGCCCGCTGCAGCAGGCGATGCGCCTTCAGGGTCAGCAGGTCGGGATCGCCCGGCCCGGCGCCGACCAGATGGACCATCCCGGCCGACGGCGTCTCGCCGCGCACAGTGTCGAGCAGGCGGATCAGTTCGCGGCGCGCACCGATCTCGTCGCCGGCCAAAGCGAGCTCGCCGACCCGGCCCTCGAAGACGCGATCCCAGAAGCGGCGGCGCGCCCGCGGCACGACGAGGGTGCGGCGAACCTGTTCGCGGAAGATTTCGGCGAAGCGCGCCAGCCGGCCCAGCGCCGCCGGAAGGCTGCGCTCGAGCTCGGCGCGGATGCGGCGGGCGAGCGCGGGCGACGTGCCGGCGGTCGAGATGGCGATGGTGATCGGCGCGCGATCGATGATCGCCGGCATGATGAAGGTCGAGAGCGCCGGCCGGTCGACGACATTGACGGGAACGCAACGCGCCTGGGCGGCGGCCGACACACGTGCCTGCACCGACTCGTCCTCGGCAGCCACGATGACCAGCGACACGCCCTCGAGATCGTCGTCGTCGAACGCGCAGCCGGCCCAGGAAATATGCCCCTCGGCAATGAAATGGGCGACCTCGCCACAGACGGTCTCGGCGATCAGCGAGACCTGGGCGCCGGCCTTGAGCAGCAGCTCCGCCTTGCGCGCGGCGGCCTCCTCGCCGCCGACGATCAGCGCGCGGCGGCCCTGCAGCGAAAGGAAGAGCGGGAAAGTCTGCATCACGCGGCCTTCACCTGGCGCGCGGCGCGCAGCAGCGCGCGAATCTCGGGACGGCAGGAGCCGCAATTGGTGCCGGCATGCGTCTTCGCGCCAACGGCAGCCAGCGAGGTCGCACCGTCGGCGATGGCCGCTTCGACGGCACCGCACGACACGCCGAAGCAGGCGCAGATCTCGCCGCCGCGATGCATGTCGGTCCCGCCCTGCAGCAGCGCGTCGCGCTGTTGCATCGTGAGGCGGTCCATTGCCATGAACGGTGCGAAGCGATCGCGCGCCTCGGCCTGGTATGTCGACCCCAGCGTCATCACCGCTTCGACCCGGCCGTCGCTGACGACCGCGCCCACGCCATCCTCGCCCGCGAGCCAGGGGCCCGGATTGGCCGTGCGCACGGCGGCAGACAGGGCCTGTTGGGCCACGGCGAGAGGCTGGTCGCCCGCAACGATGTAGGCGTGATAGCCGGCGCCTCTGATCCGCGCCCAGTAGGAAATCTCCGGCAGCATCACCGCGCGCCGAGCGAGAATCGTGCCATGCCAGCGCATATCAAGACGACGAATCTCGACAGGGGTGTGCTTCAACTCCGGCTGGCCGGAAATAGGATCGACGGCCGGATTCACTGCAGCGTTGATGCGACCCGCGCGGCTCACCTGCGCGGTCCAGTGCATGGGCCCGAAGGCCTCGCCCTTGCGTAACGAGTCCGTCACATGAACACGCAGCACGCCCCGCCCCCAGGCGCTCGTCACTTCTGCGATGTCGCCATCGGCCAGGCCGCGCACCGTGGCGTCGCGCGGATGCAGTTCGATCGCAGGCTCGGGCCGATGACCGGCAAGCCGCACCGACTTCCCGGTGCGTGTCATCGTGTGCCACTGGTCGCGCACGCGACCGGTATTGAGGATCAATGGCCGCGCCTCGTTCGGTGCGTTCACCGGTGCGCGCGCCGTGGTGGCGATGAACCGCGCGCGCCGGTCGGCATGGAAGAAGCTGCCATCGCCGAAGAAGCGCTGGTCCGCGCCGCCGCCCCAGGTGAAAGGCTGAAGCGACTCGTAGGCCGCATCGTCGAGCGTGGCGCGATCGCCGATGTCGAAATCGCGCGTGCCGGCGTTCTCGAAGCCCGAGAGCGCGGCATGCTCGCGGAAGATGTCGGCGACGCCGCGCCACGCGAAGGCGTCGCCATGACCGAGGCGCCGAGCGACTTCGGAGAGGATCCACCAATCCTGTTTCGCCTCGCCGGGCGGCGGCAGGAACGGCCGCTGGCGCGAGATGCCACGCTCGGAGTTCGTCACCGTGCCATCCTTCTCCGCCCAGGCGAGTGCCGGTAGCCGGATACGGCAGGCATCGACGGTGTCGGTGGCGCGGATCGCCTCGGAGACGATCGATAAGTCGCACCCGCGCAACGCCTCGCGCACGGCATCGGCATGGGGAAGGCTGGCGACGGGATTGGTCGCCATGATCCACACCGCCTTGATGCGGCCGGCACGCACGGCTTCGAACAGGTCGACCGCCTTGAGGCCGGGCCTGGTCGCCATGTGCGCGGCGCGCCAGAAGCGACCGACCCTGTCGATCTCGGTCGCACCGAAATCCATATGCGCGGCGAGCGTGTTGGACAGCGCACCGACCTCGCGGCCGCCCATCGCATTGGGCTGGCCGGTGATCGAGAAAGGCCCCATGCCCGGCCGACCGATGCGACCGGTCAGCAGGTGGCAGTTGATCAGCGCGTTCACCTTGTCGACGCCGGCGCTCGACTGGTTAACGCCTTGGGAATAGAGCGTCACCACCTTTTCGGTGCGGGCGAACCAGTCGAGGAAGGTCGCGATGTCGGCCGGCGGCAAGCCACAGGCCGCAGCATCCGTTGCACGCGCGGCGGCGAGCGCCGCATCGAGGCCCGACGTATGCCGGTCGACGAAGTCGCGGTCGGTCACGCCGCGCTCCGCAAGACCCGCGAGCAGGACGTTGAACAGCGCCACGTCGCTGCCGGGCTTCAGCGCCAGATGCAGATCGGCGATGTCGCAGGTCTCGGTGCGGCGCGGATCGATTACCACGACCTTCATCGAGGGCCGCGCGCGCTTGGCGGCTTCCAGGCGCTGGAACAGCACGGGATGGCACCAGGCGAGATTGCTGCCGACCAGCACCACGAGATCGGCCTGCTCGAAATCCTCGTAGCGGCCCGGCACCGTGTCGCTGCCGAAGGCACGTTTGTGGCCCGCCACAGAGGAGGCCATGCAGAGGCGCGAATTGGTGTCGATGTTAGCGGTGCCGAGGAAGCCTTTGATCAGCTTGTTGGCGACGTAATAATCCTCGGTCAGCAACTGTCCGGAGACATAGAAGGCGACGGCATCGGGCCCATGCTGCTCGATCGTCTTCCGAAAGCCCTCCGCCACCGTGTCGAGCGCGACCTCCCATGAGACGCGCCGTCCGTGGATCTCGGGATGCAGCAGCCGGTCTTCGAGCGACAGCGTCTCGCCCAGCGCCGCACCCTTCGAGCACAGCCGTCCATGATTGGCGGGATGCGCGCGGTCGCCTGCAATGGCCGCCCCGCCCTTCCCGTCGGCCGTCGCGACCAGCCCGCAGCCCACGCCGCAATACGGACAGGTCGTGTGGACGCCGGCGGCGGTCATGACGAAAGGTCCCTCGCTACGCTCGGGATGACAAAAAAGCGTGTCATCCCGAGCGCAGCGAGGGACCCTTGCTCGGTCGTACGACTAGTAAACATCACGCTGATACCGGCCGGCCTTCGCAAGACCGTCAAGCCAGGCTTTCGCCTCCGACTCACTCTTGCCGCCCGGCCCCATCGCGACGTCGAGCAACGCCGTCTCGACATCCTTGGCCATGCGCTTGGCGTCGCCGCAGACATAGAAGTGCGCGCCCTGCTCGAACCACGCCCACAGCTCGGCGGCGTTCTCGCGCATGCGGGTCTGGACGTAGATCTTCTCGGCCTGATCGCGCGAGAAAGCGAGGTCGAGGCGGGACAGCACGCTGCGCCGCTGCCAGTCGATGATCTGGTCCTCGTAGAGGAAATCGGTGGTGCGCTTCTGGTCGCCGAAGAACAGCCAGTTCCTGCCCTTCGCGCCGCGCGCGTCGCGCTCTTCGAGGAAGGCGCGGAACGGGGCAATACCGGTGCCCGGCCCGACCATGATGGCTGGCGCCGCATCGTCGACCGGTGGCGCAAAGCCGTGGGCCTTCTGCACGAACACCGGGATGACGTCGCCGGGCTTGGCGAAGTCGGCGAGATAGCAGGAGCCGATGCCGGTGCGGGTGCGCTCGTTGGTATCCCAGCGCACGGCCGACACGGTGAGATGGACTTCGCCCGGATGCGCCTTGGGCGACGAGGCGATCGAGTAGAGGCGAGGCTGCAGCCGGTCGAGCGACTTCAGCAGGCCGGGCAAGGAGGGCGACACGGAGGGGAAGGCCTGCAGCAGGTCGAGCAGGTCGGCCTCGGCCAACTCGGGTGGTCCCTCGCCCGATGCCAGCGCCTGCAGCTTCAAGGCTTCCTCGCCGTCGAAGGCGCGGCTCGCCAGGAACAGCATGCATTCGTCGCTCGGGCGTGCGATATCGACCTTGCTCAGCAGCGCCTGTCGCAACGGCAGTGCCTCGTGGTCCACGCCGACCATCTCCTCGCCGGTGGCGCCCAGCCGGTCGAGAACGGCCTGGACGAGTTGCGGGTTCTTGCGGGCGAAGACGCCGAGACTGTCGCCCGCCTCGTAGGTGACGTCGCTCGCCGAAAGATCGAGCACAACATGACGCACATCCTTTTCGGAACCGTTGCGGTTCAGCGGATGGGCATCGACGAGGGTGGCGAGCGCGGGCCGGTCACGCGAGAAGCCGACCTGGCCGGCGGGCTTCACCGACGGCGCGGCCATGGCCGACCCGTCGCGCATCGGCTCCAGCGCGGCGACGAGTTCCTTCACCTTGCGCTGTGTTTCCTTGCCGCCCGGCACGCAGCGGCCCATGTCGGCCTCGGCGCCAGACCACACGGCCTCGGCATAGGTCTGGCAGAGATAGCCGCACTGGCCGCAGTCGAGCTGGGCCATCGCCGCCATCAGCTGGCGCTCGGGCTTTTTATCTTTTGCAAGTTCAAGACGCTCAGCCAATGAGAGCGCCCCGTCGTGCCAGGGAAAATCCTCGGGCTCGGCAGGCTCCGCCGTCGTCCCACCTGTGTCGCCGGCGTTCACGCCGAGATAGGCCGCGAAGAAACCGTTCAGCCAGGCGCGCTGCTCCGTCGAGAAGGGCGCGTTCTCGGGGATGATCTGCGGAATGAGTGAGATCGCGTTCATGCCGCGAGCGCCGAAACGGGTGCGCGCTCCGCCAACTCGCGCAAGGTTGCGATCTCGTGGCGGCGGCAGAATTCGAAGAACGATTCCGCCGGTGACTGACGATGACCCAGATAGGCCGAAAGCAGCCGCTCGAGGAGCGGCGGCAATTCGTCGAAGGCGATCGAGGTCGCGTATTCGCGTGCCATCGCCTGCTCGGCGGTCGAAGCGGCACCGCCACCGATGAAGACGTGGTAGCCCTCGACGCTGTCCTCGCCGCGCTCGACCTTGGCTGCGATCAGTCCGATGTCGCCGACATAATGCTGGGCGCAGGAATGATGGCAGCCAGTCAGGTGGATGTTGATCGGCGTGTCGATCGCCAGCCGCATTTCTAGATAGTCCGCAAGCTTCAGCGCATGACTCTTGGTGTTCGAGGCCGCGAACTTGCAGCCGGCATTGCCGGTACAGGCCACCAGGCCGCGGCGGATGGCACTGGCCTCGACGCCCAGACCCAAGGCCGCGATGGCTGCGATGCAGACACCAACGTCGCGGTCGGCCACGTCCGAGATCAGCAGGTTCTGCCACACGGTGAAGCGGATCGTGCCGCTGCCGAAGCGCTGCGCGATCTCGGCGATGCCGCGCATCTGCTCCGAGGTCATGCGGCCCACCGGCAGCACGAGGCCGAGATAGCTGAGACCCATCTGCTTCTGGTCGTGCACGCCGATATGGCCGTGCTTGTCCGCGAGCGTTCGGGGCGTCACCTGTGCGCCCGCCGCGCGGCGCAGCTTGGCGCCATGTTCCTTCTCGACCTCGGCCACGAAGGCCTCGCGGCCCATGCGGTCGATCACGTATTTCAGGCGCGCCTTCAGCCGGTTGGTGCGGTCGCCATGGATCGCGAAGGCCCGCACGATGGCACCGGCCACCGTCACGCACTCCTCGGGCTTCAGCAGGATGCCGGTCTCGAAGGCAAAGTCGAGATGGCCGGTGATGCCGCCGAGCTGCAGGCGGAAATAGATGCCGGGCTCGAACCCCTCGCCGCCCGTCACCTCGGTCGCGACGAAGCCGATATCGTTGGTGTCCTCCAGCACCGGCACGCGCCCACCGCCATCGAAGGCGATGTTGAACTTGCGCGGCAGGCCGTACATCTCGCGATGATTGAGGATGTAGTGGTGCATGGCGCGGCACAGCGGCCGCGTGTCGTAGAGTTCCTGTGGGTCGATGCCGGCGGTCGGGCTGCCGGTGATGTTGCGGATATTGTCGGCGCCCGAGCCGCGCGAGGTGAGGCCGAGTTCCTGCACGGCCAGCAGCAGGTCGACGGCATGCCGCGCCGGAATCTCGCGGATCTGCAGGTTGGCGCGCGTCGTCACATCGGCATAGCCGCCGCCGAAGGAATCCGCCGCATCGGCCAGCCCGCGCATCTGCCAACTGTTCAGGATGCCGTTGGGAATGCGCAGCCGGCACATGAAGGAATCCTGCGCCGGCGCGACGTAGAACAGCCCGTGATACTTGGTGAGAAAGACGTCGATACCCTTGGGGAACTGTCCCGCCTCGGCGCGCCCCACCACCTCGTCCCAACGATCGAACGGATGGCGCGCGCGCTTGGCGGTCTCCTCGGCGACCAGCTTGCCGCCGGCCGCGACGGTGCGGTCCTGCGCGGCATGCTGCAGGGCGTCCGGTCCGATCGGCTGGCCGCCGGCCGGGGCGCCCGCCGTGCGCGAGGCAAGCTTGTCGGCCGCCTTGCGGGCCTCGATCCCGCTGACGAAGCCTTGCAGCCATTGTTTCTGGGCGTCGTCGAATTCTTCGCTCATGCGGCCCGTGCCGGAACCCTGTGACGTGCGTAGAGGAATTCGAGTACGGCGGCGCGGCAGCGAGCGTATTCGGCGTCGGTCGCGAGTTCGAGGCGGCGGCGCGGCCGCGGCAGGTTGATCGGCAGGATCTCGCCGATCGTGGCGGCGGGCCCGTTGGTCATCATCACCACGCGATCCGACAGCAGCACCGCCTCGTCGACATCGTGGGTGATCATCATCACCGTGTTGCCGAGCCGGGAATGGATTTCCATCACGCTGTCCTGCAGGTGCGCGCGGGTCAGCGCGTCGAGCGCGCCGAACGGCTCGTCCATCAGCAGCACTTTGGGCTGCATGGCGAGCGCCCGGGCGATACCCACCCTTTGCTTCATGCCGCCGGATACCTCGTGCGGCCGCTTGTCCTTGGCCTGGGCCATCTGCACCAGCTCGAGATTGTGCATCACCCAGTCGTGGCGCTCGGCCTTGCTCTTGGAGCTGCCGAACACCTTGTCGACGGCGATGGCGATGTTGCCGTAGACGGTGAGCCACGGCAGCAGCGAGTGGTTCTGGAACACGATGGCGCGGTCGGGGCCCGGTTCGTCGACCACCTTGCCTTCGAGGAAGACCTCGCCGCTGGTCGACTTCAGCAGGCCGCCCAGGATGTTGAGCAAGGTCGACTTGCCGCATCCGGAATGGCCGATCATCGAGACGAATTCGCCCTGCTCGATGCGCAGGTTGACGTCGCGCAGCACTTCCGTTGCCATCTGGCCGCGACGGAAGCTCATGCCGATCTGCTCGAACTTGAGATAGGGCTGGGTTGTCATGGTCTTTGCTCCTACTGCGCCGAGACGCCGTGCGAGACGAAGTGACCGACCACGGCAATCAGCTTGTCGAGCAGGAAGCCGACGATGCCGATATAGACCAGGGCCACGATGATGTCGGAGATGCGCGAGCTGTTCCACGCGTCCCAGATGAAGAAGCCGATGCCCACGCCGCCGATCAGCATCTCGGCCGCCACGATGGCGAGCCAGCTCAGGCCCACGCCGATGCGCAGACCGGTGAAGATGTAGGGCACGGTGGCCGGCAAGGTGATCTTGTAGAAGACCTCCCACCAGGAGAGACGGATCACCGCCGCGACGTTGCGATAGTCCTGCGGGATGTTCCGCACACCCACCGACGTGTTGATGATGATCGGCCAGATCGAGGTGATGAAGATCACGAACAGTGCCGAGGGATCGGCATGGCGGAAGCCCGCCAGCGACAGCGGCAGCCAGGCGAGCGGCGGCACGGTGCGCAGAACCTGGAAGATCGGATCGAGGCCGCGCATCGCCCAGGTGCTCTGGCCGACCAGCACGCCCAGCGCGATGCCGACGACGGCGGCCAGACTGAAGCCGATGGCGACACGGCCCAGGCTCTTGGAGATCTGCCAGAAGGCGCCCTTGTCGATGCCGCCATTGTCGTAGAACGGATCGGCGATGAAATCCCACGCGTCCGACACGACCTTGGTCGGCGGCGGCAGGCGCGCGCCGGGTTCCGAGCAGAGGAGCTGCCACACGAACAGCGTGAGCGAGATCACGATGAGCGGCGGCAGGACGACGCTCGCCACGTGTCGCGCGATTTCCATCGCGCGCTGCAGGGCCGGCCGTACGGGCGGCCGGAACGTCACGATCTCGGCCGAGCTCTCCGGAACGGGAACGGCGGCGACCACCGATGCGGCAGACTTGGCGACGGCCGTCATCATGCCACCTTCTTGATCTGGAGCGCCGCGAGATAGGCCTTCGGATCGGCCGGGTCGAAGACCTTGCCGTCGAAGAAGGTCTCCTTGCCGCGCGAGGTGCCGCTCGGCATCTCGTTCGCGGCGACGCCGATGGCCTTGGCGGCCTCGCGCCACAGATCCTCGCGATTGACCTTGGCGATGATCGCCTTGGTGTCGAGGTCCGGCGCCATCATGCCCCAGCGCTGGTTCTCGGTTAGGAACCACAGTTCGTGGCTCTGGAAGGGATAGGAGGCGTGGTCGCGCCAGAACTTCATCGACAGGTCGCGATTGTCGATCTTGCGGCCATCGCCGTAGTTCACCTTGCCCTCGATGCGGTTGATGATGTCGGCCGGCGGGCAGTTGAACCACTGGCGCTTGCCCACGATCTCCGACAATTCCTTGGCGTTCTCGAGCTTGTCGCACCATTGCGCGGCTTCGAGCACCGCCTGCAGGACGGCCAGCGCCGCCTTCGGGTTCTTGTCGACCCAGTCGGCGCGCAGGCCGAGGCTCTTCTCCGGATGGTTCTTCCAGAGGTCGCCCGTGGTGCAGGCCGAGTAGCCGATGCCCTGGTTGACCAGCTGCTCGTTCCACGGCTCGCCGACGCAGAAGGCCTCCATGCTGCCGACCTTCATGTTGGCCACCATCTGCGGCGGCGGCACGACGATGGTCGAGACGTCCTTCTCGGGATCGATGCCGCCGGCAGCCAGCCAGTAGCGGATCCAGAGATCGTGGGTGCCGCCGCGAAAGGTCATGGCGCACTTCACTTCCTTGCCGCCGGCCTTCATCTTGGCGAAGGCGGCCTTGAGCGGCTCGGCATTGACCGTCGCGCCGGTCGGCATCAGCTCCTTCGCAACCGAGATCGCCTGGCCGTTCGTGTTGAGGCGCGACAGGATGTACATCGGCACCGGCTTGTTCTCCGGCGTCGTGAGGCCCAGCGAGATCTGGTAGGGCTTGGGCGTCAGGATATGCGCGCCGTCGATGCCGCCCGCACCGGAGCCCAGCACGATGTTGTCGCGTGTCGTGCCCCATGAGGCCTGCTTGGCGATGTTGGCGTCGGTGATGCCGTACTTGTCGAACAGCTTCTTCTCCTTGGCCACGATCAGCGGCGAGGAGTCGGTGAGCGCGATGAAACCCAGCGTGACCTTGTTGGTCTCCGGTCCCGCTCCTTGCGCGAAGGCGCCGGCGGGCAGGGCCGCGCGCGCCGCGCTCAACAGGGCGGCCGTCGCCGCAACGCCCGAGGCGCTCTTGAAAAGGTCACGCCGTCCCAGGCCCTTGCGGCCGCTCTTAGTTGCCATGATTGCTCTCCTGCTGTTTGAAGGTCGTTGAGGTTTCTTTGTTGCTGGGGTCGAACACCGACCCGTCGAGGAAACTGTCGGGGCCCATCGCGACCGGGGCACCGTTGGTCGGCAGGATCCACGGATCGGGATGCGCGCCCTCGACCTTGCGGTCGCTGAGCGGGCACGGCAGGCCCAACTCGCTCGCCGCCGCGCGAAAAATGTCGCTGCGGAAGACGCGGTCGGCGACGGCGCGCATGTCCGGACGCGGCGCGACCTGGCCCCAGCGCACCATCTGCGACAGGTACCAGTCGGCGTGGCTGCGCCACGGGAAGTTGGCGAGCTGGCGATGGAAGATGTGGAAGTCCGGCAAGCTCAAGGAGCGGCCGATCACATCCGCCGGCACGTTGAGGAAGCGCGGCGTCGCCAGGATGCGCGCGGCTTCGGGACGGTTGGCCGGCTCGTCGAGCCAGGCGCCGGCCTCGGTGATCGCCTTCACGAGAGCAATGAGCGTCTTTGGATTGCGCTGTGCCCAGGCTTCCGTCGTGCCGAGCATCTTCTCCGGCATTGAGTCCCAGATCTGGCGGCTGCTTGCGGCGATACGGCCGATGCCGAGCATCGCGGATTGCTGGTTCCACGGCTCGCCGACGCAGTAGCCGTCGATCGTGCCGCCGGAGAGATGGGCCACCATGTGCGGCGGCGGCACGACCGTGAGCCGCACGTCGCGGTCGGGATCGACGCCGCCCGACGCGAGCCACAGGCGCAGCAGGTGATTGTGCGAGGAGTAGGTGAAGACCGAGGCGAGCGTGACCGGCGGCCGGCCCTCGCGCGCACGGCGGGCGATGACGGCGGCCAGCGCCCGGGCGTCGAGCGGCGCGCCGGCGGGCAGGTTGCTGCCCACGAACTCGGGCGCCGCGTCCTCGATCTCGCGCCACAGCGCGTTCGACAGGGTGATCGAATTGCCGTTGAGATGCAGCGTCATGGCCGCGATCATCGGAACGTTGACGCTGTCGATGCCGAGCGTGGTCGCGAGCGGCATCGGCGAGAGCATGTGCGCCGCATCGAGCAGGCCGACCGCTAGCTTGTCGCGGATGTTCGACCAGGAGACTTCGCGGCGCAGCTCGACCTCGAGCCCGTGGCGTTCGTAGAGGCCGAGAACCTCCGCGAACAGCACGGGCGCGCAGTCGATCAGGGGAATGAACCCCACCGTCACCCTCGGTCGCTCGACTTGTCCCACCAGACGCAACTCCAAAAAAAACGACGCCCCAAGCGGCCGCCGTAAAGCGACCGTGTGGGACGTCGTTGTCCGTGAAGGCAGACCGCCATTGGCCTGCCCGAAATTCAGGAGCCGCCCGTCATTGGGCGCCTCGCCCATAGAACAGCAGGAAATATGCCAACGGGCGTCGATATCTCGATGATTTGGGAAGCGACTGATATAGTTGAGGAAATCGGCGAAGCCGTTGTTCGGCGTCGAAATCACATCCGAATGGCTGTGATACCACCTGCACGCTTACGCGCCAGTGCCGCCAAAGAGGCAGGCAGTTCGCGTGCAGCGAAAGGTCCCTCACTTCGTTCGGGATGACAGCTTTTTTCTGCATCGACGCACTGCGCCAATCCCAACAACGTTGTCATCCCGAACGAAGTGAGGGACCCTTGCTCATGCAAGGGATCAGAACTTGAGCGCCTTGGCGTAAGTCAGGAGATCCTGCGCCACTTCGCCGATGCGCTTGTTCTGGTCCATCGCGAGCTTGCGCAGCAACTTGTAGGCGGCCTCCTCGCCGATCCCCTTCTGCTCCATCAAGAGGCCCTTGGCGCGATCGACCGTCTTGCGTTCGACCAGCGACAGGCGCGCGCGGTCGAGTTCCTCGCGCATCGCGTGATAGCGATTGAAGTGCGCGACCGCGACATCGACGACCGGTTGCACCCGATCCTGCGTCAGCCCCTTCACGACATACGCGGAAACCCCCGCCTCCATGCCGGCCGCGATGGTCGCGGGATCGGAACGGTCGGCGAACAGGGCGATCGGCCGCGGCCGTTGCTCGGTCGTGCGCCGCAGATCCTCGATCGCGTCGCGGCCGGGACTGTCGATGCTGACCACGATCACGTCGGGCTGCAGCACCTCGACCCGCGCCGCGAGATCGTAGGTGCCATCGAGCCGCGCCAGCAGCACGTAGCCGGCATCGCGCAATCCCGATTCCACGATCTCGGCGCGGGCGGGATTGTCGTCGATCAGCACGACGGAGAGGGGCTTGGACACGGCGGCTGCGGAAATTCCCTTGCACCCCGCGGGGCGCAACTTCCGTGCCACCGATGTTACGGCGCCGATTCGACGAGCTTTCCGTCGGCCCAGCGGCCCGCGCGCGTCTTGCCGTCGGCGTCGGTGACCTGGCCGTAGCCGTTGCGTTGCCCGCCGCGGAAATCGCCTTCGTAGCGCTCGCGCTCGCCGGTGCGTTCGATGCCCGGCCCGTCGAGCACGTCGCCGTGGAATTCGCCGCCCTGCACGACGTTGGGATCGACGAGCGTGCGGCGGATGGCGAGGCCCTCGAGGCGGCCGTTGACGAAGTTGCCTTCCGACCGCTCTGCGCCGGGCTTTTCGCGCAGGCCGAGCCCGGTCGACTTGCCGTCTTTCCATTGCCCGGCATAGCGCGTGTCGTCGGATAGACGCACCGTGCCGAGACCGTTCATCAGGTCGGCGCTCCAGTCGCCGGCCTGGCGCTCGCCGTTGCCCAGTTCGGCAACACCTAGCCCCTGACGCTTGCCGTCGGCGACCTGGCCGATGTAGCTCGCGCCGCCGCTATAGGTGAGACGCTCGCTGTTCTCGAGATCGGGACGCGCCGCCCGCGCCGCCACGATGCGCGCCTCGCCCGCCATGGCGCGTGCTGCCCGCGCCGCTTCCTCGGCGCGCTCGAACATCGCCCGCGCTTCGGTCGCGGCGCGCTGCGCCTGATCGGTCAGCGCCTTCTGCGGCGATGGGTTGGGCGCGGCGACGGGTGGTCTGGCGGCCGGTGGCGTTGTCGTGGTGGGCGGCGTCACGGTTGGTGCCGCCACAGGCGGGACGGGCGTCGGCGTCGCGGCCGCTTGCGCCGGCTCCTTCGGCACAGCGATCGGAACGGGCGACGGCGAGGTCGCCTGTGTCTCGACCTTGGACTTGCCGAAAACGCGCTCACGAAGGTGAGGCTGAAAGATCACGACGGCGCCCAGGATCAGCAACACGAACGGCAACCGCCGGCGCAGGAATTTTCCGCGCGGTCTGCCCGGCACCGCGACGTCGACCGTCTCGTCTGGGGGACGGCTCACGCCACCAAGACGGGGCGCCGACTCCACGACAGTCGGCATGCGTTGCGTCAGTGCGTCTTCGACACGGGGCAGCGAGGCGCCGAACATTGTGCGCCACTCGGAGATGGTCTGCGGCCGCTGCTCGGGGGCGAAGGCCAGGCCCCGATCGATCGCCGACAGCATCGACGGATCGAAGCGATCGGCATGCGTCGCCGCCAGCGGCCGGTACGGGTCGGCGCCAACGCGGCTGACCGCTTCCGGTGGGGCGACGCCGGCAATCGTGTGATGCAGCACCGCGGCCGTCGCGTAGATGTCGGTCCACGGACCCTGCTTGCCCTCGGTCGCATACTGCTCGATCGGCGCATATTGCGGCGTCAGGATGCTGGTCAAGGTGCGCGTGCGGCCGCCCATCGCCTGCCGCGCCGCGCCGAAGTCGATCAGGATCGGCACGCCGTCGCGCCGCACGATGACGTTCGACGGCTTGATGTCACGATGCAGGAAGCCCTGGGCATGCACGGCGCCGAGGCCGCTCAGCATGCCCTCGGTCAGGCGCCGGATCTCGTCGGGCTGCAGGCGACGGCCGGGCTGGCGCAGGAGCTGCGCGACGCTGTGGCCGTCCTCGAACTCCATGACCGTATAGGCCGTGCCGTTGGCCTCGAAGTAACGCAGCACCGGCACGATATGGACATGACGGAAGCGCGCCAGCGCCCGCGCCTCGTCGAGGAAGCGTTCGCGGCCCCAGGCGAAGTCGTCGGCATAGCGCGAGCTGCGTGGCGCCACCTCGCCATCGGCCCGACGCATCGCGAACTCGACCGGCATGTATTCCTTGATGGCGACGAACTTGGCGAGCTGGGTGTCGAACGCGCGATAGGTGATGCCGAAGCCGCCATGGCCGATCAGCGCATCCAGGCGGTAGTCGCCCAGGCGCGTGCCGACCGGCAAAGCTTGATCGTGTTCTGCTGTCATGGGCACGCGCAACCTCGGCCCCTAAATGCGCGCTCCGGGGCAGCCGCACAAGCGGCTGAATAGGCGTCTAGCGGCTGACGTGCGACGCGGTGATCGTCGCCTGCGGTCCGGCGTCGCGGATTTCGGGCACGAGCTGCATGATCATCAGGAGAACGCACAGGCTGATCCCTGTCAGCATCGTGGCAGGCCCTGTCCGCAGATAGGGTGTGGGCGTTGAGGCCCGTCGCTCGTCCGCCATATCGGACAACTCCAAAAATAAACTTCGTCAAAAAACGATGGCCGAACGGCCCTAAAATTGGGCCAAGCCTGAACACATCATAGATCAATTCGCCTTAATAATCCAACAAAGCCGTGGAATCACAATGGCTTGGCAGATGATGTGAAGAACAAAAGCGAACCCACTAGGACTTGCAATGCCTGTCGTGCGAATCGGACGCGAAGTCATCACTCAGGCAGGGTAGTATGATCTCCATGAATACAGCCCTTCCTCGCGACAATGTCCGCACCCTGGTTCTGACCGGTGCAAGCCGAGGCATCGGCCATGCGACTGTCAAGAAGTTCAGCGCCGGCGGCTGGCGGGTCATCACGATCTCGCGCCAGCCCTTCAGCGCGCTCTGCCCGTGGCCGAGCGGCGGCGAAAACCACGTGCAGCTCGACCTCGCCGATCCGGTCGATATCGGCCGCGGCATCGAGCAGATCCGCTCGCGCCTCGCCGGCGGCCGGCTCGATGCGCTGGTGAACAACGCCGCCATCTCGCCCAAGGGCAAGGAGGGCAGCCGCCTCGGCGCCATGGACACGCCCTTCGACCTGTGGCGGCAGGTCTTCAACGTGAATTTCTTCGCGCCGGTGGCGCTGGCGCGCGGCCTCGTCGACGAGCTGGCGTTGGCGCAGGGCTGCGTCGTCAACGTGACCTCGATCGCCGGCAGCCGCGTCCATCCCTTCGCCGGCTCCGCCTATGCCACGTCGAAGGCGGCGCTGGCGGCGCTCACGCGCGAGATGAGTCACGATTTCGGGCCGCGCGGCATTCGTGTGAATGCAATCGCGCCGGGCGAGATCGACACCGCGATCCTGTCGCCGGGCACCGAGAAGATCGTCGAGGAGCAGATCCCCATGCGACGGCTCGGCACACCCGACGAGGTGGCCGACGTGATTCACTTCCTTTGCGAGAAGGGATCGAGCTACGTTTCCGGGGCCGAGATCCAGATCAACGGCGGACAGCACGTCTAGGAGTTCGCGATGGACAGCACGATCACCACGCTGAAGGGCGAGACCGGCCGCGACGCGCGGCGCCGCATCCGTAACGGCGGCCATCGCCTGCCAACCTCCGGCATGGCGCCGGGCTATGTGCAGGGCAACCTCGCGATCCTGCCGAAGTCGCTCGCGGCCGACTTCACCCGCTTCTGCATGCTCAATCCGAAGCCCTGCCCCCTGCTCGGCCAGTCCGAGCCCGGCGACTGGCGCCTGCCGACCCTGGGCGAGGATCTCGACATCCGCACCGACATCCCGCTCTACCGCATCTGGAAGAACGGCGAGCTGGTCGAGGAAGTGACCGACCTGAAGAGCGTGTGGCGCGACGATCTCGTCTCCTTCGTGCTGGGCTGCTCCTTCTCCTTCGAAGAGGCGCTGATCGAGAACGGGCTGGAGATCCGCCACATCACGCAGAACACCAACGTGCCGATGTTCCGCACCAACATCGAGTGCACGCCGGCCGGTCCGTTCCACGGCCCGATGGTCGTGTCGATGCGCCCGTTCAAGCCGGCCGACGCGATCCGCGCCGTGCAGGTGACGACGCGCTTCCCCTCGGTGCATGGTGCGCCGGTCCATCTCGGCAAGCCGGAGATGATCGGCGTCAAGGACATCGCCAAGCCCGACTATGGCGATGCCGTGCCGGTGCGCGACGACGAGTTGCCCGTGTTCTGGGCCTGCGGCGTCACCCCGCAATCGGTCGTGGCGACGGTGAAGCCCGAGTTCTGCATCACCCACGCGCCGGGCTACATGCTGGTCACCGACCTGCTCAACTCGCGCCTGGCCGTCCTCTGACGATGACGCGGCTGGAGTTCGAGGGTCACGCCAAGGGGGCGATCGAGAAGGTCGCCGTCGACATCAGGGATCTCGTCATCGCCGGCTGGACCGGCCGTGACGTGACCGCGCTGAACCATCATATCGAAGAGCTGAAGGCGATCGGCGTGCAGCCGCCGTCGCGGGTGCCGATCTACTATCGTGCCGCGGCACAGATGCTGACCCAGGCCGACAAGATCCAGGTCCTGGGCGACGACAGTTCGGGCGAGGTCGAGCCCGTGCTGATCGGCGCCGCCGACCGGCTCTGGG
The DNA here is from genome assembly GCF_058803965.1 of Reyranella sp. GW821-FHT14A01. Classification (NCBI taxonomy): domain Bacteria; kingdom Pseudomonadati; phylum Pseudomonadota; class Alphaproteobacteria; order Hyphomicrobiales; family Reyranellaceae; genus Reyranella; species Reyranella sp. GW821-FHT14A01. Next base: position 173,780 of record NZ_JBXAPM010000012.1, read on the forward strand.
TCACGGTGGGCGCCGACCACACCGACCGCAAGGTCGAGAGCTACGGCATCGCCGTCTCCAAGCAGATGTGCGCCAAGCCGATCGGCCGCGTCGCCTGGCGCTTCGAGGAGGTCGAGCCGCACTGGGACAGGGTGATGCTGCGCAGCTTCGTGCTGGAGGGCGGCAAGAAGGTCCTCTACCAGGAAGGGCCGCTGGCCAAGATCCGCGATCCGCGCGAACTGATCTTCTCGTGGAAGGACAACAAGCGCCTGCCCATGGAGACCGTGATGTTCTGCGGCACCATGCCGGCGATCGGCGGCATCCGCTCCTCGTCGCGCTTCGAGATGGAGCTCGACGACCCGGTGCTCCACCGCAAGATCACCCACGCCTACGACATCGAGACGCTGCCGATCATTGCCTGACGAACCACGGGCGTGGACGTCAGAAAATCAGGAGGTGGCGCGGAAAGGTCGTGAGGTATTCGGCGCCCTGCTCCGTCACCAGGACCATGTCACCGATCGACGCGGCGCCAACCTTCTCGATGAACAGGTTGGGATGAAGCTCGAACAGCATTCCCGCCTGGGCGAGAGCCGGCTTGCCGGCCGCGCGCGCCCCTTCATAGGGTTGCGGAAAATCGCTCGTGCCGGCCGGGTCTTCGTAGCTGTGACCCAGGGCATGGCCGGAGCGAAACTGGAAGACGCCTTCCTCGGCCGGAACGACACCGGCATTGCCGACGGTCGTAATCTCGGCGTTCGGCCGCAGGCTGTCGAACATGGCGGCGTGCATGGCGGCGACCTGCGCAAAGATGCGCTCGGCATCTTGGGTGCTGCGCCCGATCGCGCCGGTACGGATGGCGTGACCCCAATGCCCGTGCAGAATCAGCATGATGCCGAGGAGAACCTGATCCCCCTCCCGCGGCACGTTGTAGTTCTCGTCGCGACTGTAGCGGCAGCGGTCCGGCACCGGGGCGACCGTCAGCCAGGTCTTGCACAGCTCGCAGCCGCGCGAACGGGCATGGTGTTCGAGTTCGGCCTGGATCTGGAAGACGGCCTTTCCCGTGTGCAATGCCGGTCCGAGCCGTTCGAAAATCTCGTCGCAGATCCGTGCAGCTTCGCGATGATAGGCGATCTCGACCGCGTCCTTGGTCGCGCGCCGTCGCGCCAGTTCGGGTGAACAGTCGATCCAGCCGGAGGCCCCGGCGGCCGCCAGTTCGTCCCAGACCGCCACGGGGATTTCCTCGCGACCGACGATCCCGACCCGGCTCGCCCCTGCGGGCAACAGGGCAAGGACTTCCTTCGCGAGACCAGGTCCTTTTCCGAACCGCACGTCGCTTATCCAGGCCTCTTCGCGTGCGCGCATGACCGAGAAGACGTTGCCGACGGCGAGGCTCGGAGCGCCCTGTGCCGGCAGCACCAGGACCGACTGCGCGTACTCGGCATCCCAGTCCAGGAGATAGCGCAGATTGCCATGGCTGCGCGTGGCCATGGCGAGCGCGCTGCCGTGGCCAAAGACCACCAGCGCCTGCAAGCCCCACTCGACCATCCAGGCTTGCAGCGAGGACAGGCGCGCCTCCAGGACGGCGCGCGGTACCGGCCTGGTCGGGTCGCAAGCCACGGCGGCGGCGGTTGGTTGAACTTGCATGGTCATCGCGGTCCCCTTGAGTCCTTGCCGATCCAGGATGTCGGGCTTTGTCGCGCCACCCTGAAGCCTCACCGCGCCGAACGTCCAGCGCCTTGTAAGCGGCACGCTCCTTGCTGCTGAACGGAGGTCCGATCATCGCAGTGAAGAAGGTGAAATGAACACGTTTCTCCATCGACGTGCCTTCCTCGCGGGAAGCGCCGCACTGGCTGCCGGCCCGGCGTTTGCGGCGACATTCCCCGATCGGGCGCTGAAGCTCGTGGTGCCGTTCCCGCCGGGCGCCGGAACCGATGCGACCGCGCGCATCGTGGCGCAGAAACTGGGAGAAGTTCTGCGGCAGACCGTCGTGGTCGACAATATTGCCGGCGCCAACGGCCTCATCGGCATGAAGGCGGTGGCGAAGGCGGCGCCCGACGGTTACACGCTGGGCGTCGCCGTGCCCGGGCCGATGACCATTGCGCAATTCATGTTTCCGGACATGCAGTACGATCCCGAGGCGGACTTCGTCCCGGTGATCAAGATCAACGAGGCCCGTATCGGCCTGGTGGTGGGCAAGCATGTAAAGGCCGACACCTTGCAGGACCTGCTTCGCCTGATTCGGGAGAATCCCGGCAAGATCAATGCCGGCAATGCCACGGTGGGCTCGGTCCATCACCTGATCGCGGAACTGTTCCGCATCGAAGAGAAGCTCGATTTCACCCTGGTCAACTACAAGGGTGGGGCGGGTGCGCTGAACGACCTGATCGGCGGTCATGTCGACTTCATGTTCATCGGCCTGTCGAGCGTCACCTCCCAGGTGAAGAACGGCTCGCTCAAGGCGCTGATGGTGGCCGGCGACTCACGCAGTTCGGTCCTGCCCGATGTGCCGTGCAGCCGCGAACTTGGCATTGCGGGGCTGATCGGCGCGCAATGGCAGGGCATCGTGGTGCCGAGGGGGACACCGCCTCAGGTGGTGGAGATCCTGCACGCTGCGTTGCTGCAGACGCTGCAGTCGCCCGACGTGAAGGAAAAGCTCGAAGCCATCGGCACCGAGGTGACGACCGGATCGGCGGCCGAGTTCGCGGCCTTCCTGCAGGCCGAGCGCAAGCGTTGGGGACCGGTGATAAAGACGGCCAACATCAAGGTGGACTGAAATTCCGCGAAGACGCATGGCTTGACTGCAGGTCCGGCCTTGCATGAACGGCGTCGGTAAACGTACGTTCAGCGCTTCGGGAGGAATCAAAGTGACCACGATCAAGGGCGCCTTCGACGGCATTACCGTACTCGATTTCACGCAGGGCATTGCGGGGCCGCATGCCTCCATGCTGCTCGCGCTGCATGGCGCCGACGTCATCAAGATCGAGCCGCCGGAAGGCGACTGGGGCCGCGCGCTGGGCGAGCTGAAGGGCGACCATTGCGCCCATTCCGTCGCCTTCAACCGCGGCAAGCGCTCGATCGCGCTGGACCTCAAGTCGGCCGACGGCGTCGACGTCGTGAAGAAGCTCGCGGCCAAGGCGCATGTCGTGATGGAGAGTTTCCGTCCCGGCGTCATCTCGCGGCTGGGCTTCGGCTACGAGGACGTCAAGAAGGTCAATCCGAACGTCGTCTACTGCTCGGTCTCGGGCTTCGGCCAGACCGGCCCCTACAGCAAGCGCCCGACCGTCGACGGCCTGATCCAGGCGTTCAGCGGCATGATGGTGATGAACAAGATGCCCGACGGCACACCGTGGCGTCAGGGCATGATCGCCGTCGACGTCACGACCGGCCTCTACACCTTCCAGGCACTGTCGACCGCGCTGATGCGCCAGTTCCGCTTCAACGAAGGCTGCTTCATCGATTCGAGCCTGATGCGCGCGGCTGCCGCCTTCCAGGGCGCCAAGCTGATGGAATGGGTGTTCTCCAAGGGCGCGCCGCCGGTGCTCTACATGCCGGCCGGCAGCTACAAGTCGGCGAACGGCTACATCATGGTGAGCGCCATGCGGCCGCACCATTTCCGCCTGCTGTTCGAGCTGATCGGCCGCCAGGACATCGCCGACGATCCCGACCTGCAGAGCCACGAGAACCGCATCAAGAACGCCGCCAAGATCATCAAGGCGCTGAACGAGACGATGCCGACCAAGACCACCGAGGAGTGGATCGCGATCCTGCAGCCCAAGGACGTGTTCTGCGAGCGGGTGAACAATTACTCCGACTATCTCGACCATCCGCACGTCAAGGAATCGGGCGCGATCGACTGGATCGAGCAGGACGGCTTCGGCCGCATGCCGGTCGCCAACATCGCAGGCCTGCCGCCGGCCTCGGAGCATGCGCCGCAGCAGCACGCGCCGCATATCGGCGAGGACGGGCCGGACATCCTGAGCGAGCTGGGCTACGGCGCCGCCGACATCGATGCGATGCTGGCGCGCGGCGGCGTGCGCGCGCCTTTGCCGGCGGTCAAGGCAGCGGATTAGCGGCGAAGCGTTCGATGTCGCGGCGGCTGCTGAGCCGCACGATCCTCTTCTCCCCAGCCAGCGCTTCGCATTCCTGCGCGAAGCGCTCGCGATTGCGGCGATGCGTCTTCAGCGCATAGAGCAGGATCGAATTGCGGCTGAGGAAGGCGTTGCCCAGCGTCTCGCGATTGCCGGTGCCCCACAGCTCCTCGGCCGTCACGGCGCGCTTCACCGTCCGTCGCAGTAGCCGTCCCATCACCACCGGCAGAGGCAGGTCGAGCCAGACCAGCGTGTCGGCCGGACGCCAGACGAGATCGCGCACCTGGCCGTAATTGCCGACGACGATCCAGCCATCACCGGCGGTCTCGCGCTCGACGCGATGACGGAACAGGTCGACGGGCGCCGGCTGCCAGTCGCGGCCCCAGAAGAGCGCATCGAGTTCGACGAGACGCAGGCCGGTGCGGTCGGCGAGGCGCTCGGCCAGCCAACTCTTGCCTGATCCCGTCGTTCCGAACACAGCCACCCGTCGCATGGACAAACTCTAGCCTCCGCGACAGTCGTTCTGCAGGGACGCTTTTCGCCACACCCCGATGTTGCCGCCCTCCTGTTGCCGCATCGCGACGGATCGAGGACAGTCGCCCATGCATATCGGACTAATTGCCGGCATCGGGCCGGCCGCCACAGACTTCTACTATCGTGGCTTGATCGAACGGCATGTCGCCGGCGGCCTCCCGCTCGACCTCACCATGGCGCATGCCGATGTGCGCGAGATGAGCCGCAACCTCGTCGGCAAGAACCCGAAGAAACAGGCTGAAATCTTCGCGGGCCTTGTCGGTCGCATGAAGGCGGCCGGCGCGCAGGCCGCCGCCATCACCTCGATGGGCGGCCATTTCTGCGTCAACGAACTGATCGCGATCTCGCCGCTGCCCATGCTCAATGCCATTCCCGCGGTCGACGCGGCGCTGGCAACGGGCAAGTTCAGGAAGATCGGAATCCTGGGAACCCGTACCGTCATGGAGTCGCATCTTTACGGCGGCATTCCTTCGGTTGAAATCGTGCCGACTGAAGGCGCCGCGCTCGATGTGGTCCATGACAACTATGTTGCGATGGCCACCATCGGGCAGGTCACCGAGGCGCAGCGGCAGGTCTTCTTCGAGGAAGGCCGCAAGCTCTGTGAACGCGGTGCCGAAGCGATCATGCTGGGCGGCACCGACCTGTTCCTCGCCTTCGCCGGACACGATCCCGGCTTTCCCGTCATCGATTGCGCCGATATCCATGTCGACGCGATCTACACCAAATCGGCCGCCTGAACGGCCGGGAGCTTCCAGATGGCCGACGACAACCGACCGCGCCGCTTTGCCGTCCTGATCGACGCCGACAACACCTCGCCGCGCATAACGGCAGGTTTGTTCGAGGAGATCGCCAAGTTCGGCGAGGCGAGCGTGCGGCGCATCTACGGCGACTTCTCGAGCACGCGCCTCAAGTCATGGGCCGAGATCCTGCAGAAGTACGCGATCGATCCCTACCAGCAGTTCGCCTACACCTCGGGCAAGAACGCCTCCGACATCGCACTGGTGATCGATGCGATGGACCTGCTGCACAGCCGCCGGTTCGACGGCTTCTGCCTCGTCTCCTCCGACAGCGATTTCACGCGCCTCGCCTCGCGCCTGCGCGAGGAAGGCGCCGACGTCTACGGCTTCGGCGCCCAGAAGACGCCCGAGAGCTTCCGGCAGGCCTGCCGCCGCTTCATCTACACCGAGAACCTGCTGCCCGAGGCCGCGGCGCCGGCGCCCGACGAGGGAACGGCGCCCAATGCCCTGCAGCCTGCGAGCGCGGCCATTCCGTTCCTGACGAGAGCGATCGCGCAGATGGAGACGGAAGATGGCTGGGTCGGCCTGGGCTCGGTCGGCCAGCGACTGGCCAACATTGCGTCCGACTTCGATCCACGCACCTACGGCTTCCGCAAGCTGAGCGACCTGATCCGCAAGACCGGCGCCTTCGACATGGAACAGCCCGACGGACGGACCGTGCGCATTCGCGCCAAGCCGGCTCCGTCCTCTCAGGGAAGCGGCACCGGACAGGGCCGGGGTCGCCGCCGGCGGTCGCCTTCGTCGTAACCACGGACGAATCGCCGCGCTGGGCTACTTCGCTGGTTGCTTTTGCCCCTGCCGCCGCCTAAGGCCGACGAGCGGTTTGCCGACGCCCGCCTCTTCTCACAAGGAAAATCACTCGTTTGAGCACCACTCCGGAAGCCGCCGGTCCGCGCGCGCACATGGTAAAAGCCGCCCGCGCCTGGACCCAGGTCCTGGCGCGCTATCGAGAGCCCAGCCACAGCCGCAGCATTTTCGAGATCGTCGTGACGATCGTGCCGCTGGTCGCCCTGTGGGCGCTGGCTTGGGCAACACTCGATATCGGCTACTGGCTGGCCCTGCCGCTCGCCTTGGCCGCCGGCGGATTCATGCTGCGGCTGTTCGCCATCCAGCACGATTGCGGGCACGGCGCCTTCTTTCGGCAGCGTTCGGCCAACGACTGGATCGGCCGCGTCGCCAGCGTGCTGACCTTGACGCCCTACGAAGTCTGGCGCCGCGTGCATGCGACCCACCATGCCAGCACGGGCAACCTCGACCGGCGCGGCCTCGGCGACGTCGACACGCTGACGGTCGAGGAGTATCGCGCGCGTTCGATGTGGGGCCGGCTGCGGTATCGCCTCTATCGCCATCCGCTGGTCATGTTCGGCCTCGGACCGGCCTACCTGTTCGTCCTTCAGCATCGCCTGCCGATCGGGCTGATGCGCAACGGCTGGCTGCCGTGGCTCAGCACGATGACCAACAACCTGGGGATCGTGCTGTTTGCCGGCCTCCTGATCTGGCTGGTCGGCCTGAAGGCCTTCCTGCTGGTCCACCTGCCGATCCTGCTGGTCGCCACATCGGTCGGCGTCTGGCTGTTCTTCGTTCAGCACCAGTTCGAGCACACGAAGTGGGACAACGATCCGGACTGGAACCTGCACGACGCCGCGCTGCACGGCAGCTCGCATTACGACCTGCCGGCCTTCCTGCGCTGGTTCACCGCCAATATCGGCATCCACCACGTGCACCATCTCAGCAGCCGCATCCCCTACTACCGGCTGCCGCAGGTGCTGCGCGATCATCCCGAATTGCGCGACGTGGGACGCCTGACCTTGTGGCAGAGCTTCCGCTGCGTACGCCTCGTCCTGTGGGACGAAACCCAGCGCCGCCTCGTGTCGTTTCGCGAGGCCCGCGCCTCAGCCGTCTGACGGGCAGCTTTTAAGCAAATTCGTCGCCGCCGGATCGCCCGGCGCCATCGCGAGGCTTTCCTCGAAATGGCGGCGTGCCGTGTTCGTGTCGTGGTGCAGCAGCGCCGTGACGCCCTGTAGCAGCGACTCGCGGGTCTTCAGCTTGGTTGCACGGACCTCCGGCGGATCGCGGTCGAACGCCTCGAACAGCACGACGGGCCGCGTCTTGCCGCGGACCACGACGACGTCGATCGGGCGGATCGCGTGAGCGCCGGGATCGGTCAGATGATCGTAGGTGTACTGCGTGAGCAGCATGGCGGTCCGGTAGACCTTGGTCAGGCTCTCGACGCGCGAGGCGAGGTTGACGGCATCGGAGATCACCGTGCCGTCCATGCGGTGCAGCTCGCCGATCGTGCCCATCATCAGCGAGCCGGTGTTGAGGCCGATGCCGATCCTGACCGGCGCCAGGCCTTCCGCCGTGCGCGACGCGTTGAAGCGATCGAGCGCCTCCATCATCGCGATGCCGGCCCGCACGCCGTCGTCGGCCTTTTCGAACAGGGCCATGATGGCGTCGCCGATATACTTGTCGATGAAGCCGCCATGCTCGCGGATCACCGGCCCGATATGCTCGAGATAGGAATTGATGAAGGCGAAGTTCTCGTCCGGCGTCATCGTCTCCGACAGGGTCGTGAAGTTCCTTATGTCGGAGAACATGATGGTCATGTGCTCGTGCTTGTTGTCGCCCAGCGCGACCGAGACGATGTTCGGCTTGCCGATCTTGGCCAGGAAGGCTTTTGGGACGAACCGCTCGATCGCCAGGTTGGTATCCCGCAGGTCGTTGATCCTCGACCGGACGGAATCGCGCATCGAGGCGAAGCTGCGGGCGAGATGGCCGATCTCGTCGCGCCGATCGGTGTTGGCGATCGCATGGTCGAGGTCGCCGCCGGCGATGGCGCCGGCCTCGCCGCGCAGGTTCAGCAGCGGATCGAGGATCTGTCGCTGCAGCAGGCGCGAGGCGAGCCAGAAGACGAGCGGCAGCATCAGGGCCAGCACGATCATCGAGCTCACGAAGACATGCTTGACGGCCTCGCGCGCCAGCTCCAGATCGTAGGTGACCTTGCGCACGCTGATCAGCGGCGTCGCATCCTTGGCGGTATCCGCCCTGTTGTAGCGACTGTAGACGGTGACGTGATGGCCGCCCGGGTCCTTCACCTCGCGGCGCCCCGTCTTCAAGACGTCGGCAGCCAACTCGGGATCAAGCTTCTGGCCGACCCGGATCAGGGACCATGTGCCCGACGTGTTGATCAGATAGATGTCGACGTCCATCACATAGGCGTTGGACTGGACGGCATCGGAAAAATAATCCTCGAAGAAGAACTGACTCATCCAGCCGAAGTCACTCTGCTTCAGCGTCGTGCGGACCTCCGTCGATGTCTCGATGATATAGTCCTTACCCGGCGGGCCGTAAAAGGTGTAGGTCCTGAGCTTGCCGGTCAGCGTCGACAGGTCGATGCCGTCGCTCATGACCTTGCCCTTGTCGAACACCGAATCAAGAAAGTCCGCGGAGCGGCCCTTCGGGAAAACGAGCCCGATGTCGGACACGAGGTTGCTCTGGAAGATCGTGTGAGCGCGGTTGAAGAAGTAGATATGCTCGACGCCGTGTTTCGCTGCCATGGCGTTCAGCTCGTCGAGCGTGAGATCGGCCGGCGGGCGACCGCTGCGCACCACATCCGCTTCGATCTCCGGCAACACCTTCGCCATAGCGGTGTTGTTGCGCTGGTTCTCGCTGCGCAGCATCGTCTCGAAGACGTCGAAGCGCTGGCTGAGGCTGGCCTCGATGCGGCGCAGCTCCTCGTCCTGCATTCCTGATACCAGGCGATACATGGCGAGCGACGCCACGATGGTCGCGCCGAAACTGACGGCCACCATCACCGTGAGAAGGAACAGACCGACCTTTCGTCTCATCGAAGGACCGGTCCCTTTTACCCGGTCAGCTATTCTGCCACAGCCGCGTCGTGTAGGCGCCCTCGACATTGGCGTCGATCTGGGCGGCGACGGCCTCGCTCTCGCCGATGCGCGGCGCGATGATCTTGCCGAACGAGATGCGGTTCGGCGCCGGCCAGGACTTGGGATCCCACAGCTTCGAGCGCACGATCGAGCGGGCGCAATGGAAGTAGCAATGCTTGATGTGGACGCGCGTCGCCAGCAGCGCGGGCTTGCCCAGCGAGCTCAGCGAAGCCAGCAGGTCGGCATCGTCGAAGATCTCCGCGGTGCCGGAAATGCGCAGCGTCTCGCCGGTCGCCGGCACCAGGGCGATGATGCCGATCTTGCCGGTGGCGATGATGTTGCTCAGCCCGAAGGCGAGGTTGTTGCCGATCCTTTCCGGGATAACCAGCGTCCTCGTATCCTCCATGCGGATGAAGCCCGGCTCGTCGCCCTTGGGCGATACTTCGATGGTGCCGTCCGCCGCCGTCGTGCCGACCAGGGCGAAGGGGCAGCGCTTCAGGAACTCGACCGACTGGTCGTCGAGCGCATCGAGAATCTTGACGTGAGCGGCCGGACGCGGCTCGGCAATGATGCGCCGCAGCTCTTCCTTCGTGCCGATGCGAGCCATAAGTCAAACTCCTTCAAGACGCGTTTCGCGGCACAATCCGCCACTTGCGAACGACTTGCAACCTTGAGTGCGGTGGGGATTCAACCCCCCGACCGCACGTCAGGCAAAGTGCGGTGCCACCTCGAGCATGAAGCGCTGCATCTGCTCCTTAACCATCGCATGCGGCTTCTGTCCGTAATTGAAATACAGGATCACCTCGGCGACGCCGGCCGCCTCGACCTGCTTTAGCGTATCGACGATATGCTGCGGGCTGCCGCACAGGATCGACTTGTCGGTGAGCTTCTCGGGCCGCATGTCGCGCAGGATGTTCACGATCTCGACGAAGTATTTGTAGGTCGGCGGTACCTTCTCGCCCGAGGAAGACGGGAAGGCCGCGATCAGCGCATCCTGGAAGTAGCGCACCAGCGCCTCCTTGCCGTAGCGCTCCTCCTCCGGGTTCGAGGCGATGTGCACGAAGTAGGAGCACATGGCGCGCCGCATCGGCCGCTTGAACCGGGTCTCGCAGGTCTCGCGATAGACCCGCACCGCGTCGGCCAGCGAGCCGTAGACCATGGCCGCCGCGAAGGGCGCATAGATCACGTTCCAGTCGTTCTTTGCGGCCAATTCCATCGACGGCCGCGAGAAGCAGGCCACATAGGGGCGCAACGGGCTCTGCGCCGGCTTCGGCCGTACCTCGACGTCGTTGAATTCGTAGAACCGGCCCTTGTGGGACCACTTGCCCGGCTCGGTCCAGGCGCGCCACACGATCTCCAGCCCCTCGGCGAACAGCTCGGCCGAGTCATCAAAGGGCATCTGGAACGGGTCGTATTCCTTGCGGTCGTAGCCGCGGCCGGCAGCGAGATCGACGCGGCCTCCCGACAGGAGATCGAGCGTCGCCCATTCCTCCGCGACATGCAGCGGATGATGCACCGGCAGCAGGGTGACCGCAGGCGCCAGCCGCAGCTTCGTCGTGGCACCGGCGAGCTGCGCCAGCATCGCGAGCGGCGAGGCGTTGACGCCTAAAAGGTTGAAATGATGCTCGCCGATCCAGGCCGAGTTCAGCCCGACCGTCTCCGCCCACAGCGCCTCGGCATAGATGTCCTTGATGAAGGACTCGGCCGAGCGCGGATTGTTCGGGTAGCGGTTGTCGGAGAGCGTGAAGTAGCCGAACTGCACGATCAGGACTCCAAGGTTCAGGCCGCCTGTTGCGCTACCTCCGAGAGCGACACGATCCAGTCGCGGAAGGCCTTGATCTTGCGCCGCCGGATCGCCTCGGGCGGATAGACGAGATAGTAGGCGAAGTCCGAGGAGCGCTTGAACTCGAAGGGCACGACCAGCCGGCCGGCCTTGAGGTCGGGTTCGACCAGCGGGTTGCGCCCCAGCGCCACGCCCAGCCCGTCCATCGCGGCCTGGTAGCCGGCAAGGGCGAAGTCGAAGGTGACACCGCGCGAGGCATCGACGCCCTTCACGCCGGCGGCAGTCAGCCAGACCTGCCAGTCGTCGGGAAAGCTGCCGATATGCAGCAGGGTGAAGCGCTTGAGGTCGGCCGGCTTCCTGAGGCCGTTCGGTCCCTTGACCAGCGACGGCGCGCAGACCGGCATCACGTCCTCGCTGACCAGCCGCTCGGCCATCAGGTTGGGCCATTGGCCGCGGCCGTAGCGGATGCCGATATCGACATCCTCGCGCGAGAAATCGACCAGCCCGGTGCCGGTCGAGATGCGCACGTCGATCTCGTTATTGGCGCGCTGGAAGCCACCCAGCCGCGGCACCAGCCACTTCATGGCGAAGGACGCGGTGGTGGTGACCGTGAGATGGCCACCGCGGTCTTTCTGCAGCAGCTTCTCGGTCGCCTCGTTCAGCTGGTCGAAGGCCGCACGTACCGAAGGGAGATAGGCCTGGCCGGCTTCCGAGAGCAGCAGCGAGCGATTGCGCCGCACGAACAATTTTAATCCGAGCCTTTGCTCCAGCCCGCGCACCTGATGGCTGATCGCGGCCTGCGTGACGCTCAATTCCTCCGCAGCATCGGTAAAGCTCATGTGGCGTGCCGCGGCCTCGAAGGCACGCAAGCCATTGAGCGGCGGCAGGGATCGTTTCATGGCGCGTCCTTCACATGAGTTATTTTAATCAAAACAGGACAAAGGGTCGTTTGTAAAGGGGGCCTCCGGAGCGCAAATCCCGCTCAACAGAGTTCAACCCCTTCGGGAGCAGTCCCATGGCCAACATATCGCTCCATTATTCCTCGCAGGCCCCGCTGGCCGGCACCTTCACCGCCTTCAGCCAGATTTTCGCCACGTGGCGCCAGCGCGCCAAGCAGCGCCGCGAGCTCGCCACCCTCGACTACCGCACGATGCGGGATCTGGGCATCAGCCCGACCGATGTCCAGTTCGAGGCGAATAAGCCCTTCTGGCGCGTCTGACATTCGAATCCGGAGCGGTTCCGTTTCCTACCCTGCGCGGAACCATCCCACTCCGGTACCTGGCCGGCGGTCGCTCCAGCCTCCCTTGCGACCGCCGGCTTTTTCTTTGCCTGCCGTGAAGGCTCTGTTAGAGCCGTCGCGTGCCACTCAACGACCAGCAGATCCAGACCCTCGGCCGTGACGCCCTGCAGCGCGCGGCGACGGGGGATTTCGCGTCGGCCGAGGAGATGTTCGCCCGCATCGTCGAGGCGCGACCCAACATGGGCCAGGCGCTTCACCTGCTCGGCCAGGTCCGGCTGAAGCTCGGCCGCTTCGCCGAGGCGCGCGAGCCGCTGGAGCGGGCCGCACAGTTCCTGCCGCGCGAAGTCGCGGCGCAGACCAATCTTGCCGGCTGCCTCATCCAGCTCGCCCAGTACGAGCCGGCGCTGGTGGCGCTGGCCAAGGCGGCGCGGCTGAAGCCGGACGACGCCGTCATCTCGCTCAATACCGGCCGTGCCCTCGAAGCGCTGGGCCGGACCGAGGAAGCCGAGCGCGCCTACGACCTCGCTCTGTCGATCGACCACCGGCTGTTGCCGGCCCTCAGCGCCCGCGCCGACCTGCTGGCCGCGCGCGGCGAATGGGCGGGCGCCCTCACCGATCTCGAAACGGCCCTGGTCAGCAAACCCAACGATCCGCATCTCAGGCTGCGCCGCGGCGAGCTGATGCTGCGCCAGGGCGACTGGTGGCGCGGTCTCGGCGACTACGAGGCGAGGCTGGAGATCCCGGGCGAGCGCTACACGCCCGACCTCCCGCGCTGGCAGGGCGAGGCCCTGGATGGAAGGCTGCTGCTCTATCCCGAGCAGGCCGACATCGAAAGCGACGCCGCAATGCGCGACACGCTGATGCTGGCGCGCGGTGTCGACACCACCGTGCAATGCAGCGCCACCCTCGCCGATTGGCTCGAGGGTCCGACCGTGCGCCGCGGCGAGCCGCTCGACGGTTTCGTCGCCGCCGCCCCGCTGCGCAGCCTGCCGCTTCTCCTGAACTGGTCGCGTGAAGCGCTGCCGCCGCCGGCGAAGCTGCGACGCACGCCGGAGCCTTCGTCACGCATTGGCTGGTTCACCGCCGCGGAGCCCCCAGCCAATCTCGACCTCGTGCGCACGCCCGTGGAGATCGCGTCCTGCCGCCTCGTCGTGGGCGACGACAACTGGTCCACTCATGCTGCCGCTTCGCTCGGAATTCAGACGCTGATCCTGCTGCCGCGTACCGCAGACTGGCTCTGGGGTCCGAGCCTCGGAATATCGCCCTGGTATGCGTCTGCCGAATTGCTGCGCGACGATGATCGCGAGGGGCTGGCGGCGCGGCTCGCCGAGTGCTGATATCCGCGTCCGGCAAATAACAACCTCAACACCCAAAGGCCAAACCCATGGGCAAGACCCTGTTCGACAAGATCTGGGACAGCCACGTCATCACCGATCTCGGCAACGGGTTCGTGCTCCTGCACATCGACCGGTTGCTGCTGCACGACATGTCGGGCGGCAAGGCGCTGAAGGAAGCCATCGAGAAGGGCTATCCCCCGATCCAGCCGCGCCTGACCTACGGCACGCCCGACCACACCATGTCGACCAAGCCCGGCCGCGACGAGTTCACCCATCCGCCGGGCCTGCCGCTGATCAAGTCGATGCGCGAGACGACCAGCGCCTATGGCATCAAGCTGTTCGATCTCGGTCAGGACGGACAGGGCATCGTGCACGTCATGGGGCCTGAGCAGGGGCTGACGCTCCCCGGCACGACCTTGGTCTGCGGTGACAGCCACACCTCGACGCACGGCGGCTTCGGTGCGCTGGCCTTCGGCATCGGCTCCTCCGAGCTGGTGCATGTGATCGCGACGCAGACGATGGTGCAGCGCAAGCCCAAGCGCATGCGCGCCAGCTTCGAGGGCAAACTGATGCCGGGCGTCACGGCCAAGGACATGATCCTCCACCTGATCGGCGAACTCGGCACCGCCGCCGGCACCGGTTTCTCGGTCGAGTATGCCGGCTCGGGCGTGCGCGCCCTGCCGGCCGAGGCGCGGCTCACACTCTGCAACCTCACCATCGAGATGGGCGCGCGCACCGGCATGGTGGCGCCCGACGACACGACCTACGAATATCTCAACGGCCGCGACTATGCGCCCAAGGGAGCGATGTGGGACCGCGCCGTCGCGCACTGGCGCACCCTGCCGACCGATCCCGACGCCGAGTTCGATCGCGAGCACACGGTCGACATGAAGAACGTGGCGCCGCAGATCACCTGGGGCACCAGCCCCGAGCATGTCATCGCCGTCGACCGCGCCATCCCCGATCCCAGCAAGGGACCGGAGGAGAAGCGCGGCGCCTGGGAAGCCGCGCTGAAGTACCAGGGCCTGGAGCCCGGCAAGCCGATCGAGGGCACGCAGGTCGACTGGGTGTTCATCGGCTCCTGCACCAACTCCCGCATCTCCGACCTGCGCGCCGCCGCCGAGATCGTGAAGGGCCGCCACAAGGCCGACCACGTCACCGCCTGGGTCGTGCCCGGCTCCGTGCGCATCAAGGCCGAGGCGGAAGCCGAGGGCCTCGACCGCGTGTTCACCGACGCGGGTTTCGAATGGCGCGAGCCCGGCTGCTCGATGTGCCTCGCCTCCAACGGCGAGCGGGTGCCGCCCGGCAAGCGCAGCGTCTCGACCTCCAACCGCAACTTCGTCGGCCGCCAGGGCCCCGGCGCGCGCACCCATCTCGCCAGCCCGGCCATGGCCGCGGCCGCCGCGATCAAGGGCGCCATCGCCGATGTTAGAAAGATTGGGTGAGGAAGATCTGATCATGGACAAGTTCACCAAGGTGACCGGCGTCGCCACCCCGCTGATGCGCCAGAACGTCGATACCGACCTGATCATCCGCATCGAGCGGCTGGTCGACAACGTGACGCGCGACGGGCTCGGGCCCTACGCCTTCGAGCAGATCCGCTTCAAGCCCGACGGCAGCGAGGACCCGGACTGCATCTTCAACCAGACACCCTATCGCGACGCGCCGATCATCCTCAGCCGTGAGAATTTCGGCTGCGGCTCGAGCCGCGAGGGCGCGGTGTGGGCGCTGAAGGGCATGGGAATCAAGGCGGTGATCGCCCCCTACTTCGGCGACATCTTCAACAACAACTGCTTCCAGAACGGCCTCTTGCCGGTGGCGCTGCCGATCCACGAGATCGAGCAGCTCGCCGACGAGATGAAGGCCTCGCCCGGCAATGCCCGCATCACCGTCGACCTCGAGAACTGCGAGGTGATCTCGCCGACCGGTCGCACCATTCCGTTCCAGGTCGACGCGCGCCGCCAGCACGCCATGCTGAACGGGCTCGACGACATCGCGCTCACCATGTCGCGCCGCGACGAGATCGAGGCATGGCAGGCATCGGACAAGACTGCGCGTCCGTGGGTCTGGCTGTAGCCGCTTGAGCCCGCTGCATCTCGCAGCGGCCCTCCTCATCGTGGCGATGTGGGGGCTGAACTTCACGGTCATCCGGTTCGGCCTCGACGAGTTCACGCCCTTCGCCTTCGCGGCCTGGCGCTTCCTGCTGGCCGCGCTGCCTGCCTTGTTCGTGCCGAAGCCTGCCGTCTCCTGGACGGTACTGGCCGGCATCGGCGCGCTGATGTTCGGCGGCCAGTTCGTCTTCCTGTTCTTCGCCATGGGCGCAGGCCTGCCGCCCGGCCTCACCTCCGTGCTCGTGCAACTCCAAGGTCCGCTCACCGTCGTGCTGGCGGCCCTGTTCCTGCGCGAGCATGCCACGCGCGGCCAGTGGCTCGGCCTTGCCGTCGCGACGGCCGGCGTCGTGCTGCTGGCGCGCTCGATCTCGGACGACACGCCGCTGATGGCGCTCTTCCTCGCGCTGATGTCGGCCTTCACCTGGGCGCTGGGCAACCTGGTCTTTCGTTCGGCGCGCGGCGTCTCGATGTTCGCGGTGACGGTGTGGGCCAGCGTCCTGCCGCCCATCCCGCTGGCGCTGGCGTCGCTCGTGCTCGACGGGCCGGCGGCGCTGGCCGCGCCGATCCTCGCACCGACCTGGCGCGGCTGGTTCGTGCTCTTCTACACGGTCGTTCCGGTGATGTGGCTGGGCTACCTGATCTGGGGCACGCTGCTGCGCACCTATCCCGCCGCCAAGGTCGGACCCATCAGCCTGCTGGTGCCCTGCGCCGCGCTGGCGATCTCCGGCGTCCTGACGGGCGAGCCGCTGGAGGGGATGCGCATGGTCGCCGTCGCCGTCGTGCTGGGCGGCGTGGCGCTGGGCGTCTACGCCTCGGCGCGCCGCCTGCGCTGAGCCCCACGCGCCGTCTTGCCGAACACCGAGGGTGGCACCGCGCGGTTCACGACCTCGCGCAGCGCGAAGCTCGATTCCAGCCGCGCGACCCTCGGCAGGCGCGAGAGCTCGGTGCGATGGATACGCTCGAAATCCTCGATGTCGCGCGCCAGCACGATGACGACATAGTCGTCGCTGCCCGACATCAGGAAGCAACGCACCACCGAGGGACAATCGAGGACGCCCGCCTCGAAAGCCTTCAACGCCTCGTCGCTCTGACTCTCAAGGGTGATCCGCACCACCACCGTGGTGGCGAGCCCGAAGCGGCCAAGATCGAGCACGGCCTGGTAGCTGCGGATGAGGCCCTGCTCCTCCAGCACGCGCTGCCGCCGTGCCACCGCCGTGCTCGACAGGCCCACCCGCGTCGCCAGCTCGATCTGACTCACGCGGGCATTCTCCGTCAGCTCCGACAGGATGGTGGCGTCGATCTTGTCGATATCCATGTTTGGATTCCTGCGCGATTGGGCCCTCTAGCGTAGAGTTCCGGCGCGATCGACACAATTCGTCTCCAGAATGCCGGGAAACGAACCCGCTTTCCTTGGTTTGATGATCTCCTGAGGAACCTGGAGAATCCCATGCGCGTCGGTGTGCCGAAGGAGATCAAGACCCACGAATATCGCGTCGGTCTGACACCGGGCGCGGTCCGCGAATACGTCCATGCCGGCCACGAGGTCGTGGTCGAAACCGGCGCGGGTTCAGGCATCAGCGCCAGCGACGAAGTCTATCGCGCGGCCGGCGCGCGCATCGCCAACACCGCCGCCGAGATTTTCGCGACCGCCGACATGATCGTGAAGGTGAAGGAGCCGCAGCCCGGCGAATGGGTCCAGCTTCGGCCCGGCCAGATCCTGTTCACCTATCTCCATCTCGCCGCCGATCCCGAGCAGGCCAAGGGCCTGATCGCGTCGGGCTGCACCGCCATCGCCTACGAGACCGTAACCGACGCGCGCGGCGGCCTGCCGCTGCTGGCGCCGATGAGCGAGGTGGCGGGACGCCTCTCGATCGAGGCGGCGGGTGGCGCCCTGCAGCGCCATCGCGGCGGCCGCGGCCTGCTGCTGGGCGGCGTGCCGGGCGTGCAACCCGCCCATGTAGTCGTGCTGGGCGGCGGAGTCGTGGGCACGCATGCCGCGCGCATGGCCGCCGGTCTCGGCGCCAGCGTCACCGTTCTCGACCGTTCGCTGCCGCGCCTGCGCGAACTCGACGAGCTGTTCGAGGGCCGTGTCCGCACGCGCTACTCGACCCTCGCCGCCGTCGAGCAGGAAGTCTTCTCGGCCGACGCCGTGATCGGCGCCGTGCTGGTGCCCGGCGCCAGCGCGCCCAAGCTCGTGACCCGGGCGATGCTGAAATCGATGAAGCCCGGCTCGGTGATCGTCGACGTCGCCATCGACCAGGGCGGCTGCTTCGAGACCTCGCACGCCACGACGCACGCCCAGCCGACCTACGAGGTCGACGGCGTCATCCATTATTGCGTCGCCAACATGCCGGGCGCCGTGCCGCTGACCTCGAGCGAGGCGCTGAACAACGCCACGCTCCCCTTCGGCCTCGCGGTCGCCGCCAAGGGCCTCGCCGCCGTCGCTGAGAACCCGCACCTGCGCGCCGGCCTCAACATCCATCGCGGCCGCTTCACGCATAAAGCCGCCGCCGAAAGCCTCGGCCTGCCCTACGCGCCCGCGGAGCAGGCGATCGCGGCGTAATCGCTCTTCCCGTCCTATTTCTTTCTTATCGTCCTCTCCGCCCACGCAGTGGGGGAGAGGACACATGAGGCGGTGAGGCCGATCAGACCTTCTCGAGCCCACACCATTCGGAGATGAACAGCGCCGTCGACTGGGTGATCTTGCGGATCGATTCGATGTTCACCCTCTCGTCGAAGCCGTGGACGTCGTCCGACTGCGGCCCGTAGACCAGTGCCGGCAGGCCGGCATAGAGGCCGAAGAAGCGGGCGTCGGTTGTGCCGGTGGTGCGGCGGTCGTCGAGTTCGGCGCCGAACACCGTCTTGTGTGCATCCGCCAGCAGTTCGCGCACATGCTCGTGGTTCTTGAGCACATAGGGCTCGGCCTGGAAGCCTTCCCACGTCACTGTCGGCAGGTTGTTGCCGAGGAAGGGATCGTTGGCCGCGGCGGTGCGGATCGTGTCCTCGACCTCCTGCCGGCATTCCTTGAGGGTCTGCGTCGGCAGCACGCCCACGCGCATGTCGAAGGTGCACCAAGACGGAACCGAGCTCGCCCAGTCGCCGCCGGCGATCTTGCCGACGTTGAAGTTCACCGGATGGTGATGGTCGCAGTAATGCTTGTCGTGGACCTTGAGCGCGTTCCACTTCTTCTCGAGCTCACGCAACTGCTGGATCAGGCGATAGGCCGATTCGATCGCGTTCGAGCCGGCATCGGCCTTGTAGACGTGCACGGGATGGCCGGTGACCTTGACCTGGAACCACATGACGCCGACCTGCGAGACGGTGAGCGTGCAGCCCGACGGTTCGGGGATCAGCGCAGCCTCGGCGCGATAGCCGCGCTGCAGGCAGGCGAGTGCGCCGTTGCCGGTGCACTCCTCCTCGACCACCGACTGCTGGTAGACGTCCGCCGCCGGCATATAGCCCAGTGCGCGCAGGGCACGCAGCGCGAAGACGTTCAGGATCAGACCGGCCTTCATGTCGCCCGAGCCGCGACCGTACATCCAGCCGTCCTTGACGTAGGCGTCGTAGGGATTGCGCGCCCACATCTCGTGCGGACCCTCGGGCACCACGTCGATATGGCCGTTGAGGATCAGCGACCGGCCCTTCGGGTTCGACGGCCGCCAGGCGCCGACCACGTTCCAGGCATCGTCATAGTCCAGCGAGTGCGGCGAGTAGCCCGGCAGATGCTTCAGGTCGTCGATCTTGATCTGCCAGCGGTCGACGCCAAGCCCGTCTTCCTTGAACAGGCGGGCCATCATGTCCTGCGCCGGCGCTTCCTGGAACCGGGTCGAAGGGATCCGCACCAGGTCGGCCAGCACCTTGAGCTGGTCGTCGAACTGGCGGTCGACCTCGTCCATGATCTTCGTCTTCACCGCAGAATCGATCATCGCAAAACCCCTCGTACGAACCTTTACTTCCAGGCGCGTGCGCGCCGTTGCGAGCGTGACAGCAGGGCGGCCGGAAACAGGGCCAGAAGCGCCACCACGCCCACGACGATGAACGTATCGGAAAACGCCATCATCTGCGCGTTGCTTTGCAACATCGTGGCCAAATACTCGAGGGCGCCGGCCTTCTGCTGCTGGAACGGCAGGCCACTCTTCTGCATCAGGTGCTCGACCTGGGTCAGCATGCGGTCGGTGGTGCGATTGCCCCAGTCCTGCGTCGCCGTCAGCGCATCGGCGTGGAAGCGGGTGCGGATCTCGAAGAAAGCGACCATCAGGTTGATGCCGAAGGCGCCGCCCAGCTGGCGCATGAAGTTCGCGACGCCGGAGCCCTGGCGCACCTTGTCGGCCGGCAGCGCCTTCAACGAGGAGGCGTTGAGGCTGGGATTGATGAAGCCGAGGCCCAGCCGCGAAACCATGACCATGCAGACCAGGGTCCAGAAGGTCGTGTCGATGTCGGCGGTCGTCATCCAGGCGAAGCCCGCGGCGAACAGGACCAGCCCGCCGATGATCATGGTCGAGGCCGGCATGGCGTCGGACAGGCGTCCGGCCAGCGGGAAGATGAAGGCCAGCATGATGCCGGCCGGCATCATCATCAGCCCGGCCAGCAAGGGCGTGAAACCGATGATGGTCTGCACGAAGACCGGGATGATGTAGGTCGAGCCCATCATGCCGGCGCCGAAGATGAAGGCGATGAGGGCCGCGGCCGAGAACTCGACATTGCCGAAGATGCGCACGTCGAGCAGCGCCCGCGGCGTATGGAGCTCCCAGAGGATGAAGCCGACCGTGGCGCCGGCGCCGAGGAGCAGCCGGAATACGATGGCGTCCGAGCTCCAGCCCTCGCGCTGACCGTCGGCAATGCCGGTCATCAGGCCCAGCAGCGCCGTGCAGAGCAGCGCGAAGCCCAGCCAGTCGAAGGGCGGGATGACCTTGGGAATCGGCCGAGTCGGCATGAAGATCATGCCCAGGACGGCGGCGACGACGCAGAAGGGCAGCGAGATGAAGAAGACGTAGCGCCAGGAGAAGTATTCGATCATCAGCCCGCCCAGGGTCGGCCCGATGGCCGGCGCAAAGACGACGCCGAGCCCAAACACGCCCATCGCCATGCCGCGGCGCTCGGGCGGGAAGACGGTGAAGATCGTGGCCATGACCAGCGGCTGGGCGACACCGGCGCTGAAACCCTGCAGGACGCGAGCGAAGATCAACGCGTCCTCGGTCGGCGCCGTACCGCCCATCAGCGCGCCCACCGAGAAGAAGAACAGTGCGCCCACAAAGGTGCGGCGCTCGCCCAGGATGCCGCTCAGCCAGGCGTTGATCAGCATGCCGGCGGTCATGGTTGCCATGTAGGCCGACGACATCCACTGCGCCTTGTCCTGGCCGATGCCGAAGGCGCCCATGACGTCAGGCACCGCGACGTTGACCGTGGTCATGGCGAGCACCATCGACACGACGCCCATCATGCCCGTGACGGTGACCAGCCAGCGATAGGAGGGACCGTAGCGCTCGGTGAGCGCGGCGGCCGTCTGCAGCGGAACAGCCGCGGTCGTCATGCTGCCGGGGGCGCGCCACTCCAGTGGCGCGTCATAACTCGTGGGAAGCGAAGATCGCGCCACTGGAGTGGCGCGCCCCCAGCATTCATGACGTCAGCGGATATCAATTTCGACTTCGACCATCATGCCGGGCGTGAGCGGCTTCGGCATCTGGACCATGTCGATCTTCACCGGCACGCGCTGCGTGATCTTGGTGAAGTTGCCCGAGGGATTGGGCGTCGGCAGGAGCGCGAAGCGGGCCGTCGTGGCGCTGCCGATGCGGCCCACCTTGCCGACGAACGTGTCGTTGGGATAGGCGTCGACCGAGACACGCACCATCTGGCCAAGCTTGAGCTTGCCGACCTGCGTTTCCTTGATGTTGGCCTCGACCCAGACCTCGTCCGGATTGTGCAGCAGCAGAATGCGCTGGCCCGATGCCACATACTCGCCCGGCAAAGTGAAGGTGCGGTCGATCACGGCCGGGATCGGGCTCTTGATCGTGCGATCCTCGACATCGACCTGCTGCTGATGGAGTTGCGCGGCCAGCACGGCGACCTGATGGGTCAGCGCCTCGATCTGCGCATCGATGACGCCCAGCCGGTCATGGCCGACCTTCGCTTCGGCCAGGCTGCCTTCGGCCTGCTCATGCTCGGCCTGGAGCTGCAGGATCTGGATCTCGAGCTTGGTCACCGCCGCCTGCGCCATCTGGAGCTGCCGCTCGTTGATGACTTTGCTGGCGAACAGCGTGCGGCCACGTTCCAGTTCCAGCTTGGCGAAATCGAGATCGGAGCGCAGGGCACCCAGCGCCTTCTCGCGGACCGTGATGATCGAGGTGCGCGTGCGCATCGCCGCGTCGGCCTGGTTCTGGTCGAGCTTGCGCTCGGCGCGCAGCCGCGCCCGCTCCACCCGCACGCCCTCGATCTGCGCGCGCAAACCATCGACCCGCAGCTTCGCCGTCCGATCGTCGATCTTGACCAGGGTCTGGCCCACCTCGACCCGCTGGCCCTCGCGCACCGCGAGATCGACGATCCAGCCGTCAGCGCGGCTCGACACCGTCACGATGTCGGCGGTCACCCGGGCATCGTATTCGTAGACGTGCGTCAGGCGCAGATGGAGTTCGCGCCCGCCATAGGCCAGGGCGATCAGCAATCCGATGCCGATGACGAGGAAGCGCGGACGCAGCAGGACACGAACGAGGCCGGATGTGCGACTGAGGCGCCCACGCGGCACCACGCCGATGGCCGGAGATTCAGGCGGCGTTTTCAGGGCGGCCGGCGGCACCGATTGATCCAAGACTATCCTGCTGTTCTCAACCGTGGGTTCGGCTGTATGTCGGCGTGACGAAAGCGCCGTTTGGTACTGTCATCAAAAAAGAATACGGCCGAAACAATCGGCGGGCCATCGATCTTCGCAGCAGCCGATGCTTTCCTGCAGCGCGCCGAACGCATGACGGCGCCAGTTCCGCATCCGTGCTCACCGCTCTTGCCAAAACGAACGACCGGGTCGACGCTCGCAAACGCAGCCCGTCGGCCACCTCTCGCAGAGCAAAAATTCAACCAGGACCCGCCGCCATGCCCGATGCTTCCCACGCTTCCGCGCCTCGCCAGCCCGGCGTAGCCCCCCTCGATGTCGCGATCGTCGGCGGCGGTCTGGGTGGTCTCTACGCCATCCATCGCCTGCGCAAGCTCGGCCTCAAGGTCCGGGCCTATGAGGCGGGCTCCGGCATCGGCGGCACCTGGTTCTGGAACCGCTATCCCGGTGCGCGCTGCGACGTGGAGAGCCTCGAATATTCCTACAGCTTCTCCGACGAGCTGCAGCAGGAGTGGAAGTGGCCGGAGCGCTACGGCACGCAGCCCGAGATCCTGAAGTACATCAACCATGTCGCCGACCGCTTCGACCTGCGCCGCGACGTGCAGCTCAACACGCGCATCAAGGCCGCCACCTTCGACAGCAAGGCCAACGAATGGACCCTGCGCACCGAAAGCGGCGAGGAGATTCGCGCGCGCTACTGCATCATGGCGGCGGGCAACCTCTCGACGCCGCGCGTGCCCGACTTCAAGGGCATCGGGAGCTTCAAGGGCAAGTGGTACCATTCGGGCCTGTGGCCGCATGAGGGTGTCGACTTCACCGGCCTGCGGGTCGGCGTCATCGGCACCGGCTCCTCGGGCGTCCAGATGATCCCGCTGATCGCCAAACAAGCCAAGCATCTGCACGTCTTCCAGCGCACCGCCAATTTCAGCCTGCCGGCGCGCAACGCGCCGATGGAGGAAGAGCGCGAGAGCCGCCACAAGGCCGAGTATCCGGCCCGCCGGCGCGCCGCCTACGACACCCCGTTCGCGATCGGCGGCTATCCGCGGCCGACCAAGTCGGCGCTCGACGTCACGGAAGAAGAGCGCAACGCTGCCTATGAGTCGAAGTGGCAGGAAGGCGGCAGCATCAGCTACCTCTACACCTACACCGATCTGCTGGTGAACAAGGAGGCCAACGACACGGCCTCGGAGTTCGCGCGCAACAAGATCCGCGGCATCGTGAAGGACAAGAAGACAGGCGAATTGCTGGCGCCCAAGGACCATCCGATCGGTACCAAGCGCCTCTGTCTCGATACGAATTATTACGAGACCTACAATCGCGACAATGTCGTGCTGGTCGACGTGCGCTCCGCCCCGATCCAGGAGATCACCGAGAAGGGCGTGCGGACGACCGAGCAGGAATACGAGCTCGACGCCATCGTCTTCGCCACCGGCTTCGATGCCATGACCGGCGCGCTGCGCGAGATCGACATCCGCACCAGCGACGGCGCGGTGCTGGCCAACCATTGGGAGGGCGGCCCCCTCACCTATCTCGGCCTGATGGTCTCGGGCTTCCCCAACATGTTCGTCGTCACCGGCCCCGGCAGCCCCGGCGTGAAGACGCAGATGATCGCGTCGATCGAGCAGCATGTCGACTGGATCGCCGATGCACTCGATCATCTCGGCAAGCACCAGCTCGATCGCATCGAACCCTTGGCGCAAGCCGAGAGCGAATGGGTCGGACACGTCAACGAAGTGGCCGACAGCACGCTCTATCCGCTGGCCAACTCCTGGTACGTGGGCGCCAACATTCCCGGCAAGCCGCGCGTGTTCATGCCCTATGTCGGCGGCTTCGATCGCTACAAGCGCCACTGCGACGCGATCTCGGCCGGCGGCTACGAGGGCTTCACGCTCAGCCGCCACGAAACCGTGACTTGAGTTCCACCTTCGTCCATCACCGCATCGGCGCCGCCCCGCGTCGATGGCAGGAAGTGGCGGATCGGCTCGCCGCCGACGGTGCGCGTCGCATCGCCGAGGCCGGCGGCCAGCTTTACGGCGCCTGGCGCAGCCAGATCGGACGGCCGCGCGACGAGGTGCAGGCGATCAGCGTCTGGCCGCAGGGTGTCACCGCCGTGGCCGCCGAGGCCGCGCTGCTGGCCGACAAGACCGACATCCGCGCCGTGACCAGCGAGGCCATGGTGGCGACGCTGCGTCCGACCGACACCGTGCCGCCGACGCGCCAGGGCAACTACGCCTTCCGCTGGTTCGCGGTCCCCGAACCGCAATGGCCGGAATTCCTCGACCTCTGCGCCGCCGCCTGGCCCGGCTTCGAGGGCGCCTACGATTCGCAGGTGATCGGCCTCTGGCAGGCCACCGGCGACCGCACCGGCACGGCGCCCGACGAAGTCACGGGTGCGGGCTTGCACGGCGGCGTGCGCAGCCTGCTGCTGACCCGGCGGCCCAATCTCGCGATGTGGGAACGCTCCAAGCTGCCGGAAGGCGCGGCCGAGGCGGCGGTGCGCGACAAGCTCAGCCGCCGCTACGACCTCTGCGACTGGACCGTCGTGTCCACTGCCACCCTGCTCACCGCCATCGACCGCGCAGATACCGCCCGCTGGACTTGAGCGGCCGCGCCGCCTATCTCCCCGCCGCCATGCCGACGCTGCGATCCCTGGAAGCCCTGGAACGCGAGGGCCTGCTGTCGCCCGATCCGCGGCTGCAGGAGGCCGCGCAATCGATGGCGATCGCGATCACACCCGAGATGGTGGCGCTGATCGACCGCGCGCGCCTGGCCGACGACCCGATCGCCCGGCAGTTCGTGCCCAGCGGCGAGGAGACCGAAGTGTCCGAGGCCGAACTTGCCGATCCGATCGGCGACGAAGCCCGCTCGCCGGTGAAAGGCATCGTCCATCGCTATCCCGACCGCGTGCTGCTGAAGCCGCTGCATGTCTGCCCGGTCTATTGCCGCTTCTGCTTCCGCCGCGAGAAGGTCGGACCCGGCGGCGAGGCGCTGTCGGCCGAGGAGCTGGCGGCGGCGCTGGCCTATGTCCGCAGCCGGCCCGAGATCTGGGAAGTGATCCTGACCGGCGGCGACCCGCTGATGCTGGCGCCGCGCCGGCTGGCCGAACTGATGGCGGCATTGGATGCGATCCCGCACGTGGCCATCGTGCGCCTGCACAGCCGCGTGCCCATCGTCGACCCCGAAAGGGTCACGGACGAGCTGGTGCAGGCGCTGAAGCCCGGCCGCGTCAGCACCTGGCTGGCTGTGCACTGCAACCACGCGCGCGAACTCGCCCCCTCGACCCGCGCGGCCCTGGCGCGGCTGGCCGATGCCGGCCTGCCGCTGATGGGCCAGACGGTCCTGCTGAAGGGCGTGAACGACGATGTCGACACCCTGGAGCAGCTCATGCGCGCGCTGGTGACGGCCCGGGTGAAGCCCTACTACCTGCACCATCCCGACCTGGTGCGCGGCACCGGCCATTTCCGGGTGTCCATCGAGCACGGCCAGGCCCTGATGAAGGCCCTGCGCGGTCGCTTGTCAGGGCTCGCCCAGCCGACCTACGTGCTGGACGTGCCCGGCGGCCACGGAAAAGTGCCGGTCGGCCCGTCCTATCTGGCTGATGACCCCGGCGCGATGCTGGTCGAGGACGTCTTCGGCGGCCAGCACCGCTATCCGAAAGACTAACCCATCAATGGAGCGCGCCACTCCAGTGGCGCTCATGATCATGATTGCGCCACTGGAGTGGCGCGCTCCATTACGACTACTTCGACTGCGCGGTGACGTCGTGCGGTGGTGTCGATGAGGCAGGCGGCGGCGGCGCGTCCTTCGTGCTGCCCAGGAGGCTGGTGAGATCGCGCTGGCGGCCGGTGTCGATCTTCACGGTCGCGGTCATGCCGGCGCGCAGCGGCGACTCGCCGACATGGGGCAGCAGGCGCAGCTTCACCGGCAGGCGCTGCACGACCTTCACCCAGTTCCCGCTGGCATTCTGCGGCGGCAGGATGGCGAACTCCGCGCCGGTCGCCGGACTGACGCTCTCGACCAGCGCCTCCCAGACCTCATCGGGATAGGTGTCGAGCACCACGGTCGCCTTCTGGCCGACCTTCACGTGGGTCAGTTCGGTTTCCTTGTAATTCGCCTCGACCCAGGGCCGGCTCAGCACCACCAGCGAGAAGAGCGGCGTCGACGCCCTGATCTGCTCGCCCTGCTGCAGGCGCATGTTCACCACCACGCCGTCGACCGGCGCGCGCACTGTCGTGCGCGCAAGGTCGAGTGCCGCCCGCTCCCGCGCCGCGATCTTCTCGCGCACCATCGGATGCGACTCGGCTGGGAGCTGGGGATCGCCATTGAGGGCCGTCAGCACGCGCTGCAGCTTTTCACGCGCCGTCGACACGCGGTCGGCGGCAGCGCGCGCGTCGTTCTGCGTTTCGTCGCGCTTGCTCGCCGACGCGACACCCTTTGCCGCGAGTTCCTCCTGGCGCTGTGCCTGGCGCTGGAAATAGACGGCGCGGGCCTCGGCATCGGCCAGCTCCGCCACCGCCTCGCGCCAGACGCCGCGCAGGGTCTCGACATTGGTGCGCGCCGAATCGAGTTCGGCTTCGGCGCTGTCGAGCGCCAGCCGGAACGGACGCGATTCGATGGTGAGCAGCGGCTCGCCCGCCTGGACGGTCGCATGATCCCTGGTGAGCACCCGGCGGATCTGGCCCGACACTTCCGGCGCGATCTGGACGATATGGGCCTTCACATAGGCATTGTCGGTCGAGACATAGCGGCCGCCCGACAGCCACCACCAGCCCGCCCCCGCGACCGCCAGCAACGGCACAACGAACAGCAGCGCCAGGCGGATTACGGGAACCGGGCGGCGGCTCATGATCCGTTCGCTCCCGCCATGGACTGGAGCTGGACCTTCACCCGCGCCGCCAGCCGGGTGAACTGGTCGCGTTCGCTCGACGACAGTGGCGCCAGCGCATCGTCGACCGTGGCCTCGGCGATCGCCCACATCTCCTTGTGCGCGCGGCGGGCGTCGGCGGTCAGATGCAGGCGGTTGACCCGGCGGTCGCCATTGTCGGCGCGGCGCTCGACCCAGCCGTTCTTCTGCATGCGGTCGATCATGCGCCCGGCGCTGGCGCGGTCGATTTCCAGCATGTCGGCGAGTTCGGTCTGGCTGGCGCCGGGACGGCGGTAGAGGCGTGTGAGCACCAGCCACTGGGCGCGGGTCAAGCCGATGTCGCGCACGCGGCGGTCGAACACGGTGCGGATCAGACGCGCAACGTCGGATAGCACGTAGCCGATATATTCGTCGTCGTCGGGGCCCAAGGGTGCTCGCTCGAGATTGTTGCCTAGGCTACAATAGCCCAGTCCATGACTTCAAGCGCGACCACCGCCGACGCTGCCCCGCCCGCTCCCGAGGAGGCCGAAGCCTCGCTGGGCAAGCGCGTCCTGATTCTCGTCATGGTGGTCCTGGGCTCGACCCTCTACGCCACCACCCTGCTGATCGCCTCGACCCTGCTTCCGCAGATGCAGGGCACCATGTCGGCCACCCAGGACGAGATCGCCTGGGCCATGACCTTCAACATCCTGGCCACCGCCGTCGCCACGCCGATGACCGGATGGCTGGCGGCGCGCTTCGGACGGCGCGAGACCATGATCTGGTCGGTCTTCGCCTTCACCCTGACGACCCTGATGTGCGGGCTGGCCGATTCACTGGAGAGCCTGATCCTGTGGCGGGTCCTGCAGGGTGCGCTGGGCGCCCCGGTGATCCCGCTGTCGCAGACCATCCTGCTCGATACCTTCCCCAAGCGGCAGCAGGGGCTCGTCACCTCGATCTTCGGCATGGCCGTCGTCATCGGCCCGGTGATCGGCCCGACCGTCGGCAGCATGCTGTCGGAGATCTACAGCTGGCGCTGGGCCTTCTACATGATCGTGCCGGTGGGCGTGCTGTCGTTCATCGGGCTGCGCCTCACCCTGCCCTACGACCGGCCGACCGGGCATGCCCGGCTCGACTGGACGGGCTTCCTCTCGCTCTCCGTCGCCATCGCCTGCGTGCAGCTCGTCCTGTCGCGCGGCCAGCGCCTCGACTGGTTCGAATCGGGCGAGATCCAGATCGAGGCCTTCATCGCGGTGATCTCGTTCTGGATCTTCCTGGCGCACAGCCTCACCGCCGAGCGGCCGTTCCTGAACCTGAAGCTCCTGCTCGACCGCAAGTACGCGATCGGCCTGGTCCTGGTGCTGATCTACGGCATGCTGAACTTCACGCCGATGGTGCTGCTGCCGCCGCTCCTGCAGCAACATGCCGGCTTCCCCGACTCATTGATCGGCGAGGTCATCGCCGCGCGCGGCGTCGGCGCCACCATCGGTTTCTTCCTCGCCATCTTCATTGGCCGCGTGGATCCGCGCATCGGCCTGGCCGCGGGCTTCACGGTGCAGACCCTGTCCGGCGTCTGGCTGATGGCGATCGACCTCAACGTCGACATGAACACGCTGATGCTGAACAGCATGCTGCAGGGCATCGCCGTCGGCGTCATCTGGGTGCCGCTCACCCTGGTCACCTTCTCCAACATGAGTGCGGCCAACCTGGCCGAGGGCACGGCGGTCTACCACCTGCTGCGCAACATCGGCTCCAGCTTCTTCATCTCGATCTGCGTCGCCGAGATCGTGCGGGCGACCAGCACCAACTACAGCCGCATGGTCGAGCTGGTGAATCCCTACAACAGGGCACTGGCCTTTCCCTGGGTGACCGGCGGCTGGGACTACGAGACCGTGTCGGGCCTCGCGAAACTGTCGAAGGAGATAAACCGACAGGCCGCGATGATCGGCTACATCAACGCCTTCGGCCTCTACACGGCTGCCTCGGCGATGGCGATCCCGCTGATCCTGCTGATCGGTCGGCGCACAAGAAGATGAGCACTACACACCATCGTCCTTGAAACAGGAAACTCTCATTGGAGCGCGCAACTCCAGTTGCGCTCATACCTTGCTGTCTGATGAATCCTGAGCGCCACTGGAGTGGCGCGCTCCATTGCTTGACCGTGCCTCTTGGTACGCCGCCCGTGCGACCTTCGCGGCCTTGAGGGCCGCCTCTCGCCGCGTGGCTGCGCGGTCGTCGAGCACGTAGAGTAGACCGGCGAAGAAGATGAAGGCACCGCCCAGGATGTAATAGTGCCAAGCCTCCAGGTAGAGCCGGAAGGTCACGACGACCAACGGGACCGGGATGAACACCAGGGCGAACCGGATCCACGAGGCGCGATTATAAGTCCGCACCGCCGCCCTCGCCTGCTTCTGCCGCGCCCACATCTCCCGCCGCAGCACGTCGAGATCAGGTTGGGGCTCATCGCTCACGAGATCGTCCTCCGGCCCGGGCCATCTCACGGGCGACCAGCCGCGCGGCGAGTCCGCTGCGGGCCGCCGAATCCGGCTTCACCAGATTGCCGATCTCGAAGCGCAGGAGCTGCACCTCGGGATGCAGCACCGCCGCCTGCCGCATCGCCTCGCTGCCCAGCACGATCTTGTCGAAATTCGCCGGCCGCTCGCCTTGGGTGCGCGGATATTCGAGATCGACCATGGCGGCGAGCGACCAGGCCTGCCGGCTGACCTCCGCCGCCCGCAGCAGGTAGGCCGCCGCGATGCCGTCGAGGCTCCCCTGCCAGTTCGCCAGCACATCTCGCAAAGCGACGGCGTGGCCGGCCGCGACCGACATGCCCTGACCGAAGGTCGGATTGAAACTCGAGATGCAGTCGCCGATCGGCAGAACGCGTGGCGGCAATCCCGTGCCGCGCTCGAAATGCCGCCATCGTGCCTCGGCGATGCGATAGCGGCGCACCGGCGTCAGCGGCGCGGAATCGCGGAGACGGTCGGCGATGTCGGGCACGGGCAGCGCCTCGGCATAGGCGCGAAAGCCATCGAGATCGTCCGGCACCCTGTCGTCGAAGCGGCTGCATAGCGTGATCAGCCATTCGTCGTTCTCGACCGGGCAGACCAGGCCATAGCGGTCGTCCGGTGGCTGCGGAATGCAGGCGATGAATCTTCCCTCGCCGCGGAACCGTGCCGGCTTGGCAAAGCGGGCCGAGCTGTAGCTCACCTCGATGCCGAGCACCGTCTCCGGCACGTCGAGATCCGCCAGCAGCCTGCCGCCTCGCCCCGTCGCGATCACCGTCAGGTCGGCGCCTGACGGTAGCGCTTCGATTGGCGTGCGATCGTGGATCGTGACGTTGCCGAGCTTCAGCACCTGCCGACGCAGCACCTGCTCGAAGGCCGGTCGGCTCATCATGAGCTGCGTGTATCCGAGGTCGCGCGACGTGTGCCAGGCATCGCGTTCCCAGACGGAGACGTCCTCGGTCTGGCGGACATCAATCGCACCGGCCGCCAGCAACGCCGCGCGCGTGCCCGGCATCAGGCTTTCGAACGAGAGTTCGCCGCCCTTCAGCAGGATATGCACCTGCAGGTCGTGCGGAACGCCCTTTCGCGGACGCGACTCGTCGGGCAGCTCGTCCCTGTCGAAGACTTCGACCGTTTCGAAGAACGATGCGACAGCAGCCGCGGCCGCGAGGCCTGCAATGCCCGCTCCGACGATGACGGCGCGTGCGCCCAGCCTGCCCTCGGTTATCATGCCGCGACATTAGAGGTGACGGGAGGTTTCAGGAAATGAAGTCGTTGACGCGACGCACGACGATCGCAGCCCTTCTGGCAGCCCTGCCGGCCAGTGGCACCTTTGCGCAGGCTGGCTATCCCGACAAGCCGATCCGTCTGGTCGTCCCGTTCGCGCCCGGCGGCAATGCCGATCTCACGGGCCGGCTCTTCGCCGAAGCACTGGCCAAGCGGCTCGGCCAGCAGGTGATCGTCGAGAATCGCGGCGGCGCCGGCGGTGCGATCGGCGCCGAGGCGGTCGCGAAGTCGCCGCCCGACGGCTACTCCCTGGTCCTGGGCTCGACCGGCACCTTCCTCGTGAGCCCGCGCATGACCGGCGGCAAGCCGCCCTACACCCTGGCGAGCTTCGCGCCGGTGGCCCTGCTCGCCACCTCGCCCATGGATTTCGTGATCAACGCCAGCAATCCGATCAAGGATTGGGCGGGCATGCTGGCCTACCTGCGCGCCAATCCGGGCAAGGTCACGGTCGGTCATCCCGGCAACGGCAGCACCAATCACCTGGCCCTGCTGCAGATGCAGAAGGCGCTCGACGTGCGCTTCAACATCATTCCGTACAAGAGCAACGGCCTCGCATTGAACGATCTTTTAGCCGGCCAGATCGACGCCGTGATCGACCAGGTGCCGGCCTCGATCGGCCACATCCGTGGCGGCCGCCTGCGCGCCATCGTCGTGACGACCGCGCGCCGCGCCGGCCAGCTTCCCGACGTTCCGACCTTGCAGGAAACCGGCGTAAAGGATTTCGTCAGCACTACGCCGATCATCCTGATGGCCCCGGCCGGGACATCGCCTGAGATCGTGAAGAAGCTAAACGATGCGGTGGCCAATCCGCTCGCCGATCCGGCGGTGAAGGAGAAGCTGAACGATCTCGGCGCCGAGACCGAGGCCCTCTCGCCTCAGCAGCTCACCGCCTTCCTACAGAAGGAAGATGCCTTCATCGAGGAGCTGCAGAAGAGCGGCCTGCTGAAGCCCGAGTAGGCGCTACTCGCGCCGCAGCCAGGCCGCCCGCATCGGCCGCAGCACGGCGATGCCGAGGATGGCGGCGATGGCGTTGGCGGCGACCGCCAGCGCGAAGACGATCTGCCAGTCGCCTGTCCATCGCACCAGCGTATCCGACAGCGGCACCAGCATGGCGGCGAAGCCTTTCGCCGTATGCAGCATGCCGGCATTGGTGGTGGCATAGCCCGAGCCGAAATAGTCCGTGCAGGTCGCGGGGAAGAGGCTCGCCACCTCGCCCCAGGCGAAGAAGACCAGGCTGACCAGCAGCACGAACATCACCGGCTCGTCGCCCCACCGGGCAAAGGCCAGGATGCTCAGGGCTCCCAGGGTAAAGGCGAAGAACATCGTGTTCTCGCGGCCAATATAGTCGGACAGCCAGCCACAGAGCGGCCGTGCAATGCCGTTGGTGACGCGGTCGAAGGTCAGCGCAAAGGTCAGCGCCGGCAGGGTCAGGCCCAGCATGCTGACCGGCACGCCGGCCACCCCGAAGTTGCGGGCGATGCCCGCGAGGTTGGCCGTGAAGGTCAATCCGGCCGCCGTCACCAGCAGCGACATCACGAACAGCACCCAGAAGAGCGGCGACCGCAGCACTTCGCCCGGCGTGTGATCGTGCAAGGCATGCGGCAACCGCTCAGGGATCGCCAGCGCCTCGGCCTCGGGCTTGCGCAGCGCCAGTGAGCCCAGGCAGATCAACGCGCCCTGCCCCAGGCCGAACCACAGGAACGTGGCCTCGAAGCCGTAATGCTCGATCGTGTAATGCATCGGGATGATGGTGAGCGCCGAGCCGATGCCATAGCCCGCGACCGTCAGGCCGGCCGCCAGGCCGCGCCGGTCGGGAAACCATTTCAGCGCGTTGCCGAGGCAGGTGCCGTAGACGCAGCCGGCGCCGATGCCGCCCAGCGCCGCGCCGAGATAGAGCAGCGGCAGCGAATCGGCGACCGAGTTCAGGCTCCAGGCGATGGCCACCAGCGCACCGCCCGCAAGCGCAACCGGCAGCGGCCCGAACTTGTCGACGAACCAGCCCTCGAACGGCACCAGCCAGGTTTCACTCAGGATGAAGATCGTGAAGGCGATCTGGATCGCGGCGCGGCCCCATTCGTACTTCGCGTTGATCGGATGCACGAACAGCGTCCAGCCATGCTGAAGGCTGGAGATCATCACCATGCAGACGATGCCGGCCAGAAGCTGGACCCAGCGATTGCCAAGGGGACCCGTCATGTTCGCCGCTGCACCGGTTGATTATCGTGGCGTTGATGAGGATTGGACATTGGCGCGGCTAGTTTTCACTGGAAAGACAGGATGACTTGCGATGCATTAGGGTCCGATAACAACATCACGGACCGTAAATGAGCCAGCGCCTCGCGTCGATCCTCGGACTTTCATTGGCAACGCTTTGCTTCGCAGCGCAGCAAGCCCCTGCCCAGTCGCCTTCCGTCACAGGAACCTGGGCGAACGACCACGGGTCGGTGCTGATCATCCAGTCGGTCGGCGCGAACGGAAGCGTCACCGGCACCTATGCCAACAATGCGCCCGGCTACAAATGCGCCGGCGTCGCCTTCCCCCTCGTCGGCTGGATGGACGGCCAGCGCATTTCATACACCGTGCTCTGGAAGAACGCGTCGGTGGACTGCAACTCGATCACGTCCTGGACCGGCTACTTCAATGGAGGCCGCCTCGGCGTCAACTGGGTCGTGACCTTCGACGAGTACGGCGCGCCCACGATACGAACCGGCTCCGATTCCTACACCAAGCAGTAACGACGACCTCGCGATATAGTCAGTTGGACACAGCGCGGGTTGCGCCCACATAGAGGCCGATCCCTCGGAGGAGGCCCCATGGTAAACGCTGCCCAACCCAATCGAAGGCACGTCCTGAAACTGGGCGCCGGTGTCGGCGCCGTGGCTCTGCTGGCAGCAGCAGCCCTGCCTTGGCGCACCCGGCCCGCTGCCGCCGAAGCGACCTTCAAGGTCATGCACACCGATGCCGAGTGGAAGAAGCTCCTCACGCCGGCCCAGTACGCCGTGCTGCGCCACTCCGGCACCGAACGGCCCTATTCGAGCCCGCTCAACGAAGAGCACCGCAAGGGCACCTTTGCCTGCGCGGGCTGCCAGCTTCCTTTGTTCTCCTCGGCCACCAAGTTCGACAGCGGCACCGGCTGGCCGAGTTTCTGGGCGCCGCTCGACCATGCGGTCGGCACCGAGACCGACACCACGCTCTTCATGAAGCGCATCTCGGTTCATTGCGCCCAGTGCGGCGGTCATCTCGGGCACGTCTTCGACGACGGGCCGAAGCCGACCGGCCTGCGCTACTGCATGAACGGCGTGGCGATGGTTTTCGCGGTAGCCGCTGCCTGAGGGAGGAACGACCGATGACCGATATTCGAAATAATCGAAATATCCGCAATAATCGAAACCGAAGGGCCGTCCTCCGTATTTCCGGCTTCGCCGTGCTGGGAGCGACCCTTTTCGCGGCGACGAAGCCATGGGCGCAGGACTCGATGGTCGTGGTGCCGCCGCCCATGCTGGACGAGCGCAAGGCCGACGCCACGTCCGAGACGGCTGTGTTGGCCGGCGGCTGCTTCTGGGGCGTCCAGGCGGTGTACCAGCACACCAAGGGCGTGACCCGCGCCGTCTCCGGCTATGCCGGCGGCCCGAAAGACAAGGCCGTCTACGAGATGGTGACGTCGGGCCGGACCGGCCATGCCGAGAGCGTCGAGGTGACGTTCGATCCGAGGGTCATCAGCTACGGCCAGATCCTGCAGATCTTCTTCTCGGTGGCCCATAACCCGACGCAGCTCAACCGGCAGGGTCCCGATGTCGGCCCGCAATACCGCTCGGCGCTGTTCTTCGCCGATCCGGCGCAGCGCAGGATCGCCGAAGCCTATATCGCCCAGCTCGACAAGGCCGGGATCTTCCCGAAGAAGATCGTGACGCAGCTCAACGATGCCGTGCCGTTCTATGCGGCCGAAGCCTATCATCAGGATTACGCGACCTTGCATCCGACCAATCCCTACATCGCCCATCACGATCTCCCCAAGATCGAGGGGCTGAAACGCCTCTTCCCTGCGTCGTGGCGCGCGGAACCCGTTCTCCTGCGTGTGGCTGCTGCGAAGTGAAGACGGCTTTCTCGACAGCCTTTCTGGCGTCCACGCTCGCGGTCGGCGCATTTTCCGCCGGCGCCGCCGCCCAGACCGCCGACTTCCGCTGCTCCGCCGCGGGCACGGAGTTCACCTACAAGAGCGGCGACACATCGTCCGTCCATGTCGCCGCCGGACAGGAAGGCAATACCTGCCTGATCAAAGCGACTTCGGGCGGCAAGACACAGACAGTGCGCGTGCATGGGGGCCTGATCGGCTCGGTCGACGCTGCCGGGGATTCCTATGCAGGCGGCCTCGATCTCAAGTCGCTTTGGCCTCTCAAGGTCGGCAACAGGATCCAGCAGACCGTCAAGGCGACCGGCCGCGACGGCAAGCCCTACAGTTCTGACGTCACCGTGACGGTCGCCGCCTACGAGAAGATCACCGTGCCCGCCGGCACGTTCGATGCGTTTCGCGTCGAGGAGATCAAGTCAGGTGAACCCGCCATGCGTACACGCTGGTGGGCACCGAGCCTCGGCTCATCGGTGAAGGAAAGCTTTCCCGACTGGACCGATCGCACGAATCTCAAGGTCTACGAACTCGTCGCGGTGAAGGCCGCGAAGCCGTGAGCTGGCGTTAAGGACTGCCGACGGTCGCGAAAGCGATTACCGACACGGATACTTACGCTGCAACCCGACGAGCAGAACCCACGGCGCGTCTTCGTTTGCGGTCCCGGGTTCCAGCTTCACGATCCCTTCGATGATGGAAATGTGGTGTTCCGGTGTCGTCACCAGCGTATCGGGCGCGCAGAACAAGGGCGTACTCTTACGGATCTCCAGGGCGGCATTGGCCAAATTGAGACCCTGCCCGACGCCCATGATGTAGACCTTCGCGAGGTCTTCGTTCTTGTGCTGAATGACCCATTTGGCGGGCTGTTCGGCATGCGCCGTGCCCCCGTGCAGCGCCAGCAACAACACCAGGCTGCCCGGAATCCATCTGGCCTTGCTCATTCCATCTCTCCCCGATCCCCGGATGTCAGCCTACAGCAGACGGGCCAGCAGCGGCCAATATGTCGGGGAGGAGAATGGCGTTCCCTACGGGATTCGAACCCGTGTCGCCGCCGTGAAAGGGCAGTGTCCTAGGCCTCTAGACGAAGGGAACGAAGCCGAAGAGCGGCTGAGATACCGACTTGAAGGCGGAAAATCAAGCAATCACCGAGCCCGCCGTCGTCGCGGCATCGTCGATCTGCAGTCGGACGGTTTCGCGGCCGCCGAACCGGTCGATCTTCAGCGCGCCGGCAACATGCAGCACGGGCCGCGCGGAATCCAGGAGAGCCGGCCCCAGCGCGCTCTGGTTGGCCCGGAAGGCGATGGCGTCGACCCGGCCCCGCTCGGCGCCCTGCAGGGTGCAGCGGACATGCCCCTCCCCGACCGGCTGGGCGTAGCTCACCCGCACGCCGGTGAGGGCAAAGCGCGGTTGCGCATTGCCCGCCCCGAACGGGCCGGCGCGCTCGATCATCGAGACCAGTTCTGCCGTGGCCGCCGCCGGGGCCAAGGCGGCGTCGATCCCCAGTTCCCGGACCGGCGGTGCGGCGCCGAGCTGCGGGGCGATCCGCTCGTCGAGGAAGCGCGTCAGCTCGGGCAGCGAGTCACGGGCCACGGTCAGGCCCGCCGCCATGGCATGGCCGCCGCCATTGACCAGCAACCCGGCCTGGCGCGCCGCGATCACCGCAGCGCCGAGATCGACGCCGCGCACCGAGCGGCCCGAGCCCTTGCCCAGCGCGCCGTCCATTCCGATCACGAAGGCCGGCCGGCCATAGCGCTCGACCAGGCGGCTGGCCACGATGCCGATCACGCCGACATGCCAACCCTCGCTCTCGACCAGCAGCGCCGACGGCAGGTCCTTGGTGTCCGGGCCGTACAGGCCTTCGATTCGCGTGATCGCCTGGTCGAGGACCTCGCGCTCGATGGCGCGGCGCTCGGCGTTGAATTCGTCGAGCCGGATGGCGAGCGCGCCGACCTCGTGCGGATCGTCGCTCGAGAGCAGCCGCGCACCAAGATCGGCCTGGCCGACACGGCCGCCGGCATTGACCCGCGGGCCCAGCAGGAACCCCAGGTGATAGGCCTCCGGCGCTTCCTTGAGACGCGCCACGTCGGCCAAGGCGGAGAGCCCGGCATTGCCGCGCTTCGCCATCACCTGCAGGCCCGCCCGCACCAGCGCGCGGTTGACGCCGAGCAAGGGCACGACATCGCACACAGTCCCTAACGCCACGAGGTCGAGCCATTGCCGCAGGTCGGGCTCGGGCCGCGAGGTGCCGTACCAGCCGGCCTCGCGCAGCGCCCGGTTGACGCCGACTGCCAACAGGAACGCGACGCCGACGGCGGCAAGATGCTTGTGCGGGCTCTCGTCGTCGATCCGGTTGGGATCGACCACCGCCACCGCCTCGGGCAGCGCGATCTCGGCCATGTGATGGTCGATCACGATCAGGTCGAGACCGGCGCGCCTGGCTTCGGCCAGCGGCTCGAAGGCGGTGATGCCGCAGTCGACCGTGACGACGACCTGGGCGCCCTCCTCCCGGATCTTCAGCAGCGCCGGCGCGTTGGGCCCGTAGCCTTCCTTGCGGCGGTCCGGGATATAGACGCCGATATTGCCGCCGACGGCGCGGAAGAAGCGCAGCAGCAGCGCCGAGGAGGTGGCGCCGTCGACGTCGTAGTCGCCGAATACGACGATGCGCTGGCCCGTCTGCACGGCACGCACCAGTCGCGCAACGGCGGCATCCATGTCCTTGAGGTGCGACGGGTCAGGCAGGAACTTGCGCAAGGTCGGCTCAAGGAAATCGCCGACCGCATCGAGGCCGACGTCACGCGCCGCCAGCAGGCGGCTGATCGCATCGGGCAGGCCGTGGCGCTGCGCAATGGCCGTCGCCAAGCGCTCGTCGCCGAGCCGCGTGGCCCAGCGCTTTCCCGTCAGCGAGCGCTCGACGCCCAGAAAGGCCGGGCGCTCGTTTCTCGAAACTTCGGACATGCGGCCACCTTAGCCCAGCGCGCGGTGGATACGCGCCGGGGAGTCGGCCGACGGAGCCGGGCTTACGCCCAGCTCGGCAGGCCGGTCTTGATCGTGAAATTGTGGTGGGCGGAAACCCAGCGCACCGTGCCGGTCTTGGAGCGCATCACGATGGAATGCGTCTCGGCGCCGTTGTGGAAGCGGCGCACGCCCTTCAGCATCGACCCCGAGGTGACGCCGGTGGCCGCGAACATCACGTCGCCCTTGGCCATGTCGGTCATCGAGTATTTGCGGTTGAGGTCGGTGATGCCCCACTTCTTGGCGCGGGCCTTCTCGTCGTCGTTGCGGAACAGTAGCCGGCCCTGGATCTGGCCGCCGATGGCGCGCAGCGCGGCGGCCGCCAGTACGCCTTCCGGCGCGCCGCCGGAGCCCATGTAGATGTCGATGCCGGAATCGCCGGTCGAGGTCGCGATCACGCCCGACACGTCGCCGTCGCCGATCAGCATGATGCGCGCGCCGGCCTCACGGACCTTGGCGATCAGCTCGGAATGGCGCGGACGGTCGAGGATGCAGACCACGAGGTCGATAACGTCGACCTTCTTGGCCTTGGCCAGGTCGTTGAGATTCTGCGCCACGCTCTTGTCGAGGTCGACGATGCCCTCGGGCAAGCCACCGCCGACGGCAATCTTGTCCATGTAGACGTCGGGGGCGTTGAGGAAGCCGCCATGCTCGGCCATCGCCATGACGGCGAGCGAATTGGGGAGGCCCTTGGCGGTGATGGTCGTTCCTTCGAGCGGATCGAGCGCG
Source organism: Reyranella sp. GW821-FHT14A01 (assembly GCF_058803965.1). NCBI lineage: Bacteria > Pseudomonadati > Pseudomonadota > Alphaproteobacteria > Hyphomicrobiales > Reyranellaceae > Reyranella > Reyranella sp. GW821-FHT14A01. The sequence goes on from NZ_JBXAPM010000012.1 coordinate 212,857, forward strand.
ATGTCGATCTTCGGGCCGCCGCCCATGCCGACCTTCTCGCCGATATAGAGCATCGGCGCCTCGTCGCGTTCGCCCTCACCGATCACCACGGTGCCTTCGATATTCAGCGAATTGAGCGAGGTGCGCATGGCGTCGACGGCGGCCTGGTCGGCCATCTTCTCGTCGCCGCGGCCCATCAGCTTGGAGGCCGCAAGCGCTGCCGCCTCGGTCACCCGCACCGCTTCCAGCGCGAGGTTGCGGTCCATCTTGCCAGCATCATCGTTCTTATCGGCCATCGTCTCCTCCGCGGCGTATTCCACGCCCTTCTAGAAAGCCTCGATCCTGATCACGCACGGCGCCTCGGCAACGGCGCCGAGCTTGGCGATACGCGCCAGGGCGCGCTGCATCGCAGCCTCTTCGGTCTCGTGGGTGGTCAGCACCACCGGCACTTCACCCGACTCCGAACGTCCGCGCTGCAGCATCGATTCGAGAGAGATCCGTTCCTTGGCCAGGGCACCCGACACGGCGGCGATCACGCCCGGCCGGTCCTGCACCATCAGGCGCATGTAATAGGCGCCGACATGGCGATCCATCGGCGAGGCCTTCTTGGTCGCGAGCTTGTCGGCCGGCACGACGAAGGCCGGCATGTGCCGCCCGCGCGCCACGTCGACCAGGTCGGCCACGACAGCGGACGCGGTCGGCCCCTGCCCGGCACCGCGCCCCTGGAACATCGTCGTCCCGACGAAGTCGCCTTCGACCACGACGGCGTTGAACACGCCCTCGATATGGGCGATCGGCGTGTCGAGCGGCACCATGCAGGGATGCACACGCTGCTCGATGCCGTAGCGCGTCTCGCGCGCCAGGCCGAGCAGCTTGATGCGATAGCCGAGCTCCTCGGCGAACTCGATGTCCATCGAGGTGACGCGACGGATGCCCTCGACATGCACGCCCGCGAAATCGACCCTGGCGCCGAACGCCGCGCCGGTCAGCACCGCGAGCTTGTGGGCGGCATCGATGCCGTCGACGTCGAAGGTCGGGTCGGCCTCGGCGTAGCCCGCCGCCTGCGCCTCGGCCAGCACGACACTAAAGTCGCGGCCGGTCTCGCGCATGGTCGTCAGGATGTAGTTGCAGGTGCCGTTGAGGATTCCGTACAGCCGCTTCACGCGGTTGCCGGCCAAGCCCTCGCGCAGCGCCTTGATGATCGGGATGCCGCCCGCCACCGCCGCCTCGAAGGCGAGATTGCGCTGCTTCTTCTCGGCCGCCGCGGCGAGCTCGGCGCCGTGCAGCGCCAGCAGCGCCTTGTTGGCGGTGACGACATGCTTGCCCGAGGCCAGCGCCTTCTGCACCAGCCGGCGCGCCACGCCGCCCGAGCCACCGATCAATTCGACGACGACGTCGATGTCCGGCGCGGTCGCCAGCGCCATCGGATCCTTCTCCCAGCGCATGCCGGCGAGGTCGATGTCGCGCTTCTTGGCCTTGCTGCGGGCACTGACGGCCACGATCTTGAGGGGACGTCCGCCGCGCACGGCAAGGAGCCGGCCATGTTCGGCCAACAGCTTCACAACGCCTGCGCCCACGGTGCCGAGCCCGGCGATGCCGATCCTGAGAGGAGAATTCATGGGGCGCCTGATACGACAGGATGAGGTCAGGCGCGAGCCTTGATCGGCGTGATGTTGTCCCCAACGCCGCGCAGGTAGAGATCGATCGACCGGCCCGGGTCGGCCAGCACCTGCCGGATGTTGCGGATGGCCTGGCGGATGCGGTGCTTGTTCTCCACCAGCGCGATACGGACATGCCCGTCGCCATGCTCGCCGAAGCCGATGCCCGGCGACATCGCGACATTGGCCTGGGTCAGCAGCAGCTTGGAGAAAGCCAGCGAGCCCAGCTCGGCGAAGTCCTTGGGCAGCGGCGCCCAGGCGAACATGCTGGCCGAGGGTGACGGCAGGTCCCAGCCCGCGCCCTTCAGCCCTTCGATCAGCACGTCGCGGCGCTCCTTGTAGGTGTTGCGCGCCTCGACGATGCAATCCTGCGGACCGTTCAATGCCGCGGTCGCCGCCACCTGGATCGGCGTGAAGGCGCCGTAGTCGAGGTAGGACTTGATGCGGGTGAGCGCCTGGATGAGCGTCTTGTTGCCGGCCGCAAAGCCCATGCGCCAGCCGGCCATCGAGTAGGTCTTGCTCATCGAGGTGAATTCGATGGCGATGTCGCGCGCACCAGGCACCTGCAGCACCGACGGCGGCGGCACGCCGTCGAAGTAGATTTCGGCATAGGCGAGATCCGACAGGATCCAGATGCCCTCGCGCTTGCAGAAATCGACGATGGCTCCGTAGAAATCGAGGTCGACGACCTGCGCCGTCGGGTTCGACGGATAGTTCAGCACCAGCGCCAGCGGCTTCGGCACCGCGTGCCGCACGGCCCGCTCGAGCGCCGGCAGGAATTCCTCGATCGAGGTCGAGCCCGGCACCGGAATGTGGCGCACGGCACCGCCGGCGATGATGAAGCCGTAGGGATGGATCGGATAGCTCGGATTGGGCACCAGCACCGTGTCGCCGGGCGAGGTGATCGCCTGTGCCAGGTTGGCGAGGCCCTCCTTCGAACCCAGGGTGACGATGATCTCGCTGTCGGGATCGAGTTCGACGCCGAAGCGGCGCGAATAGTAGGCTGCCTGCGCCTTGCGCAGGCCTGGAATGCCGCGCGACGCCGAATAGCCATGGGCGCGCGGGTTGGCGGCGGCTTCAGCGAGCTTGGCGACGATGTGCGGTGCGGTCGGCAGGTCGGGATTGCCCATGCCGAGGTCGATGACGTCCTGGCCGGCGGCGCGGGCGCGGGCCTTCATGGCGTTCACTTCCGCGAACACGTAGGGCGGCAGGCGCTTCAGGCGGTGGAATTCGGAGTCGTCCATGTCGTTCTTCCTTCGGCGCCTAGAAGTCGATGAAGACGTCTGCGCGCCGGTTGGCGGCGAGGCCGCGGGCGGTGCTGGTCTGATAGATCGGCTCGTCGTCGGAAGCCGCTTCGGCGACCATCTGGCCGGTCGGCACACCGAGCCGGCGCAGTTCCTGCGCGACCGCCAGAGCGCGGCGGCGCGACACATCAAGGTTGTCCCGATCCTGCGCGGCGTGGGCGACGATGCGCACGGTGCCGCCATTGTCGCGCTGGATCTCCGCCACGCGCGCGAGCACCGCCGCATCGATTCCGTCCAATCCGGTTGACCCCTGGCCAAACTGGATGGTCGCGACCTGCAACGAGCCGTCGAACGGTGGCGACTTCAGCGCGCTGAATGGCACTTCGCCCGACTGCGCCGTGGCGACGTTGCCCTTCACCGGTGCCGGATCCGCGCAGGCATCGCCGGCAGACGCCGTGAACGCGACCTTCAAGGGCGCAAGCGTCATGAGCGAGCCGACGTTGACGCCCGGCGGCATCCAGCCCGGCTGCGGCGCGAAGGCCTTGTTGGGATCGGCCGGCGGCGCCGGAGCGGCCGGTGCCGGTGTGGGCTCAGGCGCTGCCGCCGGCGGCGCACCGGTCGTCACCGAGCCCGGCTCGGCTCCAGGCGGTGTCCAGCCAGGCGGCGGGCTGAACGCCCTGTTCGGATTTCCCGACGGCGTCGGCGCAGCCGGCGCCGGGACAGGCGCGGGAGCCGCGGTTGGATCGGGCGCTGCAGACGGCGGCGCCACGGGGGTCGTGGTCACGGGAGCCGGCGGCGGCACGGGAGCGGAGACCGGCGGCTGATCGGAGGTGATCGTGCCGGCGCCCACCGGCGGCGCACCGACCGGGGCCGACACCGGAGTCGTCCCCTCCTGCTGCTTCTCCTTGGCCTTCTGTTCCTTGTCGGCCGCCTCGCGCTCGAGCCGCTCCTCGCGGTCCTTGCGGTCGCGGTCCGCCTGCTCCTTCTCGATGGCGTCGCGCTGGGCTTTCTGGCCGCCCTTGCCCGAGACGATCGAACCGATCGCCGGTGCGCGTTCTTCGCCAGCGCCCACACCCGCGTCGTACTGCGGATTGGCGGGAGCCGCGGGAATGCTGGCGGACGGTTGGACACCCTTCTCCGCGCCGGGGCGCGGCGGCGCGCCGACAGGCGGCGAACCACCGAAGATCCAGTCGCAGCCGCTCAGAAGGGCCAGCGCCGACACGCCGAGCAGGCCGAGCCAGCGGCCGCTGCCGTTCGTGTCCTGGTGTCGCTGCATCGTCATCACCCGCCGTGTAAGCTTGAACCCGATTTTCCGCTTGTTTAGCGGAGACCGAGAGGAAATTTGACCCGTCAGTTGTCGCAGCCTACCTATGAAAGGCAAGTGGCGGCCCAATTCGGTACTAGCTATGGTATCGAGGCGTTGATTTTACCGCAAGAAACGCCACAAAGGCAATGATTCGGAAGGGGAAACGCATGTCCGATAGTCCCGTCCCCGCAGCCCTCGGCGGCCTCTCTCCGGAGGAGTCCGAGAAGCTCCAGGAGGCCTTCAAGGACATCGCGACGCGCAGCCAGCATCTGCTGCAGGAGTTTTCCCAGCGCTATCAAGCCGACGGGCAGCAGCCGACCGACCCGCTCCACCTCACCCAGACCTTCATGGACTTCACGGCCAAGATGCTGGCCGATCCGAACCGGCTGGTGCAGGCCCAGGTCGAGTTGTGGCAGCAGTACATGAAGCTCTGGCAGGTGACCGCCCAGCGCATGATGGGCCAGCAGGTCGAGCCGGTGGCCGTGCCCGCGCGTGGCGACAAGCGATTCAACGACCCGGCCTGGAAGGACGAGGTCGTCTTCGACTACCTGAAGCAATCCTATCTGCTCACGGCGCGCTGGCTGCAGGGCACGATCAAGGAGGTCGAGGGCGTCGACGACAAGACCGCCCGCAAGGTCGACTTCTACACCCGCCAGTTCATCGATGCGGTTTCGCCCTCGAACTTCGCCGCAACCAATCCGCAGGTCGTGAAGGCCACCGTCGAGTCCAGGGGCGAAAACCTGCTGAAGGGCCTGCAGCACCTCCTGGCCGACCTCGAGCGCGGCAAGGGCCGGCTGGCCATCCGCCAGACCGACATGGATGCCTTCAAGGTCGGCGGCAACGTCGCGACCTCGCCCGGCAAGGTCGTCTACCAGAACGACATCATCCAGCTCATCCAGTACGCGCCGGCGACCGAGGAGGTCTACGAGATCCCGCTGCTGATCGTGCCGCCGTGGATAAACAAGTTCTACATCCTCGACCTCAAGCCCGAGAATTCGTTCATCAAGTGGGCGACCGAGCAGGGCTACACGGTGTTCGTCGTCTCCTGGGTCAATCCCGACGAGCGCCTCGCGAAGATGTCGTTCGAGGATTACATGAACCAGGGCCCGCTGGCTGCGCTCGATGCCATCGAGAAGGCGACGGGGCAGCGCAAGGCCTCGGCGATCGGCTACTGCATCGGCGGCACGCTGATGGCCGCGACGCTGGCCTACATGGCGGCCCGCGGCGACGACCGGATCGCCGCCTGCACCTTCTTCACCGCGCAGGTCGACTTCAGCGAGCCGGGTGAACTCGGCGTCTTCATCGACGAGGACCAGCTTGCCAGCGTCGAGGAGATGATGAGCAAGAAGGGCTACCTCGAAGGCAGCGAGATGGCCACGACCTTCAACATGCTGCGCGCCAACGACCTCATCTGGTCGTTCGTCGTGAACAACTACCTGATGGGCAAGGATCCCTTCCCCTTCGACCTGCTGTACTGGAACGCCGACGCCACGCGCATGCCGGCGGGGATGCACAGCTACTACCTGCGCAACATGTACCAGAAGAACCTGCTCAGCCAGCCGGGCGGCATCGTCCTCGACAACGTCCCGATCGACCTGCGCAAGATCAGCATTCCGGTCTACATCCAGGCCGGCAAGGAAGACCATATCGCGCCGGCGCGGTCGGTCTACAAGGCGACCCAGCTCTACAGCGGCCCGGTGCGCTTCATGCTGGCAGGTTCGGGGCACATCGCCGGCGTCGTCAATCCGCCGCGCAACAAGAAGTACCAGCACTGGCTGAACGAGACCGACAAGAACCCGCCGACCTTGGCCGAATGGCAGGCCGGCGCCCAGGAATTCCCCGGCTCATGGTGGCACGATTGGGACAAGTGGCTCTCGGCCCTCTCGGGCCCGAAGGTCCCCGCCCGCGTGCCCGGCACCGCAGGACTGCCGGCGATCGAGGACGCGCCCGGCAGCTACGTGAAGGTGCGCTCGGGCGAGTAGTCCTCCGTCGTCTCGACCGAAGACTCGCCCCTCGAATACCTCGGGGTAAACTCCACGAGGCGTAGTGGAAAGACCTTTTTTCGCTACCCGCCTCCGGCGCTCCGGTCGAGACGCCGGGGTGTTTATTGCGGCGCGGGAATGCCCATCCGCTTGTTGCGCAACAGGGTCTCCATCGTTGCGATTCCCTTCTGGTAGTCGCCCCTCTCGCAATCGATGCCGGCACCGATGCGGGTCATGTTGCGCTCGCCGTCGCTGACGCCTTCGCCGCGGCTTTGGCCGTAGTAGTCGAAATAATCCATCAACTGATCGCAGCGCTCCTTGCTCGGCGGCACCTGCGCGTAGGCGAGCGGTATCGCCATGGCTGCGGCCATGACGGCGATCAGTATCGATCGAACGATGAGATCGTGCATGCGCGTTCGAACGCTAAGACGAGCCGCGAGTTGCCGGGCGTGCGGTCGTGCCGCGCCCTACTCCGCCGCCTTCGGACGATTGACCATATAACGCTGCCCCAGCCGCACATAGGCCGCGGCCGAGCGCCGGAAGGATTCGATGTCCTTCTCGGTGATGTCGCGCATCTTCACCGCGGGATTGCCCGCCCACAGCTCCCCCTTGCGCACGATCTTGCGCGGCGTCACCACCGCGCCCGCCGCGACCATCGCGCCGGTCTCGACCACCGCCTCGTCGAGCACCGTCGAATGCATGCCGATGAAGGCGTCGTCTTGCACCTCGCAGGCGTGCAGCAGCGCCAGGTGACCGACCGTGACGTTGCGGCCGACCACGGTGCCGACGCCGCGCGCGGCGACGTGGATCACGGTGCCGTCCTGGATGTTGGAGTTCTCGCCGATCTTGATGCCCGGCCCGTCGCCTCGCAGCACGGCGCCGAACCAGATGCTGCAGTTGGCGGCGATCTCGACCTCACCGATCAGCGTCGCGTTGGGCGCGACGAAGGCCGTGCTGTGAACCTGGGGCACGAAGCCGTTGAAGGGCACGATGAGACCGGACATCGAAACGACACTCCACAACACCAAAGGCCACAAAAACGAAGGGCGCCCTGAGGCGCCCTTCGAAGATATCGGAAACGCGGGTTTAGCGCTTCGAGAACTGGAAGCGACGACGCGCACCCGCGCGGCCGTACTTCTTGCGCTCGACCACGCGGCTGTCGCGGGTCAGGAACCCGGCAGCCTTGATGCCGCCGCGCAGGCCGGGCTCGAACTTGGTGAGCGCCTGCGAGATGCCGTGACGCACGGCGCCGGCCTGGCCCGACAGGCCGCCGCCCGAAACCGTGGCGACGACGTCGAACTGGCCATTGCGCTGGGTCACGTCGAACGGCTGCTGGATCATCATGCGCTGCGTCGGACGAGCGAAGTAGATCGTCTGGTCGCGGCCGTTGATGGTGATCTTGCCGGTGCCGGGCTTGACCCAGACACGGGCGACAGCGTTCTTACGGCGGCCCGTGGCGTAGGCACGACCCTGCGCGTCGATTTCCTTCTCGCGCGGAGCGCCGGGAGCCTGCGCCGTGGCGGTCGGGGCCTTCTTCAGTTCGGCAAACGACGAAAGTTCGGTAGCCATGTTAGCCGATCCTCGAGTTCTTGGGGTTCATAGCAGCGATGTCGAGCTTCTCGGGCTGCTGGGCCTCCTGCTCGTGGTTCGGTCCGGCATAGACGCGCAGGTTCTTCATCTGCGCCCGGCCGAGCGGGCCGCGGGTGATCATGCGCTCGACGGCCTTGATCAGGACGCGCTCCGGGAAGCGGCCTTCGAGGCGCTTGCCCAGGGTCTCGCCCTTGATGCCGCCGGGATGGCCGGTGTGCCAGTAGAAGACTTCGCGCTCGGCCTTGCGGCCCGTGAGGCGAACCTTCTCGGCGTTGATCACGACGATGTTGTCGCCGCAGTCGATGTGGGGCGTGAACATCGGCTTGTGCTTGCCGCGCAGGCGCATGGCGATGATCGTGGCGAGGCGGCCGAGAACGAGGCCTTCGGCGTCGATCAGGAACCACTTCTTCTTAACGTCAGCAGTCTTGATGCTGGCAGTCTGGTGCGTAAGGGCTTGCATGGGTCTTTCTTCCAATGAGCGCGCGCTTATGGGGAGATCGCAGAGACTTGTCAAATCGTCATAATTTACCAAGCAGAATCAAATGCTTAGAATTGGGGTATAATAATACCTCTCGTTTAAGCCTTGGGCGGTATGGCATATGTCACTGTCGCGTGCGCCACTGGTTCGGCCTTGCCGTCGCTATAAATCGTGAAGTCTCCAACGGCGAGGGTCCTGCCGAGCTTCATCAGCCGCCCTTCCCCGATCAGGTCGGCAGGCTCGGGCTTGCGCATGAAGTTGATGTTGAGGTTGGTCGTGACCGCTAGCGCCACCGGCCCGAGCTGGCCCAGGATCAGCAGGTAGAAGCCGCAATCGACCAGCCACATCAGGGTCGGGCCCGAAATCGTGCCGCCCGGTCGCAGGTGCCGCTCGTGCGTCGGCAGCCGCAGGCGAATGGTCTTGTCGTCGAGATGCTCGATGGCGAGGCCGAGATGGGCGGCCTGCGGGAAGTGTTCGTCGAGGAACTTCATCAGGTCGGCAGGCGACATCACCGGCATGACGCACCTGCCCTCTTCCCATAGACTACCGCCATGACCGTCGCCTCCAACGAACCCGTGCTGCTGCGCCGCGACGAGGGTCGCGTCGCCTTCCTCACACTCAACCGCCCGCACGCCATGAACGCCCTCTCGGGCGAACTTATAGACGCGCTGCAGGCGGAATTCGACCGGCTGGCCAAGGACACGGACATACGCTGCGTCGTCATCGAGGCGCAGGGCGAGCGCGCCTTCTCGACCGGCCACGACCTGCGCGAGGTCGCCTCGACGCGCGACTACGCTTTTCACCACGACCTGATGGCGCGCTGCTCGGCGATGATGCTGTCGATCGGCCGCCTGCCCCAGCCGGTCATCGCCAAGGTGAAGTCCGTCGCGACCGCCGCCGGCTGCCAGCTCGTCGCCGCCTGCGATCTCGCCGTCGCCTCGAGCACCGCCACCTTTGCGACCTCGGGCATCAACAACGGCTTGTTTTGCGGCACACCCTCGGTGGCGGTCGGCCGCAACGTCGGCTCCAAGCGCGCGCTCGACATGCTGTTCACCGGCCAATTCGTCGATGCCGAGACGGCGCTGCGCGACGGGCTGGTGAGCCGCGTCGTCCCGCCTGCCGACCTCGACCGCGAGACCAAGGCGCTGGCCGATCACATCGCCAATCAGCCGCCGCAGCAGATCTCGTCCGGCAAGGCGATGTTCCGCACGCACATGGAGATGAACGTCGAGCAGGCCTATGCCTATGCCACCGACTTCATGGCCGGCGCGATCCAGCGAGAAGACGCCCAAGCCGGCATCGACGCCTTCGTGAACAAGAAGCCCAAGCCGGACTGGACGGGGCGATAGGCCTTCTTCCCACAGGCGATCCTTGCCCTCGGTGATACCCCCCTCGGCAACACGTCCAGGCGCTTCCAGCCTCGGTATTGCCCGAAAGCCGGCGCAGAGCTTGCCCCGAGAACCGGGCCTGATCGATGTTCTTTATGATCTTCGTTCGTTTGGTGATCTTCTGGGTCATTGTCGCCGGGGGATTGCTGACTGGAGTTGTTGGGGTCCTGCTATTCGGCATTGCCGTTGCGATGTTCCGAGACCATCCGGAACACCAGGAATTCCACACCGCCTTTAGCGAGGCACTTTGCGACGTCAGCGCCTCGATTGAAGACCCTGCAGGGATTGGCCTGGCGCGTCGCCTTACCTCTCGGAGCGTGGTCGATCCGGGAAATACCATCGACTTTCGCGCTCTGCCCGAGCGTTGGCGCACGGTCTGCCTCGCTTCGGTGAACAGTGGCCAACTAACTCTGTCCCGGATCGCCGATGACGCGCCCTATTTCAGGCAGCAACGTCAATTGTGCTTTGACTGGTCGGCCTACACGATTGCCGTCGTGGTCGTCGACGAGCACAACGTGGCGTTTCCCTTTCAATTGAAAGTACGCGACACCTCCGACAAGGCCATCAGCAAGGCGTCCATTGCCTTCTCAAGAAAAGACTTCGCTAAGTGCGCTCCGCGTGAGGCAGCATTGGCTCGCTGTGTAGCGTTCTCACATAGTGACCAAAGCTGCGATTTCGCCTTCCCACGCCCATCAGGCGACCTTCGATGAGTGGAAGGGGAAGCGGCCATCGGTATTGACGCCCCGGGACACGAGACCGTTAACTCTCACTGACAACAAGAAAAGTCAGTGGGAGGAAGCTAATGCGGGTTATGAAATTATCCCGGCGTGCGGCTGTCGCGTCGGCAATGGCGAGTGTGGCGGCCGCGGCCGTCCCGGCGAGCGCACAGGATTTTCAACAGGGCAAACCCATCACGATCGTCGCGCCGTTCGGCCCCGGCACGACCAACGACATCATCGCGCGGCTGCTCGCCCAGGACATGACGGCCACCCTGGGCCAGAGCGTCATCGTCGAGAACCGGCCCGGCGCCACGGGCAATATCGGCGCCGACTATGTCGCGAAATCACGGCCCGACGGACATACGGTGGTGATCGCCTCGCTGAGCAACATTCTCAACCAGGCGACCGGCAACACCACGGCCAACCTGCTGAACGACTTCGTGCCCGTCAGCTTCACCGGCGGCGTGCTCTATTCGATGTTCGTTCCCAACGAGCTGCCGGCCAAGAACGTCGCCGAGCTCGTCGAGCTTGCCCGCCAGCAGCCCGGCAAGATCAACTTCTCGGGCTTCGTCGGCGGCGTGCCGCAGTTCCTGGGCGAGATGCTCAATCGCGCGGCCAAGATCAACATGGTGATGGTGCCCTACAAGAGCACGACCGACGCGCTGAACGACCTGCTGACCAACCGCATTCAGGTCTGGTTCACGCCCGTCGCCTCGGGCGTGCCGATCTACAATGCCAAGCAGGCCCGCCTGCTGGCCGTCACCGGCGAGAAGCGGGCCGCGGTGTTTCCCGACACGCCGACCTTCAAGGAGCTGGGCCATCCCGACATCGTGGCCGACGTCTCCTTCTACATGCTGGCACCGAAGGGCACGCCGCAGCCGATCGTCGAGAAGCTCTACCGCGCCGCCGACAAGGCAATGGACAATCCCAGGACAAAGGAATCCTTCCGCGCCCAGGGAATCGAGGACCGGCGCGGCGGTCCCGCCGAGCTCGGCGCCTATATCGCCAACGAGCTCAAGCGCTGGACCGAGATCGTGAAGCTTTCGGCGCCCGCGAAGTAGGGAGCGCCCTCCCCCCGAATCAGAAGAGCGCGCCTCGCGGCGCGCTCTTTCGTTTGGCCCTGAGGCTGGAGGACTACTGGCGCCAGTCGGTGCCCTTGCCTTCGATCTGGCGGAGCGCTGCCTTCCAGTAGGTCATGCCGTATTCCGGGTTGGCGCGCTGCTGCTTCGCGCGCGCGCCGTACTGGCGGATGACGTCTTCCTCGATCGGCGCCGGCTCCTCGTCGAGGCTGCGGGCGATGACCTCGACCTCGCAGGCCCGCTCGAGCATGTACATGCGCCGCAGCGCACCCTGGATCGTGCCGCCGACGGTCAGCAGGCCGTGATTGCGCAGCACCACCGAGTTGCCGTGCTGGCAGGAGACACCCAGCGCATCGCACTCTTCCTGCGACGTCGGCATGCCGTACTCATGGTAGACGAGGTCGTCATAGACCGAGAGGGCGTCCTGGCTGATCGGGCGGATGCCCTTCTTCAGGACGGAGACGCCGGTGCCGGCGCGGGTGTGCGTATGCATCACGCAGTTTGCATCCGGCCGCGCCTTGTAGACGCCCGAGTGGATGGTGAAGCCCGCGGCGTTGAACTTGCCGTCCTTGGCGTAGACGTTGCCGTCGATGTCCATCTTCACGAGGCTCGAGGCGGTGATCTCGTCGAACAGGTCGCCGTAATTGTTGATCAGGAAGCACTTGGGCTCGCCCGGGATACGCACCGTCATGTGTGTGTCGATCGTGTCGGTCCAGCCGAACTTGTCGGTGATCCGGTAGAGCGCCGCGAGGTCGCAACGCGCCTGCCACTCGGCTTCGGTCATATCGAGCTTGTCGGGTTGCACCACCGTGTCCATCTCGCGCTCCTGCTTGTGTGTCGGTCCACGCCGCAGGCGTCATCGTAACGCAACTTGCGCGAGGGTGCGACGTACTCTTGTCCCTGCGGCACGCAGAGCCGCCCTGCGAATTGTCGGCACAGTATTTGCGTCTCCCCCGCCATCTGGGCGGCAGCGGAGGGCGTTTGTGGCGACCAACCCATTTCATCTCGCGTGGTTCTTGCAGGGCTCCAGTGTTCAGGCCTGGGGGGAGCCCTGGACAGGGCATATCGGGACGACATGGGAGCAACCGGAGCTGTTCCTCGACATGGCGCGCAGCCTGGAGCGCGCCTGCTTCGACTACATCCTTCTCGAAGACTCCTCCTACGTAGGTGAAAGTTTCGGCGGCTCGACCGAGATCTACCTGAAGAAGGCCATCGCCGTGCCGCGGCAGGATCCGTCCGTGGTCGCCGCGCTGATGACCCAGGTGACCTCGCGCATCGGCATCGTGCCGACCTTCGGAACCTACGCCTACCACCCCTATCTGCTGGCCCGCCTCATGGCGACGCTCGACCAGGTGTCGGCCGGCCGCGCCGGCTGGAATGCCGTCACCGGCAGCTCCGACTTCGCGGCGATGAACTTCGGCATGCCGGGAATGCCCGAGCACGACCTGCGCTACGACATGGCCGACGAATACATGGAGGTGGTGCGCGGCCTGTGGGGTTCATGGGAGCCCGGCGCCATGATCGCCGACCGCAAGAGCGGCAACCTGATCGATCACACCAAGGTTCACGGCGTCAATTACGAGGGCAAGTATTTCAAGACACGCGGGCCGCTCAACTCCGGGCCCAGTCCGCAGGGTCGACCGGTGATTGCCCAGGCCGGCGGCTCGCCGCGCGGCCGACGCTTTGCCGCCGCCCATGCCGACACGATCGTCGTCAACGCCAAGGGCATAGACGCCATGCGCGCCTACCGCGACGACGTGCACAAGCACATGATCGCGCAGGGCCGCAAGCCCGGCGACTGCAAGGTGCTCTACCTGATCAATCCGATCCTCGGCGAGACCATGGAAGAGGCACTGGAGCGCAAGAAGAAGCGCGAGTGCATGGCCCAGGCCAACATCCAGGAGCGCCTCGCCCATTTCGGTAAGGTCACCAACATCGACTTCGGCAAGTTCGACCTCGACAAGCCGCTGCCCGACGACGTGACCACCAACGGCCACCAGCTCAACCTCGAGCAGTTCCGGACCCTGGCCGGCGGCCGCTCGATTCGCCAGACCATGGCCTCGTTCAACGCCGTCGACCTGTCGATCGACCTTTGCGGCACTTGCGATTCGGTGGCCGCGCGCATGGGCGAGGTCATGCAGGAGGTGGGCGGCGACGGCTTCCTCTTCTCCATGCCCAACGTCAACCGCCGCACCCTGGCCGAGATCGAGGACGGGCTGGTCCCCGCCCTGCAGGACCGCGGCCTGGTGCGCAAAGCCTACGAGCACAAGCAGTTCAGGGACAATCTCCTCGCTTACTGATCCAGTCGAACAGGAAGGAAGGCATCCATGGGCAAGAAGACAATCGGCAGGCGCTCCACTTTGGGTCTCATCGGCGCGGGCCTCGTCGCCGCGCCCTTCATCCGGCCGAGCTACGGCCAGGCGGCGTGGCCCGAGCAGACGACGGTGCCCGACATCCTGAAGGGCAGCGGCGAGGTCCGCATCGCCACCTTCGGCGGCACCATGCAGGAGACGCAGCAGAAGGCCTATTTCGAGCCCTTCGAAAAGATCACCGGCATCAAGGTCCGTGCCTTCCCGGGATCCGACCCGACCAAGATCAAGGCGATGGTCGATACCGGCAATGTCGAATGGGACATGGCGCAGCTCAGCCGCGGCTCGATCATGAACCTCCAGAAGCGCGGCGATTACTTCGAGAAGATCGACTACGACATCGTCGATCGCGGCGTCGAGAAACAGTACCGCTTCGAATACGGGCTCGAGATGCTGGTCTGGGCGCAGGTCCTCGCCTATCGCACGGATGCCTTCAAAGGCGCCGTGCCCTCGGGCTGGGCCGACTTCTGGGACACCAAGAAGTTCCCCGGCGACCGTGCCCTGTACGGCACCGGCAGCGGCGGCTGGCCCGAGATGGAGTTCGCGCTGATGGCGGCCGGCGTGCCGGCCGACAAGATCTACCCGATCGACGTCGATAAGGCGCTGGCGAGCTACAGCAAGATCAAGAAAGACGTCTTCAAGTGGTGGGATACGGGCGCCGTTCCGATCCAGCTCCTGACCGACCGTGAAGTCACGATGACCTCGGTCTGGAACGGCCGCATGGCGGCATTGCAGGCGGCGGGCGTTCCGGCGGCGGTCAGCTGGAACCAGGGCCTGTCGAAGCGCGACGCCTGGGGCATTCCCAAGGGCGCCAAGAACAAGGCCAACGCCATGAAGTTCGTGGCCTACTCGACCATGGCGATCCCGCAGGCCCGCGTCTGCCTCGGCATCCCCTACGGTTCGGTCAACGCCAAGTCGAACGAGTATATCCCGCCGGAGCGTATGTCCGTCCTGCCGAGTTCGCCCGAGATCGCCAAGCAGCTCGTCACCTATAACTACGATTGGTGGATCGAGAATCGCGAAACGGTCATCGCGAAGTTCAACAAGTGGCTTTTGAGCTGACGCGATGACCGGCACCGGCACGAACGGAGCGAGTTCAGTTAGGGGAGCGTCGGTAACGCTCTCCAACCTGGAGAAGACCTACGATCGCGCCAACGCCGCCAAAGCCGTGGATGGCGTGTCGCTCGACATCCGCTCGGGAGAATTCCTGACGATGCTGGGGCCCAGCGGCTCGGGGAAAACCACGACCCTGATGATGATCGCCGGCTTCGAGACGCCGACCGCCGGTGACATCGCGATCGACGGCAAATCGGTCGTCGCCATGCCGCCCTACCGGCGCAACATCGGCATGGTGTTCCAGAACTACGCCCTGTTCCCTCACCTCACCGTCGAGGAGAATGTCGGCTTCCCCCTGAAGCAGCGCGGGGTGCCCAAGGCCGAGCGTGCCAAGCTGGTCGCCGAGGCGCTGGAGCTGGTGCACTTGCCGGGCTACGGCGCGCGCTATCCGCGCCAGCTCTCGGGCGGCCAGCAGCAACGCGTCGCCGTCGCCCGCGCCGTCGTCTTCAAGCCGCGCCTGCTGCTGATGGACGAGCCGCTGGGCGCGCTCGACAAGCAGCTCCGCGAGAATCTTCAGCTCGAGATGCGGAGGCTGCACGCCGATCTCGGCATCACCTTCATCTACGTGACGCACGACCAGGAAGAAGCGCTCACCATGTCCGACCGCATCGCCGTCATGAACGACGGCAAGGTGGCGCAGGTCGGCAGTCCCGAGGATCTCTACGACCGGCCCAACAACCGCTTCGTCGCGGGCTTCATCGGCGAATCGAACTTCCTGCCGGCGATCGTGCGGGGCCTGGAAGACGACGTCGTCGTCGCCGAATGCGAGGGCACGCTGATCCGCGCGCTCTGCCCCAACCGGCCTGCCAGTGGCGAGAAGGTGACGCTCACCACGCGGCCCGAACGCCTGCGCTTCGCCGACAGTGCCTGGGCTGGTGCGGAGACGCAGCATAATCGTCTCAGCGTCACCGTCACCGAAGCCGTCTTCGCTGGCGAGCGTTGCCGCTACATGCTGCAGGCCGGCGACGGCACCTCGATCGTCCTCAAGGAACCGTCCAGCGCCGCCATCCGCCGCCGCGCCGTCGGCGAGCGCGCGGAGATCGCCTGGTCCGTCGCGGACACGATTCTTGTCTGAGTTCGTGCAGCCCGCCTCCCTCGCCGTTGCGGTCAGCCGGCCGAAGGCGGCACCGCTCGACTGGCGTCGCGCCGTGCCTTTGCTGCTGGCGGCGCCGCTGCTGATCTACATGCTGGTCTTCTACGCGCTGCCGGTGGTCGCGATGCTGCTGCGCAGCGTGAACGACCCGACCTGGACGCTGGCGCACTACGCGACCCTGTTCGACGATGTCGTGTTCCAGAAGACTTTCTGGATCACCATCAACACCTCCGTGACGGTCACGCTGGGCTGCCTGATCCTAGGCTATCCGGTGGCGATGGGACTGGTGCGCGCCAAGTCGATGGCGCCGTTCATCCTGGTGATCATCCTGCTGCCCTTCTGGACCAGCGTCCTGGTCCGCAGCTACGCCTGGATGGTGCTGCTCGGCCGCCACGGACTGGTCAACGAGGCGCTGCTGGCGCTGGGCATGATCGAGCGGCCGATCCGGATCCTGAACACGCCGCTCGCGACCCAGATCGCGATGATCCACATCCTGCTGCCCTACATGATCCTGCCCATCGCCAATGCGCTCAGGCAGATCGACCCGTCGCTGATCCGCGCCGCCTCGGGCCTCGGCTCGACGCCGTTCATGACCTTCCGGCAGGTGATCCTGCCGCTCTCCATGTCGGGCGTAGCGGCTGGCACTCTCCTCACCTTCGTGCTGGCGCTGGGCTTCTACATCACGCCGGCCATGGTCGGCGGGCCGCGCGACATCACCCTGTCGATGCTGATCGCGCAGCAGGTCGACCAGCTCAACTGGGCCTATGCCGCGACGCTCTCAGCGATCCTGCTGGCGACGGCGCTCGCGATCCTCGCGGTGGCGCGCAAGCTGCCGGGCGTCGGCAGCGCCTTCAAGACGAGCATGCGATGATACTGGGGCGCATCCTTCCGGCCAGCGTCGTCGGGCTCATCCTGTTCTTCCTCGCCTTCCCGATCGTCGTGGTGGCGATCGTCTCCTTCTCCTCGGCGACCTATCTCACCTTCCCGCCGCCGGCTTTCGGCTTGCGCTGGTACGAGGCCTATTTCAGCAATCCCGACTGGCTGAAGCCGACCTGGGTCAGCATCTGGGTGGCCTGCGCTGTGGTCGTGCTGGCGACATTCCTCGGCACGCTTGCAGCGCTCGGCATCGCGCGCCTGCCCAAGGCGATGCGAGTCGTCGCGGCCGGCCTGATCCTGTCGCCGCTGATCGTGCCCGGCATCGTCGTGGCGATCGGCATCTACTACGCCTATTCGCGCTACGGCCTTGTCGGCACGCCGATCGCGATGGTGCTGGCCCATACCTGCCTCGCCGTGCCCTTCGTCGTGACCAGCGTGACGGCCAGCCTTTCCGGCATCGACCCGCGCCTGGAACAGGCCGCACTCAGCCTCGGCGCGACGCCCGGCGCCACCTTCTTCCAGGTGACCTTGCCCCTGATCCAGCCCGGCGTGCTTGTCGGCGCGCTGTTCGCCTTCATCACCTCGTTCGACGAGCTGATCGTGGCGCTCTTCATCTCAGGAACCGGCGCGGTCACCCTGCCGCGACGCATGTGGGACGACCTGCGCTTCCAGATCGATCCCACCATCGCCGCCGTCTCGACCCTGACGATCGTCCTGACGGCCGCGTTGATGGGCGCCGCGCATCTTCTGCGCAAGCGCGCCGAGCGGAACCGGACGGCTACTTCTTCTGCAGCTGCTTGACCGCCGCCATCGTGTTCTCGACATGCTTGTCGGGATTGCGGTCGGAGAAGGCGTAGACAATCTTGCCGTCGGGCGCGATGACGTAGGAGATGCGGTCGGCGATGCCGGCGCTGCCGACCCGCACCAGCGCGGAATCATATGCCTTGATGACCTTGAGGTCCGGATCGGCAGCCACCGGGAACTTGCCCGAGCAGGCCTGAGTCGAGAACTTATGCAAGGTCTCCATGTTGTCGGCCGACATGCCGATCAGCGACGCGCCCATCGCCTTGAACTGCTCCGCCGCCTCGGCAAACTCATGCGCCTCGGCCGTGCAGCCGGTCGTGAAGGCCTTGGGGAAGAAGTAGAGCACCACCGGCCCCTTCTTCAGCGCATCGGCCAGCGAGAAGGTGTAGTCCTTGCCGTCGAGCGCGGCCTGCGCCGTGAAGTCCGGCGCCGCGTCGCCGGGCTTCAGGGCCGCCCAAACGGGTGTTGCGATGACACAGGCAAGCGCCAAAGCCGTTGCCGCAATCCGCTTCATGATCTTCTCCGCCAGCATTCGAGGGGACGGAGACCATAACGCACGATGCGGTGCGGTGGTGTCACGTCGGAGTGAGTTAGAGCCTCACTCGGCGTGCAGTCCCTTCATGTAGGTCGACGGTGTGACCGTCTTCACAGATTGCGCGCGCTTGGCCAGCCAATAGGCCTGCGCCGGCGGCACCGAAGCGAATTTCGCGTCGACGCCCAGCTTCTGCGCGGCATCCATCGGCCAGTTCGGATTGTAGAGAAGCTCACGCGCCAAGGCGATCAAGTCGGCGCGGCCTTCCTGCAGGATCTTCTCCGCCTGGTCGGCATGCACGATCAGGCCGACAGCCATGCTGAGAATGTCGGCGTCGTTCTTCAGCCGGTCTGCATAGGGCACCTGGTAGCCATAGGTCACGGGCCCGGTGCTCACGACCGGCGCGCCCCGCATGCCGCCCGAGCTGCAGTCGATCACGTCGACGCCCTTCGTTTTCAGGATCTTGGCGAGCGCCACGCTCTGGTCGGGGCCCCAGCCGGAATCGTCCTCGACCGAGAAGCGCACGAACAGAGGCTTCGAGGCCGGCCAGTGCGCGCGCACGCTCTCCACCACCTCGATGGCGAAGCGCATGCGGTTCAGCTCGCTGCCGCCATACTGGTCGTTGCGCACGTTGGAGAACGGCGAGAGGAATTGATGGATCAGGTAGCCGTGCGCCATATGGATATCGAGCACGTCGAACCCGGCCTCATGCGCGCGACGTGCCGCCTGCCCCCAGCGCTCCACGGCCTCCGGGATTTCCGCAAGCGTCAGCGCGCGCGGCGTCGGATCGGTGTCGGGCGAATTGATGCCGCTCGACGAGACCAGCTCCCAATCATCCCAGTCGTCGATCTCGGGCGACGGCTTCAGGGGCGCGCCGCCCTCCCACGGGCGGAAACGGCGGGCCTTGCGGCCGGAATGGCCGAGCTGGATGCCCGGCACGGAATTGTGCAGCCGGATGAAGTCGACGCAGCGCTTCAGGCCCGGAATGAACGCATCGTCCCACAGGCCGAGATCGCCGACCGTACCGCAACCGCGCCGCTCGACCTTGGTGGATTCCATGATGACCAGCCCCGCGCCGCCGGCGGCGTAGCGGCCGGCATTCACCAGGTGCCAGTCGGTCGCGAAGCCCTTCTCCGCCGCATACTGGTGCATCGGCGCCACGACGACCCGGTTCTTCAGGGTGACGTCGCGGATCGAAATCGGCTCGAACAGCATCGGACCGGCCATGTATAATCCCCCCATGCAAGCCGCCTTCAGCGACCGTTATGACGATCTGTACCTGCGCAAGATCCTGCGCGAGACCAAGACTATCGCCATGGTCGGCCTGTCGGCCAACTGGAATCGGCCAAGCTTCTTTGCAGCGAAATATCTGCTGGACCGCGGCTACAAGGTCTTCCCGGTCAATCCCGCCGCCAAGGGCCAGGAAATCCTGGGCCAAAAGGTCTACGGCTCGCTCGACGAGCTGCCGGTGAAGGTCGACATGGTCGACATCTTCCGCAACTCCGAGGCGGCCGGCCCGATCACCGACGAAGCCATCAAGCATGGCACCAAGGTCGTCTGGATGCAGCTCGGCGTGGTGAACATGGAGGCCGCGGCGCGCGCCGAAAAGGCCGGCCTCAAGGTGGTGATGAACCGCTGCCCCAAGATCGAACACTCCCGCCTCGCCGGCACCATCGAATGGCACGGCATCGCCAGCGGAGTCATTTCGTCGAGGAAGCGCGCCCTGTGAATTCGCGCCACTGGAGTGGCGCGCCCCGGCAAACGGCATTCTGAAAAAGGTTTGGAGGTCCGCAGCACCGCCACACCAGGCTGCAGACCTCCGCTCCCCCTCATGATCGCGCCTTCCCGGTCTTCGCCGGGAATGGCACGGCCCCCCTGAGAGATTTGGAGAGGCGTAAGAAAGCCGGCGATGGTGGGGCCACCGCCGGCCTCTTACTGAGGTTCTGCTGACCGCCCGGGGAGAGATAGCGGCTTCGCTTCGACCTCGAAGACTGAAAGCTTGAAGGTTTCGGTCGGAGCCCTAAGGCTCCGACCGGTCGAGAGGTTTGCTAGGCCGCCCGGGGAGAGATAGCGACGAAGCGCGTCATCCCCTCTCGAAACACCTTCATCAGCACCGGCTTGCCGGTGGTCTTGGCTTCCTTGAGCTTCTCGGCAGCCGCCTTCGGGCTGTCGACGGCGTCCTTGCCGACCTGCTGGAGGATGTCGCCGGCCTTGAGGCCCTGGTCGTCGGCGGGGCTACCCGGCTCGACCGTGGCGACAACCACACCCTTCACGTCACCGTCCAGGCCGAGCTGCTTGCGCGCCTCCGCAGAGAGCGGCGCCAGCGAGACGCCGTAGGACATGGGCGCCGGCTTCACGGCGTCCTTGCCGTCGGCGCTGGCCTTGACGATCGCGTCGTCCTTCTGACCGCCGACCTTGGCGGTCAGGCTCATCTCCTTGCCGTCGCGCCACACACCCAGCTTCACCGAGTTGCCCGGCTTGACCGCGGAGATCGTGCGCGTCAGCTCCTTGATGCCGTCGACCTTCTTGCCGTCGACGCTCATGATCACGTCACCCGACTGGACACCGGCTGCGAGCGCCGCACTGTCCGGCTGGACCATCGCCACCAGGGCACCCTTCTCGTCCTTGAGCGACAGGCTCTCGGCGATCTCCTTCGAGACCGGCTGGATCTGGACACCGAGCAGGCCACGCTCGACCCGGCCGCTGTCCTTCAGCTCCGCCACCACCGGCTGCGCCAGCGAGGACGGGATGGCAAAGCCCAGGCCGATGCTGCCGCCGGTCGGCGAGTAGATGGCCGTGTTGATGCCGATCACGTTGCCGTCCATGTCGAACAGCGGGCCGCCCGAGTTGCCGCGGTTGATGGCCGCGTCGGTCTGGATGTAGTCGTCGAACGGACCGGAGTGGATGTCACGGCCGCGCGCCGACACGATGCCCGTGGTCACGGTGCCACCGAGGCCGAACGGGTTGCCCACCGCCATCACCGGCTGGCCGACGCGCACCTTGGTGGCGTCGCCGAACGAGACGAACGGGAGCGGCTTGTCGCTCTCGACCTTCAGCACGGCCAGATCGGTCTTCTCGTCGCCGCCCAGCATCTTGGCCGGCAGCTTGGTGCCGTCCGCCATGGTGACGGTGATCGAGTCGGCCTTGCCGACGACGTGGTAGTTGGTGACGACCACGCCCTTGGCGTCGATGATGAAGCCCGTGCCGACCGCCTGGGCCTTCTCCTTCGACTGCGGACGCGCCTGCTTGCCGTCCGGGCGACCCGGCTGCATCGGCTGGCCGAAACGCTCCGAGAAGCGCTTCATGAACTCTTCCATCTGCTTCTGCTGCGAGTCCGACATGCGGGTCTCGTCGCCGTCGTCGGCGCCGGCCTTCATGGTCACGGCGACATTGACGACCGCCGGGGTTACCTTGGCAGCCAGGTCCGAGAAGTCCTGAACGGGCATGGTCTGGCCGGCGATGGCCGCGGGAGCGGCGAACATCGGGGCGATCAGCGCAGGCGCCGTCAGGGCGGTGGTGAGCGCCAGGGCGGTCAGGATACGGGACTTGGTCTTGGTCATGATTTACAGCCTCCTCCTTGGGGGGTGCTCGGAATATGGGGGGAGCCCTGTAGCGCCGGGATGGCCGCAGGATTGAATGTTTGTATAGTTGGGGAACGTTGCGCCGGAGGCCGGCGCCGGATAGACGGGCGCCGTGAAAATCCTCCTCGTCGAAGACGACAAGCAAACCGCCGACTACATCGCCAAGGGCCTGCGCGAGCACGGCCACGTGGTCGATCATGCCGACAACGGCCGCGACGGCCTGTATCTCGCCACCGGCGAGAAATACGACGTGCTGATCGTCGACCGCATGCTGCCGCAGATGGACGGGCTGTCGCTCGTCAAGGCGGCTCGCGCCTCGGGGATGAAGGCGCCGGTGCTGTTCCTCACCACCATGGGCGGTGTCGACGATCGCGTCGCGGGACTCGAGGCCGGCGGCGACGATTATCTCACCAAGCCCTTCGCCTTCGCCGAATTGCGCGCGCGCATCGGCGCCCTCTCCCGCCGTCCGCCGATCGTGGCCGCGACCTCCCTCGCCGCCGGCGACCTCGAGATGGACCTGCTCGCCCGCACCGTGACGCGCGCCGGCAGGCGCATCGAGCTGCTCGCCCAGGAGTTCAAGGTCCTGGAATACCTGCTGCGCCATGCCGGCGAGGTGGTGACGCGCACCATGCTGCTCGAGAAGGTCTGGGACTTCCATTTCGATCCCAAGACCAACATCGTCGAGACGCATATCAGCCGGCTTCGCTCCAAGATCGACAAGGGCTTCGACAAGCCGCTGCTCCATACGATCAGGGGGGCAGGCTATGTCATCCGCGCGCCTGATTAGGATCCTGCGCTCGGCAAGCTTCCGCCTGCCGTTGATCTACGCGGTCCTGTTCATCCTGTCGGCCGCCGTGCTGTTCGTGACCGTCTACTGGACGGCGACGGCGGCGATGCAGAACGACATGGCAGCGGTCCTGCGCTCCGAGGCCTACCAGCTGGCCGAAGTCCATCGCCGCAGCGGGCTTGCGGGCCTGGCCGAGCAGATCACGCGGCGCATCAACTTCCGCACCAAGGGGCCGATCTTCTACCTGCTGCAGGCGCCGAACCGCCGCGTCGTCGTCGGCAACCTGCCCGGCATGCCGCCGGTCAACGGCGCCGTCGACTTCGAGCCCCAGAGTGACCAGCCCGAAGCCGTCGATGCCAGCGGCGAGCGCCCCAAGCTCACCGGCTTCGGCCTGACGCTGGCCGACGGATCGTTCCTGCTGGTGGCGCAGGACGCCAACCGCCTGGCCGACATGCAGCGCGCGATCGTCCGCGCCTTCGTCTGGTCGGGCGGCGTCACGCTGCTGCTGGCCATTGCCGGCGGCGCGCTGCTGGGCACCAACTTCCTGCGCCGCATCGACACGATCACGCGCACCAGCCGTGCCATCATGGAAGGCGATCTCTCGGCCCGCATTCCCGTGCGCGGCACACACGACGAGATCGACCAGCTCGTCGCCAGCCTCAACGCCATGCTGGCGCGCATCCAGCAGCTCATGGACGGGCTGCGCCAGGTGTCGAGCGACATCGCCCACGACCTGCGCACGCCACTCGGCCGCCTGCGCCAGCGGCTGGAGGATGCCCGTGAACGCGCCACCACGACCGCCGACTACAGCGCCGCCACCGATGCCGCCATCGAGGAGGCCGACGCCCTTCTGGAGACCTTCTCCGCCCTGCTGCGTATCGCGCAGGTCGAGGCCGGCGCGCAGAGAAGCGCCTTCGCGCCCTTCGACGTCTCGGCCCTGCTGAAAAGCCTGGGCGAAACCTACCAGCCAGTGGCTGAGGATTCCCATCGCGCCCTCGATGTGCAGGTCGAGCCTGGCGCGACCCTGACCGGCGACCGCCAGCTCATCGCCCAGCTCGTCTCGAACCTGCTGGAAAACGCGCTGCGCCACACGCCCGAAGGCACGCGGCTGCGGCTCGGACTGCGCCGGCAGGGCGACGGCTTCGAGATCGAGGTGGCGGACAATGGGCCGGGCATCCCCGCCGCCGAGCACGACAAGGTGTTCGACCGCTTCTACCGGCTCGACCGCAGCCGATCGACCTCCGGCAGCGGCCTGGGCCTGGCCATGGTCAAGGCGATCGCGGGCCTGCACGGGCTCACGATCCGGCTCGAGGATGCGAAGCCCGGCCTGCGGGTGGTCCTGAAGTTCGCGGCCTAACAGGCTGTTGAAACGGGCCTTTCGCAGTGATCTGTCGACGGTACCCTGACACCTGATTCAGGAGCCGCCCTTTTTCGATTCGTTTGATTCGTTTATTTCGTTTGTTTCGTTTATTTGCCAGAATTCACCGGGCATCAGACCGCCAGGTAGCGCTTCTTCACGTCGTCGTTGGCACGCAGCTCGTCGATCGAGCCGCGATAGACGATGTGGCCCTTGTCGATCACCGCGACGTGGCTCGCGATATCGAGGCAGAAATGCATGTTCTGCTCGGCCACGATCAGGGTCGTGCCCATGTCGCGCAGGCGCTGGATCAGCTCGCCGATCTTCTCGACGATGATCGGCGCCAGCCCTTCGCTGGGCTCGTCGAGCAGCACCACGTCGGGATTGCCCATCAGGGTGCGCGCGATCGTGAGCATCTGCTGCTCGCCGCCCGACAGACGGCCGCCCATGCGAGTGCGCATCGAGGCCAGGATCGGGAAGACGTCGTAGATCTTCTCCAGTGTCCAGTCGATCCGCCCGCCTACGCCCGGCTTGATCGCGATCTTGAGATTGTCGTCGACCGAGTGCTCCGGGAAGATCTGCCGGTCCTCCGGCACGAAGCCCACGCCCTCGCGGGCGATGCGGTCGGGTGTGAATTTCTGGACCGGCGTGCCGCGCACCGAGACCGTGCCGCGCTTGGACGGCGCGATGCCGATGATCGATTTCATGGTCGTGCTCTTGCCCGCGCCGTTGCGGCCAAGCAGCGCCAGCGACTGGCCCTTCTCCACGCCGAACGACACGCCGAACAGGATCTGGCTGGCACCGTAGAAGACGTCGATATCATCGACGCGCAGGATCTCCGCGCTCATGCCGCCGCTCCATGCGCCGACTTGCCGAGATAGGCCTCGATCACCTTGGGATTGGTCCGCACCTCGTCGGGCGTGCCTTCAGCCAGCACCGAGCCGTAGGACAGGACGCGCACCGTCTGGGCGACCTTGAAGACGATGTCCATGTCGTGCTCGATGAAGATCAGCGTCATGCCGCGCGCGCGCCACAGGCGC
This sequence comes from Reyranella sp. GW821-FHT14A01, assembly GCF_058803965.1. Classification (NCBI taxonomy): domain Bacteria; kingdom Pseudomonadati; phylum Pseudomonadota; class Alphaproteobacteria; order Hyphomicrobiales; family Reyranellaceae; genus Reyranella; species Reyranella sp. GW821-FHT14A01. The sequence goes on from NZ_JBXAPM010000012.1 coordinate 237,835, forward strand.
TGCACCGTTTCGATCATGCGCCAGCGTTCCTCCGGTCCCATGCCGGCGGTCGGCTCGTCAAGCAGCAGCACCCTGGGCTCCAGTGCCAGTGCGAGGCCAATATCGAGCAGCTTCTGGTCGCCATGGCTCAGGTTGCGGCTCAGGAGGCCCGCGACCCGCGTCAGCCCCAGCAGCTCCATGATCTCGTCGCCGTGCTTCGTCGTCGTGGCGAGCGGGAATGGCGAGCGCAGCACGGTCTCGCGGCGCTGGTGGGCCTGCGCGGCAGCCGCCAGCGCCTCCGAGACGGTGAGCGTCGGGAACAGGCTGGCGACCTGGAAGGCGCGGCCGATGCCCAGCCGCACGATCCGGCGCTGCGAGAGGCCGGCAATGTCCTCGCCCGCCAGCAGGATGCGGCCCGTGTCCGGCGGGAAACGGCCGGTGACGAGGTTGAACAGCGTCGTCTTGCCGGCGCCGTTGGGTCCGATGATGGCGCTGAGCGACCCATCGGCAAAGTCGAGCGTCACGTCGCGCGTCGCCGCCACGCCGCCAAAGGACTTCTTGAGGTTTTCGAGCTTCAGCATCTCAGGCATCCCTGCCCGTCTGCGCGGCCTTGTCGGCCGCGTCGCGCACTGCCTGGGCCTTGGCCTGTCGCCGGTTCTCCCAGCGCTCGGCCAGCAGGTCGAGCGGGCCTTTGCGCAGGCCAAGGACCAGGACGAGGATCACGATGCCCAGCACCAGCTCGGTATGGCTGGTGTAGCTGACCGTGATGTCGTTCAGCAGGCGCAGGATCACGGTGCCCACCAGCGGACCCAGGAAGACGTTGGATCCGCCCAGCAGGATCATGAAGATCGCCTCGCCCGAGGTCGTCCAGAAGCCGAAATTGGGATAGGCGCCGGACACGAACAGGGTGAGCAGGATGCCGCCCACGCCCGCCACGCAGGCCGAGATGATGAAGCAGGCGAGCTTCACCAAGGGCACGTTGATGCCCAGGAAGGCCGCGCGCTCCTGGTTGTCGCGGATCATGCGCAGCGTGTAGCCGAACGGCGACGTCACGATCTGGCGCAGGACGGCGATGCAGACGATGAAGGCCACGGAACAGAAGATGTAGAGCTGCGTCCGGTCCGCGAGATCGATGCCCAGAAACTTCGGCCGCGGGATGCCGCCCATCAGCCCCTGGTCGCCACCGGTGAACGACACCCAGCCCAGGATGATGTTGTAGAACAGCATCTGGAAGGCGAGCGTCAGGAAGGCGAAATAGATCTCGTTCAGCCGCACGCAGATGGCGCCGACAATCAGGGCCATCGTCGCGGTGAACGCCATCGCCAGCACGAAAGCGCCCGGGATCGAAAACTTGCCGGACTGCATCGCGAGGCCAAACGCATAGGCGCCGGCTGCGAAGAACATCGCGTGGCCGAACGACACCAGTCCGGTGTAGCCGATCAGCAGGTTGAGCGACATGGCGAGCAGGCCGTAGGCCATGCCGAACATGATGAAGTCGCGAATCGCCGGCGGCGCGCCGAACACCGGCACCAGCAGCAACAGCAAGAGCCCCAGCGCAGCGAGGCCGAGATCGCGCCAACGTCCCGCCATCGCCGCCTACCGGTGTGGGCGGCCGAACAGGCCGCTGGGCTTGAAGATCAGGACCAGCGCCATGATCAGGAACATCACGCCGTCGACGAACAGCGGGAAGCCGATGCTGCCGAAGGAGCGCGTGAGGCCGATGATGATCGAGGCTACGAAGGCGCCGACGATCGAACCCATGCCGCCGATCACCGTCACGATGAAGGACTCGATCAGGATCGAGAAGCCCATGCCCGGCGTCAGCGAGCGGACAGGCGCCGCCAGGGCGCCCGCCGCGCCGGCCAGGGCACTGCCGATGCCGAACACGGCGGCGTAGTAGAGGTTCACGCGGATGCCCAGCGCCGACACCATCGGGCCGTTGATGGCCGCGGCCCGCACGATGCTGCCGAAGCGCGTGCGCACGATGACCAGCCACAGCAGCAGCCCGATCGCCATCGCCGCCAGGATCATGAAGAGATAGAACGGCGGGATGACGCCGCCCATGAAACGGATCGGCGGCAACCTGAACTCGGGCGGCATGCCCATCGAGAGCGGCACCGGCCCCCAGATGATCTTGATGAGATCGTCCGAGATCAGCACCACGGCGTAGCAGACCAGGAGCTGCATCAGCACGTTGGAGCCGTAGACCTTGCTCATCAGCACGCGCTCGAACAGGACGCCCAGCACGCCGACGGCCACGGCTGCCCCCAATGCGGAGACGAAGTAGCTGTTGGTGAGCTGATAAAAGGTCCACGCCGCGTACGCCCCGATCATGTAGAGCGAGCCGTGCGCGAAGTTGATGACGTTCAGGACGCCGAAGATCAGCGTCACGCCCGACGCGATCAGGAACAGCAGCATGCCGATGATCATGCCGCTGGTGAGCTGCGTGACGACGCATGACGTCGTCCCGACGCAGCGTAGCAACGCGTCGAGATCCACCTGTTTACCCTACTCGAAAGCGGTGCGCGGTCAGGAGATGTAGCCCTGCTTCTTCTTCCACTGCTTCTCGAGTTCGAAGATCGGCTCCCAGGCCGAGGACTGGAAGTCGGCCACGTAGGGTTCCTTGGAGAGCGAGACGCCGTAGCCGATGATGTAGTCGACCAGGGTGTTGTCCTCGGCCCGCATCGTCACCGATCCCTTGGTGCCGAACTGGGTCTTGAGCGTCATGCCCTTGACGACCTCGGCCATCTTCTTGCCGTTGGTGTCGCCGTTGGTCTTCTTCAGCGCCTCGACGATGAACTCGGCGGCGACGGCATTCTCCCACGACCAGTTGGTCGGCTTGTGCTTCTGCGTCTTGACGTAGTTCTGGTACCATTCCTCGTTTTCCTTGGTCGCCGGCACCGTGCGGTTGTAGCGGCCGCCCGAGTAGACGCCCTGCGGAAACTGCTTCACCTGGTCGACGACACCGTAGTCGCCGAGGTTCACCATGAACGAGGCCTGCTTGTCGAACAGCCCGTAGAGGTTGGCCTGGTCGATGAAGGCCACGAGATCGCCGCCCCACAGCGCCGAATACATGGCATCGGCCTTGGCGTTGAGCAGCTTCGTCACGACCTCGGTGTAGTCCGGCTGGAACAGCTTGGGCCACGACTCCTCGACGATCTGGATGTTGCCGTCGAAATGCTTGGCGTATTCCATGAACTCGGCCGTGTTCGAGCGGCCATAGGCATAGTCCGGCGAGCAGGTCGCCCACTTCTTCAAGCCCTTGGCCTTGGCGATCTTGGCAGCGTAGTCGCCGCCGCCGATCGCATCGTGGATGCCCTGGCGCGCCGTGCGGAACGCCGTTGGCACATGCAGCTTGGGATCGGCCGTCAATGAAGAGGTCTCGGAATTGGAGTGGATGCAGAACACGCCGACTTCGCGGATGACCTCCTGCACAGCGAAAGCGCCGCTCGACGCCTCGGCATCGAGGATGATCTCGCACTTGTCGTTGTTTATGAGATCGCGCGTCACCTTGGCGGCTTCCTGCGGCGCGCCCTTGGAGTCGCGGACGACCATCTCGATCTTGCGGCCGTTGATGCCGCCGGCCTCGTTGAACTTGTCGAACACCACTTTCAGGCCGCCGACGCTGGTCTGGCCGAGGATGGCGACACGGCCCGACAGTACGGTCGGCACGCCGATCTTGATGGCGCCGGTCTGGGCCTTGCTGATGGCAGGTGCGCCGATCAGCCCGGCCGCAGCCACGGCTCCCGCGCCCTTGAGAACTTGACGACGACTCGCGCGACGTGACTCGATGGACGTCATGGTGTTCGCTCCCGAAAATTCTTTTGCGGTCTTTGACCGATTGCTTCGATCCTATGGTCAATTGTTCGAGATGGTCAAACGACAACCCTCCCTAGAGTCAGGGATATGATCCCTCCTTCCTGGCTCTGGATTCCTCTCACCGTCTTTGCCGCCACCGCCCAGACCGTCCGCAACGCCACGCAACGTCATCTCACCACCGAATTGGGGACGCTCGGCGCAACGCTGGTGCGTTTCCTCTACGGCATGCCCGTACTGGCGCTGTGGTTGGGCCTCGTCCTCACGGTCGGTGGCTTTCCTCACCCCACCCTCACCTGGGCGTTCGGCGGTTGGGTGATCGTCGCGGCGTTGAGCCAGATGGCCGGCACGGCCCTCCTGCTGCGGGCGATGGAGGAACGCAGCTTTGCGATCGGCCTCGTCTACTCCAAGAGCGAGGTGATCCAGGTGGCGCTCTTCTCCGTCCTGTTCCTCGGCGAGACCCTGTCGGCGCTGGCGGTCGCGGCCATGGTCGCGGCGACCCTGGGCGTCGTGCTGCTGACGCCGCGCCCTCCCGCGCGCGACGGCGTGAAACGAAGCTGGGCCGATCCGGCCGCCTTCTACGGCCTCGCCTCGGGCTCCTCATTCGCCATCTCGGTGGTCGGTTATCGCGGCGCCAACCTGGCGCTGCACACACCGTCTCCCTTTCTCGCCGCGGCGGAGACGCTGTTCTGGAGTCAGCTCCTGCAGGCTGTCCTGCTCTGTGCCTGGCTGCTGATGCGAAACCCCGCCGTCGTGCTGGGCGCACTGCGACAATGGCGAGTCTCGATGTTCGCCGGCATCGCCGGTGCCTCTGCGTCACTGGCCAACGTGACCGCGCTGGCGCTCGCCCCGGCCTCCCAGGTGCGCACGCTGATCCTGATCGAGGTCGTGTTCAGCTACTTCGTCTCGCGCCGCGTCTTCCGCGAATCGATGAACCGCCGCGAACTGGCTGGCATCGTCCTGGTCATGCTGGGTGTCGTTCTGATCGTCTCCAACGCGCGTTGACCTTGCATGCGGTCGGCGCAAACAATGGCGCCATGAAAACAGATCAGCTTTTCGCCTATGTCGGCAGCTACACCTCGCCCGAGCGCAACGGCCACGGCAACGGCATCAACGTCTATCGTGTCGATCCAAAGAGCGGCGCCTTCCGGCACATCCAGCATCTCGGCGGGCTGGAGAATCCGTCGTTCCTGGCGCTGAACGCCGCCGGCACCCGCCTCTATTCCGTGCACGGCGATCGCAGCGAAGCGACGTCCTATACGGTCGATCGCGAGACCGGCCATCTGGCTGTTCTGAACCGCCAGCCGACGGGCGGCTACAATCCCATCCATCTCGCCTTCGATGCCGCCGAGCGCTTCCTGGTGGTGAGCAACTACGGCTCGGACTCGCTGGCCGCGCTGCCGATCGCGAAGGACGGCACTCTCGCTCCCTACTCCACCCTGACGGCCGTGACCGCAGCGCTGGGCCCGCACCGCATCGAACAGAAGAACGTGCGGCCGCATCACAATCCACTCGATCGCACCGGCAAGACCTTCTACCTGCCCTGCAAGGGTTCGGACTGCGTGATCGGCTACCGCCTCGATGCAAGGCGCGGCGTGCTGGTCGAGACCAGCCGTGTTGCCTCCCGACCGAGCGCGGGTCCGCGCCACATCGACTTCCATCCGCGCAAGCCGTTCGCCTACGTCATCAACGAGCTCGACTCGACGATCACGAGCTATCGCCAGGATGTGTCGAGCGGTGCGCTGACGCCGTTGCAGACCGTGCCGTCGACACCGTCGGACTTCACCGGCTACAGCACCGGCGCGGAGATCTGGGTCGATGGCGCGGGACGCAACGTCTACGTCTCGAACCGTGGCCATGACAGTATCGGCGTGTTCGGCATCGATGCCGCCAAGGGCACGCTCTCGCCGCGTCAGTGGGTGCCGACCAAAGGTGGCGTGCCGCGCTTCTTCGCCTTCGATCCGGCGGAGCGTTTCCTGTATGTCGCCAACCAAGGCGGCGATTCGATCATCGCCTACAAGGTCGGCCGCAACGGGCTGCTAGCCCCCACCAGGCTGCGGACCAAGGTCGGCAGCCCGGCGTGTATCGTGTTCTCGCGGTAGAGGGAATCAGCCCTCTTCCACGAAGGCTTCCTCGCGGGCTTTCTTGATACTCGGCAGAGCCATCAGGATCAGCAGCAGGCCGGTCGTGATGAGCAGACCGAGGCTGATCGGACGTTCGAGGAAGACCATGGCGTCGCCGCGCGAGAGCAGCATGGCACGCCGGAAGTATTCCTCCATCTGCGGTCCCAGCACCAGGCCCAGCAGGAACGGCGCGCCTTCGCAGCCCAGCCGGACGAACACGTAGCCCAGCACGCCGAAGATCGCGACCTGCAAGACGTGGAAGGTACTGTTCTGCAGGCTGTAGGCGCCGATGCAGCAGAAGAGCAGGATGGCCGGTGCCAGGAAGCGGTACGGCACGGTCAGCAGCTTCACCCACATGCCGATCATCGGCAGGTTGATGATGACCAGCATGGCGTTGCCGATCCACATCGAAACGATCATGCCCCAGAACAGGTCGGGCTTCTTGGTCATGACCTCGGGGCCCGGCTGGATGCCCTGGATGATCATGGCGCCGACCATCAGCGCCATGACGGCGTTGGACGGGATGCCGAGCGTCAGCATCGGGATGAACGAAGTCTGGGCCGCGGCATTGTTGGCCGCCTCGGGCGCCGCAACGCCCTCGACCGCTCCCTTGCCGAACTCGCCCGGGGTCTTCGACAGCTTCTTCTCGAGTGTATAGGCCGAGAAGGCGCCGAGGGTCGGACCGCCGCCCGGCAGCACGCCGAGCAACGATCCCAGAAGGGTTCCGCGCAGGACGGCCGGGAAGGCGCGGCGAATCTCCTCGCCGGTTGGCCATAGCGACCCGACCTTGATGGCCCCGGATCTCTCCATGTGTTTTTCGAGATTGACCACGATCTCGGCGATGCCGAACAGGCCCATCGCGATCGGCGCGAAGTCGATGCCGTCGCTCAGCTCCGGAATGTCGAAGGTGAAGCGTTGCGCACCCGTGTTCACGTCGGTGCCGACCAGGCCGAACAGCAGGCCGAGGAAGATCATCGCGATCGCCTTCATCACCGAGCCGCTGGCCAGGACCACCGCGGCGACGAGGCCGAGAGCCATCAGCGAGCAGTAGTCGGCCGGGCCGAACTTCTGCGCCATGCGCGTCAGCGGTTCGGCAAAGACGACGATGATGATCGTGCCGACGGTGCCGGCAAAGAACGAGCCGACGGCGGAGATCGACAGCGCCGCACCGGCACGTCCCTTCCGCGCCATCTGGTAGCCGTCGAGACAGGTCACGACCGAGGAGGCCTCGCCCGGCAGATTGACCAGGATCGACGTCGTCGAGCCGCCGTACTGCGCGCCGTAGTAGATACCGGCCAGCATGATCAGCGAGGCGGTCGGCGGCAGGTGGAAGGTGATCGGCAGCAGCATGGCGATGGTCGCCACGGGGCCGATGCCGGGAAGAACGCCGATCAGCGTGCCGACCATGCAGCCCAGCAAGGCGTAGGTCAGGTTCTGGAGCGTGAAGGCGACGCTGAGGCCGAGGCCGAGATTTCCAAGGAGATCCATCTTACCAAATCCCCTGCACGACAGAGATGTTCATACCCAGCCCGACCTTGAAGACGATCGTGCAGAGGACGGAGAGCACGACGATATTGCCGATTACTTCAATGAGCTTGAATTCCTCACCGGCAAGGGAGGCAATCATGATCAGCACGACCAGCGCCGGGATCAGTCCTGCGCGCTCGAACAGCAGCGCGAAGCAGACGATGCCGAGCGTCACCAGCGTGATCGGCTTCCACTTCGGCTTCTCGACTGGCTCGCTGCCGCTCACCACGGCGACGATGCAGATCAGCACGCCCAGGGCGAGCATGATCAGGGACAGCATGCGGGGCACGTATCCCGGTCCCATGCGGACGGGAGTGCCGATAGCAAGATGCTGGCCGACATAGAGAGCGCCCAGACCAAAGGCGACAAACATCAACCCGGACAAGAAGTCCTTGGTCAGAAACCGTTGCACGGTGTTTCGCTCCCTAAACGTTTACGCTGTGCTGCGACGGCCATAATCGCGAAACACAGCCAAGGACCGTACCTTCCGATACTTACGCCAAGCTGACGCCCGCACCGGCCAACCCCGCTCTCCGGAATGAAGGAGCATTCACCGGAAGTCTGTGCGGAAGTTCACACAGGTCCTGAAAGTTCACTCTTCATGAGGCGTTTGACGGGACGGCGCCGCAATGGGCGGAATAGGTCCGTGAATTGCGCGCAAGGGAGAGCTTCGTGAGCGACAAGACCTACGGTTTCGAAACACTGGCACTGCACGCAGGCGCGGCCCCCGACCCCACGACCGGGGCGCGCGCCCAGCCGATCTACCAGACGACGGCTTACGTCTTCGAAGACGCCGACCACGCCGCGGCGCTGTTCAATTTGCAGACCGTGGGATTCATCTATTCGCGGCTCACCAATCCGACCAATGCCGCGCTCGAGACGCGGTTGGCGACCTTGGAAGGCGGCCGTGGCTGCACCGTCGCTTCCTCGGGCCACGCCGCGCAGGTTCTCGCCCTCTTCCCGCTGATGGGTCCCGGCGCCGAGATCGTCGCCGCCTCGCGCCTCTACGGCGGCTCCCTGCAGCAGATGAAGAACACCTATCCGAAGTTCGGCTGGGCGGCGAACATCGTCGACGCCGACACGCCGGACAATTTCAAGCGCGCCGTCACCGACAAGACCAAGGCCTTCTTCATCGAGAGCCTCGCCAACCCGGGCGGCGTGGTCAGCGACATCGAGGCAATCGCCCGCATCGCCGAGGATGCCGGCGTGCCGCTGCTGGTCGACAACACGCTGGCGACACCGTGGCTCTGCAAGCCGATCGAGTATGGCGCCACGCTGGTCGTGCACTCGACCACCAAGTTCCTGAGCGGCACCGGAACCTCGATGGGCGGCGCGGTCGTCGACTCCGGCAAGTTCGACTGGTCGCGCGGCGGCAAATTCCCGAGCCTCGCCGGTCCCGAATCCGCCTATCACGGGCTGAACTTCTACGAGACCTTCGGCGACATGGCCTACACCTTCCATAGCCACGCCGTTGGCCTGCGCGACCTCGGCCCCACGCAGGCGCCGTTCAACGCCTGGCTCACCATGCTCGGCATGGAGACGCTGGGCCTGCGCATGGAGCGCCATTGCGCCAATGCGCTGGCGGTCGCGCAGCACCTCGAGAAGCATCCGGCGGTGGCCTGGGTGAATTATGCCGGCCTGCCCTCGAACAAGTACAATGCGCTGGCAAAGAAATACCTGCCCAAGGGCGCCGGCTCGATCTTCACCTTCGGCGTGAAGGGCGGCTACGAGGTCGGCATGAAAGTCGTCGACAGCGTCGAGCTGTTCTCGCACCTCGCCAATATCGGCGACGCCAAGAGCCTGATCATCCATCCCGCCTCTACCACGCATCGCCAGCTCTCCGAGGAACAGCGCGTAGCCGCCGGCGCCGGCCCCGACGTGTTGCGCCTGTCGATTGGCATCGAAACGGTTGCAGACATCATCGCCGATCTGGATCAGGCTCTGGAAAAGGCAACGAAGAAATAATGAGACCGTTTTCCGGGATGGAGGAGACATGCTCAGCAAGGCGGACAATGAGTTCCTGACCCGCGCCGGCAAGGGCACGCCCATGGGCGAGATGCTGCGGCGCTTCTGGATGCCGGCGATGCTGTCCGAGGAATTGCCCGAACGCGACGGGCCGCCGAAGAAGATCAGGATCATGGGCGAGGACCTCCTCGCCTTCCGCCAGACCGACGGACGGGTCGGCATCGTCGAGCCGCATTGCCCCCATCGCGGCGCCAATCTCTATTTCGGGCGCAACGAGAATTGCGGCCTGCGCTGCTCCTTCCATGGCTGGAAATTCGATGTCGACGGCAACTGCGTCGACCTCCCGACCTCGCCGCCGGAATCGACCTACAAGGACACGATCAAGCTCCTCGCTTATCCGACGCGCGAATGGGCCGACATGATCTGGGTTTATATGGGCCCGCGCGAGACCATGCCCGAGCTGCCGCAGCTCGAGCTTGGGCTGGTCCCCGCCACCTCGCGCTTCGTCACCAAGAAGTGGCAGGACTGCAACTGGGTGCAGAGCCTCGAGGGCGCGATCGACACCTCGCACTTCTCCTTCCTGCACAAGGTACTGGCGACCGACGACGAGACTGCGCGCCGCGCCATGAGCCGCGCCGCCCTCGCCGATCAGGCCAAGCCGGACGACCGCGTGCGCTGGGTGCAGAACGATCCGCGGCCAAAATTCAGCGTGCTGGGTCACGATACCGGCCTGGTGATCGCCGGCGGCCGCAAGACCGACGGCGCCGACCTGTACTGGCGAATCGCACAGTTCCTGATGCCCAACCACGCCTACACGCCCGCCGCCTTCCCGGGCGAGATCTACTACGGGCAGTCGTGGGTGCCGGTCGATGACGTGAACTGCTGGATCTACACCTACTGCTGGCAGCCCGACCGGCCGCTCAGCAACTCCGAGCGCGCCAAGTATCGCGGCGGCTTCAACGTCCATTCCGAGGTCGATGCCGACTACAGGCCGCTGCGCAACAAGGACAACGATTACCTGCGCGACCGCAGCGTCCAGCTCAGCGAGAACTTCACCGGCATCACCGGCGTCTCCGAACAGGACGCCGCCATCCAGGACAGCCAGGGCCCGATCCAGGACCGCACCAAGGAGCATCTCGGCCCGACCGACATCGGCATCGTGGAGTTCCGCAAGCTGGTGATGGGCACGGCCCGCCGCCTCGCCGCGGGCGAAGCGCCGGCCGCGCCCCACAAGGCGCATCGCTATGCCGTGCGCTCGGGCGGCTGGATCGCCGCACCGGACAAGGATCTCGCCACTGTGATGGCCGAACGCTTCGGCCACGATCGCGGCTATATCGGCAACCAGTACGGATTGGGTGACTGATGCTCAGCTCCGACAACGAATTCCTGACGCAGAGCGGCCCGGGGACGCCGATGGGCGACCTGCTGCGCCACTTCTGGATGCCCGCCCTCCTCTCCGAGGAACTGCTCGAACGCGACGGACCGCCGAAGAAGATCCGCATCCTGGGCGAGGACCTTTTGGCCTTCCGCCAGACCGACGGAAGGGTCGGCATCGTCGAGCCGCACTGCCCGCATCGCGGCGCCAATCTCTATTTCGGCCGCAACGAAGAGTGCGGCCTGCGCTGCGCCTTCCATGGCTGGAAGTTCGACATCGACGGCAACTGCGTCGACCTGCCGACCTCACTGCCGGAATCGACCTACAAGGACACGATCAAGCTCCTGTCCTATCCGGTGCGCGAATGGGCCGACATGATCTGGGTCTATATGGGCCCGCGCGAGCACATGCCCGAGTTGCCGCAGCTCGAACTCGGCCTCGTTCCCGCTGGGCATCGCTTCGTTTCGAAGAAGTGGCAGGATTGCAATTGGGTGCAGAGCCTGGAAGGTGCGATCGACACCGCGCACTTCTCCTTCCTGCACGCCATCCCGACCAAGGACGAGTCAGCGCGCCTCGATATCCTGCGCAAGACCTCGGCGATCGGCCAGGAAGGCGGCCTCGCCGACCGCAGCCGCTGGGTCACCGACGATCCGCGGCCCAAGTTCAGAATCGAGGGCCACGATGCCGGGCTGGTCATCGCCGCCGGCCGCAAGACCGACACGACCGACATCTACTGGCGCATTGCGCAGTATCTCGCACCCAACCATGCGCTGGTGCCGGTCGCCTTCCCCGGCGAGGTCTATCACGGCCAGACCTGGGTGCCGGTCGATGACACGAGCTGCTGGATCTACACCTATAGCTGGGTGCCCGACCGGCCGCTCACCAACGCCGAGCGCGCCAAGTATGCGTCGGGCCTCAGCCTCCATGCCGAGATCGACGAGCATTACGTCCCCAAACGCAACATTCGAAACGACTATCTGATCGACCGCGAGCTGCAGAAGACGCTGAGCTACACCGGCATCAGCGGCGTGTCCGACCAGGACGCCGCCATCCAGGACAGCCAGGGCGCGCTCCAGGACCGGACCCGCGAACATCTCGGGCCGACCGACGTCGGCATCGCCGAGTTCCGCAAGCTGGTGATGGCCGCCGCCCGCGCGCTGCAGCAGGGCGAGCCGCCGCGCGCGGCTTCGGCGTCGCCCCGCTACGCGGTCCGGGCCGGCGGCTGGATCGCCGCGCCGGAGAAGGATCTCGCAACGGTCATGACGGAGCGCTTCGGGCACCGGCACGGCTATGTCGGCGGCGAATACGGCCTCGCGGAATAGAGCGTTAGACCGTCACGAGGCCCTGCATTATCGTCGGCACCGATATCGGGTTTGGGGAGAGACTGTAACGTGACCATCAAGATTTATGGGCCGACGGCCTCGCGCGCAGCGCGCGCCCTCTGGATCGCGCATGAGCTCGGCATTCCGTACGAGCACATCGCCGTCGAGATGAAGGACCTCAAGAATCCCGAGTATCTCAAGGTCAATCCCAACGGCAAGGTGCCGGCGCTGGTCGACGGCGACTTCAAACTGTTCGAATCGATGGCGATCAACCTCTATCTGGCGGGCAAGCACGGCAAGGATGGCTTCATGCCGGAGAGCGCCGAGGACCGGGCGCTGTGCAACCAGTGGAGCTTCTGGGGCATGACGGAGCTGGAGAAGCCCCTGCTCACGATCCTGATCGACATGTTCATGACCGCGCCGGACAAGCGCAAGCCGGAGGCCGTCGCCGAGGCGCAGAAGGCGCTGCCCAAGCCGCTGGCGGTGCTGAACGGCGCGCTCGAAGGCCGCGACTACCTGCTGGGCTCGACCTTCACCGTGGCCGACCTCAACCTCGCTTCGATCATGAGCTGGGCCAAGCCGATCAAGATCGATTTCACCGTGTTTCCAAACGTCAGCGCCTGGCTCGACCGCTGCCTGTCGCGCCCCACCTACAAGGCGGCGCGCGGCGCCAAGTAGGACTACTCCGCGGGCGCGACCTGCGGGGCCGGCAACGAGGCATCGCGCTCGTTGCCCGGCAGCAGCAGCGCCACCAGCGTGATCACGACCGAGACGGCAGCAAGGCCGAGGAACAGCAGCTCGAGGCTGCCCGTCGTCTCGCGCACCCAGGCGATCAGCAGGATCGCCAGCGGCCCTGCCCCGAAAGCCACGACGAACTTCGCGCCGAAACCGAGGCCGTGATAGCGGCTGGGCGTGTAGCGCGCGATCAGGATGTTCTCGATCGGGCCGGCTGCCGAGCTCAGCACCGCCGAGCCGATGGCGCCCAGCAGCGCCACGTAGCCATTGCCCATGGCCAGCGCCAGCATCGCGATCACCTGCAGCGCCGAGGCCACGACATAGGTCGCCTTCAGCGGATAGCGGTCGATGATGCGCCGGCCCATCGCATACTGGGCGATGCCGGAGACCACGTAGATCATCGAAGTGGCCAGGCCGACCCACAGCACGATCTGGGTGACGACGCCCCAGGAGGCCAGCCCGTCGCGCAGCGCCGAGATCTCGGGCGCGAGCTTCACCTGGAAGACCATCGCGGCGCCAAACATCACCGCCTGCCAGATGACGCCTTCCAGCGCCATGGTGACGGAGAGCACCGAGAAGACGCGCCAGAAGTCACGGCGGCCGACCTGGGTGCCCTTGGCCTGCGGCATCGGCCGGTCGCCGACCTTGCCCTGGCGGATCTGCACCCAGAGGACGGCGCCGACGACCAGGCAGATGATGCCCGGAACGATGAAGGCCGCGCGCCACGAGGCCAGCGTGATCAGCACGCCGGGCACGATCCCATAGAGCGCCAGCCCCGCGCTGCCCCACAGCCCGTTCACGCCCATGGCATGGCCCTGCTCCTTCGCCGTGCGGATCACCCAGCCGATGCCGACCGAATGGTAGAAGGCGGCGAACGTGCCGATGCCGCACAGGGCCAGCGACAGCGCCAGCGTGTCGCCGGTCGGCACCAGGCCGCAGGCGATCGACGACAGGCCGAGGCCGAGGAACATCACGACCATCATGGCCGGCGCGCCGAACTTGTCCGAGGCCCAGCCGGCCGGCAGCGACATGACGCCCAGCAGGACCGTGGCCGGCGCGTAGAGGCGCAGCAGATCCTCGGCCGGCAGGTTCCAGGAAACCGCAAGGGTGAGCACGATCACGGCGTAGAACGCCGCCATCATGTGCATCAGCGCGTGGCCGATGGAGGAGAAGAGCAGGACGCGCGGGCCGTAATCGATCATGGCGCCTGTATCCTTTGTCGCCCGTTTCGGCGCAAGCGCAGCTTGCGGCAACGCTGTCATTCGCGCTAAAGCCCCGGTGCCGCGGGCCCACCGGCCGGCGGCACCGGTCGGGGCGTAGCGCAGCCTGGTAGCGCATCAGTCTGGGGGACTGGGGGTCGCAGGTTCAAATCCTGTCGCCCCGACCATTAAATCCTTTGAATATGGCTCTCCGGCCCTTCCACGGCGGGGATGATCGGACTCTCGGGCCGGACCGCGCGAAACCTCTTCCGGATCGATTCGCATTTGACTCGCGCAACGGTTGGGCGCGAAGGTTCTTACTCAACTCCTTTCCCACTCCAGGAGAGGTTGCAGCATGCTCAGTCCTTCCGTTATCCGGCGCATGTGCTTCTCGGTTGGGCTCATTGTCGTCGCCGCTTCCGCAAATTCGCAGACGCCCGCGCCTGCTTGGGCGGTAGGCTCCTGGACGGGCGCCCTTCAGAACTATCGCAACGATCCGAACGGAGCAGACCGTGTCTTCATTGTTGCGCCCGATGGCGGATGTCGATGGGATTATCCCTCACGGGCGGCAAACGCCGCCAGGCAGGTTTGTACCTTTTCCGGCAACGCCGTCAGCTTTACGACCGGAGCCGGCTCCGCCGTCCAGCTTCAGCATAAGGACGGCAAGCTATCGGGTACCTTCCAGAATAGAAACGGCAACTCCTTCGTCGTCTCGATGACGAAGCAGTAACGCGCGAGTTATTCCCCTACGGCGCAGACGCGACCTGCCGTCCCAGCTCCGTGAGCTTGCAGACGAGCCAGTCCGGCTTCAGCGGATTCTTGAACCAGGGCTGCGCCCAGCCCGCCTCGAGGCATCGCTTGACGACGTCAACATCAACATCCTGACCGTCAAGATCGAACAGCGGCAGCTTGCCGCCCGGCTGGGTCAGGCCACGGCGCAGGTAAAGAAGTTCGTGCAAGGTGGGAAGATCAACTTCCAACCCATTGTCATTAAATGAAGTTAAGTCGAATGAACGCGCGTGATGGCGCGCGAAATCGCGGTTAACAAGCACGGTCACGTCCCCCTTTGACGATACCGTTGAAGGCCCCTCGCCGGGCACGATACGCCTGCCCGGGCAAAAACCAAATAAAATCAGTGACTTGATACACTTTCTTACAAAGGCCACCCGATCTGGTGGCCCGCAGACGCGGCACCTGCAAGCCCTTGAGCGCCGCCCCCCGGCGGTGCTCAAGGGTTGAAGGGCTAGTTTTGCGTCTTCAGCGTGCTGCGCAGTTGCGTCAGCGCCTGTTCGAGATCTTCCAGCACCGATTCGATCTCACGGCGCTTGTGGAGGTCGAGAACCGCCGCGCGCGGTGTCGTGGTCGAAGGCTGCGGGCCGGTCCGCGGCAGCGGCTGGCGGGTACCGCCGGCGGCCATCGCTTCGGCACGGGCGGAAACGATGCGCAGGCTCTCCAGCGCGCTCTCGGCGGCGAGGTCGAGGCGCTGCGGCGGCAGGCGGCCACGGCCTTCCTTCAGGAGGCGCTGCACGCCCCTGATCGTGTAACCCTCTTCGTAGAGCAAGGTGCGGATGCGGCGCAGGAGGTCGATGTCTTCGGGCCGGTAGTAGCGACGGCCGCCGCCCCGCTTCAGCGGACGAACCTGGGAGAACTTGCTTTCCCAGAACCGCAGCACGTGCTGCGGCACGTCGAGCTCGGTCGCGACCTCGCTGATCGTGCGGAACGCCTGCGCCGACTTCTCGACCCGTCTTTCGACGGTCTGAACCGAAACGGCCATCTCTGATCCCCTCGTGTTCCCAACTACCCCTTGTTCTCGCCGGGCGCCCCGTTGATCAGTGATTTCAGGACATTCGACGCTCGAAAGACGAGGACCCGCCGCGGCAGGATGGGAACTTCCTGCCCGGTCTTCGGGTTGCGGCCGACCCTTTGCCCCTTATCGCGAACCGTGAAACTCCCGAACGAGGAGATCTTCACCGATTCGCCGCGCGCCAACGCCTCCACCACCTCGCCGAGGATCGTCTCGACAAGATCGCTGGATTCGTTGCGAGACAGGCCCACTTCCTGGAACACTGACTCGCTCAGATCGGCGCGCGTGATAGTCCGGCCGTCCACTCCGGTACCTCTTCTTCCCCCAGTTAAACCTTACTGTAAGGTGGGAAAGCGGTCAATATCAGTGGGATAGCGGCTGGACTTGAATCGCCGCCTGTTCACGTTCCGTTGGCTATTATTCTCGCATTACCAGCGAACGAGGCTCGCGCCCCACGACAGGCCGCCGCCGATCCCCTCGAGCAGCAGCAGGTCGCCCTTCTTGATGCGGCCGTCCTTGACCGCAACGTCGAGCGCCAGCGGGATCGACGCCGCCGACGTGTTGGCGTGCTTGTCGACCGTCACCACGACGCGCTCCGGCGGCAGGCCTAGCTTGCGACCCGTGCCGTCGATGATGCGCTTGTTGGCCTGGTGCGGCACCAGCCAGTCGATGTCCTTGGCCTCGAGCCCCGCCTTCTCCAGCACCTCGCCCACCACGGCGGCCATGTTGACCACCGCGTGCTTGAAGACCTCCTTGCCTTCCATGCGGAGGAAGCCGGTGGTCCGGGTCGAGGAGGGTCCGCCGTCGACGTAGAGGATGTCGTGGTGGCGGCCGTCGGAGTGCAGCGCGTTGGCGAGGATGCCGCGATCTGCCGGGGTGCCGGCGCCCTGCTCGCCCTTGAGCACGATCGCGCCCGCGCCGTCGCCGAACAGCACGCAGGTGCCGCGGTCGTCCCAGTCGAGGATGCGCGAGAAAGTCTCCGCGCCGATCACCAGCGCCGTCGAAGCGACGCCGCTCTTGATCATGCTGTCGGCGACCGAGACGGCGTAGACGAAGCCCGCGCACACCGCCTGGACGTCGAACGCCGCGCCACCGGTCATGCCGAGTTCGGCCTGCACCTTGGTCGCGGTGGCCGGGAAGGTCTGGTCGGGCGTCGCGGTGGCGAGCACGATCAGGTCGAGATCGGACGCCTTGAGGCCGGCATGGTCGAGCGCGCGCTGCGACGCCTTGACCGCCAGGTGGGAGGTGAATTCGCCGTCGGCCGCGAGGTGACGCTGACGGATGCCGGTGCGCTGCTGGATCCACTCGTCGGTCGTGTCGACGGTCTTCGACAGTTCTTCGTTGGTGACGACACGCTCGGGCAGATACGAACCACAGCCTTGAACGACAGAACGAATCACGCAGTTCCTCCGGTGGCCTGCAGCGATGCGGCCGGCGTTTCGGCCGCCGAGGTGATCTCATGCAGCCGGGCAAGTCCCTCGACGAGCTTGCTCTTGTATTCGTAGCGGACCAGGTCGACCGCCACGCCGATGGCGTAGGCGAAGCCCAGCGCGTCCGTGCCGCCGTGGCTCTTCACGCAGACGCCGTCGAGACCCAGGAACACGCCGCCATTGTAGCGGCGCGGATCGACCCGCTTGCGCAGTTTCCGCCAGGCCCCTGCCGCAAACAGGTAGCCGATCTTGGCGAACGTAGAAGTGCGGAAGGCGTCGCCCACGAACTGGAAGGTGAGCTTGGCGGTCCCCTCGATCGCCTTCAGCGCGACGTTGCCGGTGAAGCCGTCGGTGACCACGACGTCGGTCACGCCGGCGCCGATGTCGTTGCCCTCGACGAAGCCGTGGAAGTTGACCGGCGAGCCTTCGCGGCGCAGCCAGGCCGCCGCCTGGCGCAGCTCCTCGTGCCCCTTGAGCTCCTCCGAGCCGACATTCAACAGGCCGACTTTCGGAGAGTCGAGGCCGAGCAGCGCCTGGGCGAACACGCTGCCCATCACGGCAAACTGCGCGAGATTTTCGGCATCGCATTCGAGGTTGGCGCCGAGATCCAGCATCACCGTCTCGCCGCGCGAGGTCGGCATGAACGACGCCAGCGCTGGCCGGTCCGCGCCTTCGAGCATGCGCATCGCGAACATCGAGATGGCGAGCAAGGCGCCAGTATTGCCGGCCGACACCACCGTGTCGGCCTGGCCCTGGGCGGCCGCGTCGACGGCCATCCACATGCTGGACTTGCGGCGGCGGCGCAGCGCGAAGGACGGCTTGTCCTCGGCCAGCACCGCGTCTTCCGACGGCACGATCTCGAGCGCCTGCGCGAGACCCTTTCGCTTGTCGACGAGCGCCTTCAGCCGCGCCTCGTCGCCGAACAGCAGGAAGGACGTGCCGGGATAGCGCTCGCGGGCGATATCGGCGCCGTTCACGATGACGTCGGGGGCGTGATCGCCACCCATGCCGTCGAGTGCGAGTACGATCTTCTTCGTACTCACCGTCGCGCCCCGCCTGTCGAATGCCAGCGCATTGCCGGCGGCGTGCTTCTGACTACTTCTCGGCCGACGCGGCGTCGGCCAGGACGGGCATGTCCTCGCGGTAGTAGCCGCAATGCGAGCAAACCATGTGCGGGCGCTTCAGCTCGCCACAGTTCTTGCATTCCATGAACGCCATGGTCGGCAGCGCGTGATGCGAGCGACGCATGTTGCGACGGGACTTCGAAACCTTTTTCTTGGGAACTGCCATGACGATCTCCACGACGAGGGCCACTCCCGCTTTCCCAAGCAGGGCACGCCCCCAAAAATGCTGCAGCCGCGCTCTATAGGCGCGGCGGGCGGCCTTCTCTAGCCAAATCGTCTCACCGCCGCAACAAATTACCGGCCGCGGCGGGGTTTGTCCTTCAGCACCGCCAGGCCGGCGAAAGGATGGCGGCGCTGGTCGGGCGCGGACCGGCGGGCGCCGCCCTTGGGCTTCGGCAACACGTCCTCGAGCTTGATTCCAGGCCGCCGCGGATAGGGATCGGCCGTCAACGAGAGCTGCTCGGCGACGATTTCGCCGACATCGAGCATATTTCCGCTCAGGGGTTCCGGAGCGTCGCCCTGGGCATTCAGCAGCGCCTCCCCGCTTTCGGGGTCTTTGTCCTCGGTCACGTTCTCGGCGAAGACCAGCCGGAAGGCATCGTCCAGTTCCTGGGTCACCGGATCGAGGCTCAGGATGCAGGCCTGGACGATCCGGCCCTTGAACCTTCCCTCGACAACGACCTGTCCGCCGGCGCGCCGATCCACCGTCACCCGCGCCGAAAAGGCCGGCAGGCCGAGAAAGCCGAAGCGCTTGGCCAAGGCGGCCCGCTCGCTCTCGGTGGTGGAAATCTCGAGCGCCGTGCCGTTGTTGCCGAGCTTTTCCAGATCGACCATGCGTTCGATCTCTGATTTGACAATTTTATCAGTGCCTTGAGACATTTTATTAATTCACTTCATCAAGTCGTTGCGGGCCGTTGCATCCAGCGATCGCACATAATCCCGAACATAGGCCTCGAGCCGAACGACACTTTCGGAGTCCTGCGGCGACCTACCGCCATAGGCGTTGCGGCGCAAGACCTCGGCAAGCGGCGTCAGGCCATCGTTGAGCGCCTCGCGATAGGCCAGCCCACGGCCGTGCAACCCCTCTGCCATGATCTTGATGCGCCGGCCGATACCGAGATCCTGGATGCCGATCTCGCGCAGGGTCAGGTCGAGATGGCGGAACATGGCGTCGAAGAAGGCCTGGGCCAGCGCCTCGCCATCGGGCTCGCGGCGCAGGCGGTCGATCATCAGGGCGGCGTGAAGCGCCAGCGCATCGAAGCGGCCATCGAGCGTGTCGGGAATGCCGCAGGCCTCGTACAGCTCGGCCGTGCGCGCCTGCTCGGCCACGCGCTTGTAGAGTGCGGCGGCGAAATCATCCTCGGGCTTGCGGCGGCGGAACACGAACGACTCCCTCCCCAATAGATCGCGGGACAGGCGGTTGACCCGGCCCCTTCATCGCGACATCTTGCAGTCCCTCTTCCCGCAAAGCCAAGAAGCAGTCCATGCGTCGCACCGCCCCGCTCGCCCTCGTTGGCGCCCTTGCCCTATCCGCCGTCGCACTCGGCGGCTGCGAGAACACCGTGGACCAGCGCGGCTTCGCCGCGACCCCTGGTTCGGTCGAAAAGCTCGAGGTCGGCGCGCAGAGCCGCGAGGACGTGGTCCGCCTGATCGGATCGCCCTCGGCCGTCGCGACCTTCAATCCGAACATCTGGTACTACATCAGCGAGACCCAGGAATACTGGGCCTACACCAAGCCCAGGATCAGCTGGCAGAAGGTGATGCAGATCACCTTCAACGATTCCGGCCGTATAGAGGGCATCAAGAACTACGATCTCAAGGACGGGCAGGAAATCGAGATGGTCGCGCGCACCACCCCGACTTCGGGCAAGGGCCTCACGATCCTCGAGCAGGTCCTGGGCAATGTCGGCCGCTTCAGCGGACCAAAGAACCAGAACCAGAACCCCGGCGCTCCGACCAGCGGCGGCGGTATCTAGCAAAAGCCAGAGAGCCAAAGAAAAAGCCCCGGTCCTTCGACCGGGGCTTTTCCTTTTGGGTGTCTTGCCTCTGCTCAGTGCGCCAGGACGGCGAGGAGCAGCAGCGCCACGATGTTCGTGATCTTGATCATCGGGTTGACGGCCGGGCCAGCCGTATCCTTGTACGGGTCGCCGACGGTGTCGCCGGTCACCGCCGCCTTGTGGGCGTCGGATCCCTTGCCGCCGAAATGGCCTTCCTCGATGTACTTCTTGGCGTTGTCCCAGGCACCGCCGCCCGCCGTCATCGAGATGGCGACGAAGATGCCGGTGACGATCACGCCGAGCAGCATGGCGCCGACCGCCGCGAAGGCGTCGGAGCGTCCGGCGATCGCCGAGATCACGAAGAACAGCACGATCGGCGACAGCACCGGCAGCAGCGACGGGATCATCATCTCCTTGATCGCCGACTTGGTGAGCATGTCGACGGCACGGCCGTAGTCCGGCCGATCCGTGCCCGCCATGATGCCGGGCTTCTCCTTGAACTGCCGGCGGACTTCCTCGACCACCGACTGGGCGGCGCGGCCGACAGCCAGCATCGACATGCCGCCGAACAGATACGGCAGCAGGCCACCGACCAGCAGGCCGACCACGACGTAGGGGTTCTTCAGCGAGAAATCGACCGCCTTAACGCCGAGCTTGCCCGCGGCGATGAAGTAGTCGAGGTCCGAGGTGTAGGCTGCGAACAGCACCAGCGCACCGAGGCCGGCCGACGCAATCGCGTAGCCCTTGGTGACCGCCTTGGTGGTGTTGCCGACCGCGTCGAGCGCGTCGGTGTTCTTGCGCACTTCCTTGGGCAGGCCCGCCATTTCGGCAATGCCGCCGGCATTGTCGGTGACCGGACCGTAGGCATCGAGGGCGACGATCATGCCCGCGAGCGCCAGCATGGCGGTCGTGGCGATGGCGATGCCGAAGAGGCCTGCCAGGATGTAGCAGGTCACGATGCCGGCGCAGATCAGCAGCGCCGGACCGGCCGTGGCTTCCATCGACATCGCGAGGCCCGCGATGACGTTGGTGCCGTGACCGGTGACCGAGGCCTGCGCCACGGCCTTCACCGGGCGATATTCGGTGCCGGTGTAGTATTCGGTGACCCAGACGATCAGGCCGGTGATGGCGAGGCCCACCAGCGAACACCAGAACAGCGACAGGCCGGTGAACGAACGATCGCCCACCGTCATCACCGTGCCAATGCCGACCAGGCGGTCGGTGGCGAAGTAGATGGCCGGGATCGACAACACGGCGGCCGCGATCACGCCCTTGTACATCGCCCACATGATGTTTCCGTCGGAGCCGAGGCGGACGAAGTAGGTGCCGATGATCGAGGTGATGATGCAGGCGCCGCCGATGACCAGCGGATAGGCCATCAACTTGCTGACGAGGACCGGATCGGCCGCGAAGAAGATCGAGGCCAAGACCATGGTGGCGACAGTCGTCACCGCGTAGGTCTCGAACAGGTCGGCGGCCATGCCGGCGCAGTCGCCGACATTGTCGCCCACGTTGTCGGCGATGGTGGCCGGGTTGCGGGGGTCATCCTCCGGGATACCCGCTTCGACCTTGCCGACCATGTCGCCGCCGACATCCGCACCCTTGGTGAAGATGCCGCCGCCGAGACGGGCGAAGATCGAGATCAGCGAGGCGCCGAAGCCGAGCGCGACCAGCGCGTCGATCATGTCGCGGCTGCCGCCGGGAACGCCCATGTTGAGCAGGACGAAGTAGTAGCCACCGACGCCGATCAGGGCGAGGCCGGCCACCAGCATGCCGGTCACCGCCCCCGCCTTGAAGGCGAGGTCGAGACCCGAGGCCAGGCTCTTTTGCGCAGCCACTGCGGTACGCACGTTGGCGCGGACCGAGACGTTCATGCCGATGAAGCCGGTGACGCCCGACAGGATGGCGCCGATCAGGAAGCCGATGGCGGCGAACTTGCCCAGCAGAAGAGCGAGGACAACGAGGACGACGACGCCCACGATGCCGATGGTCGTGTACTGGCGGCGCAGGTAGGCAGCCGCACCTTCCTGGATGGCTTGCGCAATTTCTTGCATGCGCGGCGTACCCGCATCGGCCGCCATGACCCGCGATGCGGTAATAACGCCATAAAGCACGGCAATTAAGCCGCACCCGATGACACCCCAAAGAACGGTGGACATATTTCCT
The DNA here is from genome assembly GCF_058803965.1 of Reyranella sp. GW821-FHT14A01. Lineage (NCBI taxonomy): Bacteria > Pseudomonadati > Pseudomonadota > Alphaproteobacteria > Hyphomicrobiales > Reyranellaceae > Reyranella > Reyranella sp. GW821-FHT14A01. The sequence continues at coordinate 260,397 of NZ_JBXAPM010000012.1, forward strand.
AACCCATTGTTTTTAAAACGCTTCTAGCGCGTCGCGACCTGAAGCGTGTACTCCCCCGGTGCGAGGCGCGCAAAAAATGACATGATGGCCGTGTTGGCGCAACTCACGGATGGGAAAAGCCCCGTCGCCTCAAGGGCTTGGCGTCACGCGCGTGACGGATTCCGCAACCGGAAGATGCCGATGACCAGCAGCGCGACCAGCACCAGGGCGAGCGCCACGTAGTTCAAGGCGGCCCACCCCTTCAGCTCGAGCACGACGCTGGCCATCAGGCTGGCCACGGTGGTGACGCCGAAGACCATGAAGTCGTTGAAGGCCTGCGCCTTGCCCCGCTCCGCCGGCCGGTAGGTCGTGGTGAGAAGCGTCGTGGCGCCGACGAACAGGAAATTCCAGCCCACCCCGTTCAGGCTGAGCGCGCCGCGGAAATGCCACTCGGTGACACCCATGAGCGCCACGCCTACCCCGGCCACCAGCAGTACGATGCCGGCGATCATGATGTTGAAGACGCCGAAGCGCGCGATCAGGTGCCCGGTGAAGAAGGACGGGATGAACATGCCCATGACGTGCACGAAGATCGTCACCGGCGCCTCGGTCGCCTTCAGGCCGCACTGCACGATGGCCAGCGGCGAGGCCGCCATCACGAAGGACATCACGCCGAAGGCGATCATCGCACCGGCGCAGGCCACCATGTAGGCCGGCTGGGTGACGATCTGGGAGAGCGGACGCTGCGGGCCGGACGAGTCCTCGACCTTGACCTGCGGAAACTCGATGAAGCCCAGCACGATGAAGACGAGGATGTGGATGACGACGACGGCGCAGAAGCTCGCCTGGAAGAGCGGCTGCCAGAGATCGGGCGTGAAGCGCGCCAGGCTCGGACCGAGGATGCCCGCCAGCACGCCACCCGCCGTGACATAGGAGATCGCCTGCGCGCGATGATGGGCTGGGGCCAGCTCGACGGCGGCAAACCGATAAAGCTGCATGTTCGCGATGCCGTAGCCCAGGAACAGGCCGCCCAGACACATGACCGGGAAGCTGCCGAGGCCAAGCCCGATGGCGGCGAGCAACGAGCCGATCATGCCCATCACCGAGCCGCTGCGGAAACCGAACTTGCGGCCGCGCCGCATCATCAGCATCGAGGCCGGGAACACCGACAGCATGACGCCGAGATGCTGCATGGTGACCGGCAGGTTGGCCCACATGCGCATGTCCGACGAGACGATGGTGAGCACCGCCAGCGCCGACGAGGCGAACATCAGCGTGTTGCTGCTTTGCGTCAGCGCCTGGCATATCGCCAGCAAGGCGATGTTGCGCATCGACCGACGCGGCATGCCACCGTCGGACGCTGCGGGCGTTTCCTGTACCCGTGTCGATCCATCCATTGGGCCGGCACTCTAGTCGGGTGCCCTGCCCGCGCCATGGCGGCCGGCGCAGTGCAGCTATGAGCAGGTGTGCTTCGCTAGAAGTGAACGTATCCCTTGCGCGGGGCTGCGATGGCCCTGCCGGCCGCCGTCACCGTGACGCCATTGCCTCGGGCAAAGCGGCCGATGCGCGTGACGTCGATGCCGGCGGCGCGTGCGGCAGCCAGGAGCGCCGACCGCTTGCGGGACGGGACTGCCATCACGAGCTCGTAATCGTCGCCGCCGCCCAGGACGTTCGCCCACAGGCGCGGATCGGCGGCCACCGCCGCGCGGGCTGCCGCAGACAGGGGCACATCATCGCGCTCGATGGTCACGGCCAGGCGAGAGGCGTCGGCGATGTGCCCGGCATCGGCCAGCAACCCGTCGGAGACATCGGCCGTAGCCGTCACGATACCCACCAGGTTTTGCCCGAGCGATGAACGGGGCCGCGGCAGCCGATAGCGATCCTCGAGAAAGGCGCGTTGCCGGGCCGTCAGGTCCTGGAGTCCACCCTGCGCCGCCAGCAGGCCCAAAGCGCCATCGCCGACGGTACCGCTCACCCAGAGTTCGTCCCCTGCCCGCGCGCCACCGCGGGTCAGGCCCTTGCCGCGCGCGACCTTGCCGAAAGCGGTGATCGTCACGGTGAGCGGCCCCGGCGTCGTTACCGTGTCGCCGCCACACAGGACGATGCCGTAACGGCGCTGGTCGGCGGCGAGCCCCTTGGCGAAGCCCGCGAGCCATTTCTCGGTCCACTGCGCCGGCAGCGCCAGAGAGAGCTGATAGACAAAGGGCGCCGCGCCGCCGGCCGCGAGGTCGGACAGGCACACGCGCAAGGCCTTGGCGGCAACCCGCTGCGGCCGCTCATCGGCCAGGAAATGCACGCCCGCGACGATCGTGTCCGTCTTGACGACGAGGTCGCGGCGCGGATCGGCGGGGAGGAAGGCGTTGTCGCTCTTGAGGTTGCCCGCACCGCCGAACCCGCGGGCGAGTGGCGCGAAGTAGCGGGCGATCAGTTCGAACTCCCCGATCCGCCGGCGCCGCGCCATGGCGGCCTACTTCTGGTCGGCCGGCCGCGCCTGACGCGCCACGCGGTCGAGAACGGAGTTGATGAAGCTCGGCTCGCCCTTGTCGTAGAAGGCGTGGGCGATCTCGACATATTCGTTGATGACGACGCGCAGCGGCACGTCACCCCGGTGCACGAGCTCATAGGCGCCGGCGAGCAGGATGGCACGCACCAGGCGGTCGACGCGCGCCCAGGTCCAGTCCTGCGCCAGCGAGGCGGTCACGATCGCCTCCAGAGCATCCCGGTTGGTCGTCGTGCCCTCGACCACGTCCTTGAACAGCGGCTTGTCGGCGTCGCGGCGCATGCCGCCCTCGCCCGCCTCGCCGGTCCGCACCTTGAGGAACTGCTCGATGATCTCGGCCGGGGCGTCCTGCCCCTCCTGCCACTGATAGAGTGCCTGCACGGCCGCCAGCCGGGCGGCCTGGCGACGGCTGGGGCCCACTGGCTTGGCGTCGCTCACGATTTCTTCCAGCGACGGCCCAGCGCCACCATGGCGAGGCAGGCATGGGCCGCGTCGCCGCCCTTGTCGCCACGGTCGGTGAAGGCGCGCGCCCGCGCCTGCTCGATGTTCTCGACCGTGACGATGCCGTAGCCGATGGCGAGCTTCTTCTGGACCGCAAGATCCATCAGGCCGCGCGCACTCTCGCCGCAGACATAGTCGTAGTGGGTGGTCTCGCCGCGGATCACGCAGCCCAGCGCGACATAGCCGTCATAACGCCGGCCCTTCTTGTCGGCCGCCAGCGCGATCGCGCCGGGGATCTCGAAGGCGCCCGGCACGACGATGCGGTCAACCTTGGCGCCGTTCTTCGTAATCTCATGCTCGGCGCCCTGGATCAGCGCATCGGCGATATCGGCATAGTAGCGCGACTCGACGATCAGGATACGCGCGCCCTTCACACCATCGACCGCCGGCCGGGCCGTCGGGTTCTCCGTCCGTGTCGACATGATCAGGCCTTCGTTGCACGGCCGGGAACCGGCTTCTGGGCGACGATCTTCAGGCCAAAGCCTTCGAGACCGACGACGCTTTTTTGCGAATTGCTGAGCAGCACCATTTCCTTCACGCCGAGATCGATCAGTATCTGGGCGCCGACGCCGTAGTCGCGCAGCTCCTGCCCGGCCGGCTCGATCGGCTCGCCGGCGCGGCGGCGCTGCTCGGCCAGCACGACGGTGAGCGGCTCGCGGATCAGCACGATGACGCCGCGGCCTTCCTTGGCGATCTCGCGCATCGAGGCCTCGATCTCGCCGCCGCGGCCGCCGCTGCGCTGGCCCAGCGTGTCGGTGAAGAGGTTGACGGCATGCATGCGCACCATGACCGGGCCACCCGCCGCGGGGTCGCCCTTCACCAGCGCGACGTGCTGGGCCATCGTCACCTTGTTCACGTAGACGACGCAGCGGAAGTCGCCGCCCCAGGTGCTGTCGAGCTTGGTCTCGCTGATGCGCTTGACGATCGAGTCGTAGCGGCGGCGATAGGCGATCAGGTCGGCGATGGTGCCGATCTTGAGCGCGTGGCGCTGCGCGAAGGTGATGAGGTCGTTGCGGCGGGCCATCGTGCCGTCGTCGTTCATGATCTCGCAGATCACGCCGGCCGGGTTGAGACCCGCCAGGCGCGCGAGATCCACCGCGGCTTCGGTATGTCCGGTGCGCTCCAGCGTGCCGCCGTCGCGCGCGACCAGCGGGAAGACGTGGCCCGGCGTCACGATGTCATGCGGCCCGCACGAAGGATCGATCGCCACGGCGACGGTGCGCGCGCGATCGGCCGCCGAGATGCCGGTCGTCACGCCCTCGCGCGCCTCGATCGACACGGTGAAGGCGGTCGAGTGACGGGTGCGATTGTTCTGCGACATCAGCGGCAGGCCGAGCTGTTCGACCCGCTCACGTGTCATGGCGAGGCAAATCAGGCCGCGCGCATGCTTGGCCATGAAGTTGATGGCCTCCGGCGTCGCCCACTGGGCGGGGATCACCAGGTCGCCCTCGTTCTCGCGGTCCTCGTCGTCGACGAGGATGAACATCCGGCCCTTGCGGGCTTCCTCGATGATGTCCTCGGCAGCGGCCTTCACTTCGCTGAAGGTGATCCGCCAAGCGTCCTTTTCGAGCGCACTCATGATTTCTGATGCTCCAACAGTCGCGCAACGTAACGCGCGAGCATATCCACCTCAAGGTTGACCCTCTGCCCAACCTTGGCCTGTCCCAGCGTGGTAACCGCCTGCGTATGTGAAATCACGTTCACGCCGAAGCGATTGCCGTCCACTTCATTGACGGTGAGCGAAATCCCGTCGATGGCGACCGAGCCCTTGGACGCGACGAAGCGCGCCAGTTCGGGCGGCGCCTCGAACACGAAGCGCACGCTGCCGCCTTCCGGCGTCATCGAGACGATCTTCCCCATGCCGTCGACATGACCGTAGACGAGATGACCACCCAATTCGTCGCCGAGCTTCAGCGACAATTCGAGGTTGAGGCGGCCGCCGACCTTCCAGTCGCCGAGATGCGTCTTGTCGAGGCTCTCGGCTGACACCTCGACGGCGAACCGGCCGGCGCTCTTCTCGATCACGGTGAGGCAGCAGCCCGAGCAGGCGATCGAGGCGCCGATGGCGATCGGCGCCATGTCGTGCTTCGTGGCGATCACGAAGCGACGGTCGCCTTCCTGGCCGCCGGGGTCGACCGAGACGATCTCGCCGATATCAGTCACGATGCCTGTGAACATGGCCGCTACTTAGTCCTCTCGCCGCCAGGTTTCCAGCGTGTCGCCCTGCAGTTGCCGCGCCGAAACCAGCTTGAACCGGGGCGCGGAACCCAGACGTGCAAATTCCAGGCCCCCGACCGCAGAGCGGCCATCGGCCCCCAGGATCAGCCCGGCGCGATAGCTCGAGATACCGTCGACGAGGCCCGCTTTCAGGAAGGAAGCGGCCACCTGCCCACCGCCCTCGACGAGAACCCGGGTCAGACCGCGCGCGCCCAGCGCCTGCGCGGCCGCCGAAACGTCGATGCGACCATCGCTGCCGCCATCGACCTCGACGATTTCCACGCCGAGCTTGTTCAGCGCGTCCCGCCGATCTGCCGGCGCCGACTTCGTACAGACCAGCCAGACCGGTGTCACCTGTGCCGACGTCGCAAGCTTCGACCGGGGCGACAGACGCGCCTGCGAATCCAGCACGATGCGCACCGGCGAGTGCGAGCCCAGGCCCGGCAGGCGGCAGGTGAGATCGGGGTCGTCGGCCGCAGCGGTCGCCGCGCCGACGAGGATCGCATCATGGATGGCGCGCAGGCGATGGCCGTCGCGTCGCGCCGCCTCGCCGGTGATCCATTTGCTCTCGCCGGAAGCGGTGGCGATGCGGCCGTCGAGCGAGCCGGCGATCTTGAGATGGAACAGCGGCCGGCCTTCACGAACCCGTAACAGGAAGCCGGCGTTGATCTCGGCCGCCTCGGCAGCGCCCTCGCCGACCTCGACGACGATACCGGCCGCCTTCAGGCGTGCATGCCCCTGCCCCTTCACCCGCGGATCGGGATCCTCGAGCGCGGACACCACGCGCGCGATGCCGGCCGCCACCAGAGCGTCTGCACAGGGCGGCGTGCGGCCGTGATGCGAGCAGGGTTCCAGGGTGACGTAGGCTGTGGCGCCCGTCAGCGACAGGCCGGATGCCGTCGCCTCGGCGATCGCGTCGGCCTCGGCGTGTGGCCTGCCACCGTCGCGCGTGCGACCGCGCGCGATCACGTGGCCGTCGCGCACGATCACGCAGCCAACCGCGGGATTGGGCCAGGTCCGTCCAAGTGATCGTCGCGCCAGCGCGAGCGCTGCGCGCATCATCGGTATCAGTCCTTGAAGTGGGCGGTGTCGGCGAGATCGGAGATGAACTCCTCGAAGTCGCGGGCCTCGCGGAAATTGCGATAGACCGAGGCGAACCGCACATAGGCCACCGGATCGAGCGCGCGCAGCGCGTCCATCACCAGCTCGCCGATCTGCGTCGAGGGAATCTCGCTTTCGCCCGAGCTTTCGAGGCGGCGCACGATGCCGTTCACCACGCGCTCGGTGCGGTCGGGATCGACCGGCCGCTTGCGGCAGGCGACCTGTATGGAACGCGCCAGCTTGTCGCGATCGAACTGCACCCGCTGTCCGTTCTTCTTCACCACCGTCAACTCGCGCAGCTGCACGCGCTCGAAGGTCGTGAAGCGCGATCCGCAGGACGGGCAGTAGCGCCGCCGGCGGATCGCCGAGTTGTCGTCGGTCGGCCGCGAGTCCTTAACTTGTGTGTCCTCGTGACCGCAGAATGGGCAGCGCATCTAGTTCCCCTGTTTTCCGGCTTTGCGCCTTATCAGTCGCGGTAGATCGGGAAGCGCGCGCAAAGGGCATGGACCTTGGCGCGAACCTGGGCCTCGACCTGGGCGTCGCCGTCCGGGCCGTTCTTGGCGATGCCGTCGAGCACGTCGGCGATGAGATGGCCGATCTGCTGGAACTCCGCGACGCCGAAGCCGCGCGACGTTCCCGCCGGCGATCCGAGCCGCACGCCCGAGGTCACGGTGAACTTCTCCGGATCGCCCGGGATGCTGTTCTTGTTGGTCGTGATGCCGGCGCGGTCGAGCACCTTCTCGGCCGACACGCCGGTTGCCTTCTTCGGCCGCAGGTCGACCAGCATGACGTGGCTGTCGGTACCGCCCGAGACGATCTTGAGGCCGCGCTCGGTCAGGGTCGCCGCCAGGGCGCGCGCATTGTCGATCACCTGCTGGGCATAGACCTTGAAGTCGGGCTTCAGCGCCTCGCCGAACGCCACCGCCTTGGCCGCGATGATGTGCATCAGCGGGCCGCCCTGCAGGCCGGGGAACACCGCCGAGTTGATCTTCTTCCCGAGCTCGGCGTCGTTGGACAGGATCATGCCGCCGCGCGGGCCGCGCAGCGTCTTGTGCGTCGTCGTCGTCACGACATGGGCGTGCGGCAGCGGGCTCGGATAGACGCCGGCCGCGACAAGTCCGGCATAGTGCGCCATGTCGACCATGAAGTAGGCACCGATCTCGTCGGCCACCTTGCGAAAGCGTGCCCAGTCTATGTGACGCGAATAGGCGGAGGCGCCTGCGATGATCAGCTTGGGCTTCTCGCTACGGGCGACGGCCTCCATCTGCTCGTAGTCGATCAGGTGCGTGTCGGGCTTCACACCATAGGACGTGACCTTGAACCACTTGCCCGACTGGTTGGCCGGCGAGCCGTGCGTGAGATGGCCGCCTTCGGACAGCGACATGCCGAGGAACGTGTCGCCCGGCTGCAGCAGCGCCATGAAGACGGCCTGGTTGGCCTGCGCGCCGGAGTGCGGCTGCACGTTGGCGAAGGAGCAATCGAAGAGCTTCTTGGCCCGCTCGATCGCCAGGTCCTCGGCCTTGTCGACCCCCTCGCAGCCGCCATAGTAGCGGCGACGCGGATAACCCTCCGCATACTTGTTGGTCAGGACCGAGCCGGCCGTTTCGAGGACGGCGCGCGAGACGATGTTCTCCGACGCGATCAGTTCGATCTGCTCCTGCTGGCGATGCAACTCGCCCTTCAGCACCGCGTCGATCGCGGGATCGGCTTCGGCGACTCCGGTGGTGAACATCGGCAACGGCTGATCGCTCATCTTGGCAGCGGCTTGGCTCATGACACTCAACCCTTTGAAAGCTTGTCGACGCGGCCGACATGGCGCCCGCCTTCGAACTTGGTCGCGAGGAACACCTTCAGCGCCTCGCGCGCGATCTCGATGCCGGTCAGGCGCTGGCCGAAGGCAATGACGTTCGCATCGTTGTGCTCGCGCGACAGGCGCGCCGAGGTCACATCGTGCGCGTGGACTGCGCGAACCTTGGGATTGCGGTTGGCGGCGATCGAGATGCCGATGCCGCTGCCGCAGACCAGCACGCCGCGCTCCGCCTTGCCCGAGGCGATGGCGTCGCCCATGGCCTTGCCGAAGTCCGGATAGTCCACGGATGCGGTGGAATTCGTGCCAAGATCCAGCACTTCGTGACCCGCTTCCTGCAGGTCGCGCTTCAGGATTTCCTTAAGGTCGTAGCCGGCATGATCCGACGCGACCGCGATGGCGCCCCCCGGCATATCGACGATCGATCCCCTCTAGCTATTGAGCCCCCCGATACCATATCCGGGGCCGCGATGTCACGGTTCCGCAAAATCGTGGAAGGTGACCCACAAGACACTGAATTGACTTGGGAAATAGCCGGGCGGTCGTGCCGATCACCAGGGACGGCGGCACAGCACCCTGAGTTCGCGCCGGGTTTCGTATTTCGCCATTCTCGAAGGCCAGTCGCATCAATCGACGCATCAGTCGGGCTGCGCGTTGCGGCTTTGCTCTGGCCATCAAGGACGTCGCCTTACCGATCCTCGCAGTGTCCAAGCCACCAAAACCCGGGGAATCGCTCCCCGGCCGGTCGAATCGTTTGTTTCGTTTATTGCGCTTATTTCGTTTATGCCCCCGACGATGATGCCCCTGAGCGATGCACAAAAAGAAAAGGCCCGGCTGACGCCGGGCCTTTCCTCAATTGGTACTTGTTCGCCTACTTCTTCATCGGGGCCGACTTGCCGTCCTTCCAGACGTAGATGTCGTACACCGCATCCTTGATGTCGCCCTTGGCGTCGAACTCGAGCACGCCGACGGCCGAGTCGTACTTGCCAGTGCGGAGCTGCTTGGCGACGGTCGCGGCATCGACCGACTTCGCCTTGTTGGCGGCGTCGGCCCAGGCCTTCACGGCGGCGTAGCTGAACAGCGTGTAGCCTTCCGGATTGTACTTGGCGTCGCGGAACTTCTTCACGAGGGCGGCATTCTTGGGGTCGTCCTCGGCCTTGGGCGGGAACGACATCATCACGCCGTTGGTCGCCGCGCCGCCCAGCTGGGCGAACTCGGCCGTCTCGAGCGCGTCGAAGCCCATCATGTTCGCCGCGAGGCCCTGCTCACGCGCCTGCTTGATGATCAGCGCGCCCGCGGTGTGGTAGCCGCCCAGCACGATGATATCGATCTTCGCCTGCTTCATCTTGTTGATGAGGGCAGCGAAGTCCTTGTCGGTGTCGTTGTAGGCCTCGTACATGGTCTCGCGGAGACCGCCCTTGTTCAGGGCCTTCTTGGTCTCGTCGGCCACGCCCTTGCCGTAGGGCGACTTGTCGTGAAGGATCGCGACCTTGGCGGTCTTGTTGTTCTTCAGGATGTAGTTGCCGACCGTCGTGCCCTGCACGTCGTCACGGCCGCAGGTGCGGAACACCGTGGTGTTGCCCTTGCCAGCGGCGTCGTCCGTCAGCTTCGGGTTGGTCGAGGCCGGCGTGATCTGCAGGATCTTGCCTTCCTTGTAGATGTCCGAGGCCGGGATCGACGAGCCTGAGCAGAAGTGCCCGGCCACGAAGACGACCTTGTCCGACACCATCTTGTTGGCGACCGCGGTCGCCTGCTTGGGGTCGCAGGCATCGTCGCCGATCACCAGCTCGAGCTTCTGGCCGTTCACGCCGCCGGCGGCGTTGATGTCCTCGACCGCCATCTGCGCGCCGCGCCGCAGCTGCTCGCCGAACGCGGCATTGGAGCCGGTCATCGGGCCGGCCGAGCCGATCTTGATCTGGGCGAACGCGGGCGTCGCCATCAAGGCAACGGCTGCGACGGCCAGTGCGCCGTACATCTTCTTCATCCGAAGTCTCCCTGTTCGTTGAGCCCCCTCCGCCGCATGCGGAGCATGACAGTTACATTAGTGCCGCTCGTCCCAGCCCAGCAAGCCTTTGCGCCGATAGAGCCAGGGATACTGGCGCACCATATGGCGCGCCCGCGTGAGTCTGAAGGCAAAGGCCGCGATCGCCAGTTGTACCGCCCAGCCCAGTACAAATCCCGCCAGCGACCACAGCTCGCCGTTGGCCAGCGCGTAGTCGAGGAAGCGCAAGGTCGCCGACAGGAGCGCGGTATAGAACACGATCTGCGGCCACGGCCGCCAGGTGAGCGCCACCGCGTGTCCAGCCGCAAACGACGCCGGCCCGATCAGGACGAGATTGAACAGCACCACGTTGAACAGCGTGTCGCCGAACCAGTCGAACATGAAGGTGTCGAGCGGGCTCATCCGTGGCCCCCTTCGAGATAGGCCGCGCGGACTTCCTGGTTGGCTAAAAGCTCCTTGCCGCTGCCGCTGAGGCGTACCCTTCCATTCGCCAGCACGTAGCCACGGTCGGCCAGGCGCAGCGCGTGGAAGGCGTTCTGCTCGACCAGGAAGATGGTGACGCCCTCCTCCCGTGCGATGCGGCCTATCGAATCGAAGATCTGCCGCACGATCAGCGGGGCGAGACCGAGCGACGGCTCGTCGAGCAGCAGGAGCCGCGGCCGGCTCATCAGCGCGCGGCCGATCGCCAGCATCTGCTGCTCGCCACCCGACAGCGTACCGCCGCGTTGATCGCGCCGCTCGGCCAGACGCGGGAACATCGCGAAGACCCGGTCGAGGTCAGACTTGAAGTTGGCGGGATCGCCCAGGATCGCGCCCATCTGCAGGTTCTCGTAGACGCTCATGCGCGCGAAGATGCGACGCCCCTCCGGCACCTGCGCCACACCACGCCGCACGATCTGGTGGGTTGGCAGCGAAGTGATGTCCTCGCCGTCGAGCAGGATCTGGCCGCTGCGCGCGCGGGGATTGCCGCAGATCGTCATCAGCAGGGTCGACTTGCCCGCCCCGTTGGCGCCGATCAGGGTCACGATCTCGCCCTTCGCCACGTCGAGATCGACGCCATGCAGGGCCTGGATGGCGCCGTAGAAGGTCTCGACGCCCTTCACCGACAGGATCGAGGGCTCAGCCATCGATCGCCTCCTCGTCCGTGCCGAGATAGGCGCGGATCACGGCCGGATCGTTGCGCACCACCTCCGGATCGCCCTCGGCGATCTTGCGGCCGTAGTCGAGCACGACGATATGGTCGGAGATCTTCATCACGACGCTCATGTCGTGCTCGATCAGCAGCACGCCGATCCTGTCGCGATCGCGGATCGAGACCAAGAGCTGGTTGAGCTCCGCCGACTCGCGCGGATTGAGGCCCGCCGCCGGCTCGTCGAGACAGAGCAGAACCGGCTCGGTGCACATGGCGCGGGCGATCTCGAGCCGCCGCTGGGCGCCGTAGGGCAGCTCGCCGGCCGGCCGGTCGGCATCGGCCACCAGTCCGATGCGCTCCAGCCACAGGCGCGCCAGTTCGACCGCCGCGGCCTCGGCCTGCCGGAAGCTCGCCACGCCGAGAAGACCCAGCAGGCTCCAGCCCGAGGCGCGCATCAGCTTGTTGTGCTGCGCCACCATCAGGTTCTCGAGCACCGTCATGCCGGGAAACAAGCGGATGTTCTGGAAGGTGCGCGCCACCCTGGCCTTCTGGCCGATCTCGTGGCCGCGCATGCGCTCCAGCAGGAATTCGCCACCGCCGCCGCGCAGGGTCAGCCGGCCGATGGTCGGTTTGTAGAAGCCGGTGATGCAGTTGAAGACCGTCGTCTTGCCTGCGCCGTTGGGACCGATGACGGCGGTGATGGCCTGCGACCGCGCCGTGAACGAGACATCGTCGATCGCGACCAGCCCGCCGAAGCGCATGGTGAGATGCTCGACCTCGATAAGCGGCACGGTGGGCACCGTCATCCGCCGCCTCCCGAGCCGGCGGGATGCAACCTGATCGACGGCTCGCGATGGGAGATGAGGCCGCGCGGCTTGAACACCATGATCAGCACCATGGCGAGGCCAAAGGCCAGCATGCGGTAGTTGCCGAGATCGCGGAACCATTCGGGCAGGCCGATCAGCAGCACGGCCGCCAGCACAACGCCGATCTGGCTGCCCATGCCGCCCAGCACGACGATGGCCAGGATGATCGCCGATTCGATGAACACGAAACTCTCGGGGCTGACGAAGCGCTGCTTGGCGGCAAAGAAGGAGCCCGCGAAGCCCGCGAACATGGCGCCGATCGCGAAGGCCGTGAGCTTGGTGTTGGTAGGATTGATGCCGAGCGCCTGGCAGGCCGTCTCGTCCTCGCGCAGCGCTTCCCAGGCGCGGCCCACCGGCAGGCGGCGCATGCGCTGGGTGAAGAGGTTGGTGATCAGCGCCAGGCCGAGGATGATGTAATAGAGGAAGATCAGCCGGTGATTGCCATTGAAGGCGATGCCGAGCATCTCCGACACGGTCTGCTTGCCCGGCGGCGGCGTCTCGGCGAACACGGCGCCGAACAGGGTCGGCCCGGGGATAGAGCCGATGCCGGCCGGCCCGTTGGTCAGATCGAACCAATTCAGCAGCACGAGGCGGATGATCTCGCCGAAACCCAAGGTGACGATGGCGAGATAGTCGCCGCGCAGGCGCAGGACCGGGAAGCCCAGCATGATGCCGAACAGCGCCGCCATCATCCCGGCGAGCGGCAGAACGGTCCAGAAGCCCAGCCCGTACTGCGTGCTGAGCAGCGCATACGAATAGGCGCCGACCGCGTAGAAGGCGACGTACCCCAGGTCGAGCAGGCCCGCGAGCCCGACCACGATGTTGAGCCCCCAACCCAGCATCACGTAGGTCAGGATCAGCACGCCGAGATCCATCGTCTTCTGGTCCGCGAACGGCGTGAACGGCATCAGCACGGCCGCGGCCAGAAGCAGCCAGCCGAACCATTTCGAGCCGGCCTTGCCCAGTGCCACGCCCGACGGCGTCCGTGCCGCCGCCCCCATCGCGTCGTTTGCCCACGGCCAGACCGCGCGGATCACCAGCAGCACGCCGCCCAGCGCCACGAACCAGTGCAGGAAGCCCGACGGCAGCTTCATCGGCGCCGCGCCGGCCGCGATCATCGCGACGCCCAGCACGATCGCCGGCCAGCGCAGGCCGTTCGCCGCCATCGAGAGGCCGAGCCGCCCTATGAAGATGACGACCACGGCCACGGCGAGGTCGACGAGGTGATAGTCGAAGCCCAGCCCCTTGCCGCCGCCCATGTCGACGGTGCGAAAGCCCACGATGAAAATGCCGAGCGCTGCGGCCACGAACGCAGTGAGGCCCGCGTCCTTCAGCATGAGAGGGAGACGCTGGCCCATCCGGTCAGACCTTCTCGATCTCCGGTTTGCCGAGCAGTCCGCTCGGCCGGAAGATCAGCACCAGGACGAGGATCGCGAAGGCCGCGACGTCCTTGTATTCGCTCGAGAAGTAGCCGGCCCAGAAGACCTCGATCAGGCCGATCAGCAATCCACCCAGCATGGCGCCCGGCAGCGAACCGATGCCGCCCAGCACCGCCGCGGTGAAGGCCTTGATGCCGGCCAGGAAGCCGATGAAGAAATCGATGACGCCGTAATACATCAGGAACAGCATGCCGGCGACGGAGGCCAGCGCCGCGCCCAGCACGAAGGTGAGCGAGATGGTGCGGTCGACATTGACCCCCAGCAGCGACGCCATCTTCATGTCCTGCTCGCAGGCGCGCTGCTGGCGTCCCAGCGAAGTCCTGGCGATCACCCAGGTGAAGCCCGCCATCAGCACGACCGTCACCAGGACGATGATGATCTGCAGCCAGGTGACGCGGACGTCGAAGCCGTCGGCGGTAAAGAGGTTGAAGCCGCCGGATACGACCTGTCCGCCGGGTTTCGGCCGCGCGCCCTGCGCCAGCTGGACGTAGTTCTGGAGGGCGATCGACACGCCGATGGCGGAGATCAGCGGGGCCAGCCGGAACGAGCCCCGCAACGGTCTATAGGCCGTTCGTTCTATCGCCCAGCCGTAGACGGCCGAGAACGACATCGCCAGGAGCAGCACCAGGACGATGGCGATGGGCGCCGAACTGATGCCGAGGCTGCCGCAGATGATGAAGCCGATCAGCGAGATGAAGGCGCCGATCATGAACACTTCGCCATGCGCGAAGTTGATCATGCCGATGATCCCGTAGACCATCGTGTATCCGATGGCGATCAGCCCGTAGATGGCGCCCAGCGTGATTGCGTTGATCAGCTGCTGCGTGAAATACGCCATGCCTTGTTTCTGTCTCCCTGCCCTTGCGACCTACGATGCTTTCTCGGGGACTGGCAAGCTCAAGATATCCGGTGTGCAAATCGCGGACCACAACAGGGCCGGCCGGGCCGAAATGCCCCTTGCGCTCCGGGCCCCGAGTGCCGATTAAAGACGGCCATGGACACCCCTTCCTACGACGTGATCGTCATCGGCGCCGGCCCGGCCGGCCTCACCGCCGCCACCGAAGCCGCCCGTGCAGGCCTGAAGGCGCTCTGCCTCGACAAGCTCGCGCCCGGCGGCGAAATCATCAACCTCGGCGGACTCCACGATTTCGAGGAGCCCTTCGACGGCACGACGATGGCCGCACGGCTCACCGACGACGCCGTCGTCGCCGGCGTCGAGATCGGCTTCGGCGAAGTTTCGGCGATTTCCGGCAGCGGCCCCTTCGAGGTCGAGACGACCGACGGCGAGCGCCACAGCGCGCGCTCCCTCGTGGTTGCGACCGGCATGAACAAGGGCAAGCTCGGCGTTCCGGGCGAGGACGAGTACGAAGGTCGCGGCCTTTCACACTGCGCGAACTGCGATGGCCCGCTCTATGCCGGCCAGCCCGTCATCATCGCCGGCGCCACCGGCTGGGCGCCGTATGAAGCCGAAGTCCTGGTCGGCGTCGCCGGCAGCATCACCGTGCTCGGCACGCCGAACGGCAAGCTTCCCGAAGGCGTGACCGCCATGCCCGGCCGCATCATCGGCCTCGAAGGCAGCAACGGCCTCGAGGCGGTGACGATCGAGAATGACGGCCAGCGAAACAAGGTTTCGACGAATGCCGTGTTCGTTTACGTCGGCCAGTCTCCCGCTGCGGAATTCCTGCCGGATTCCCTTGCACGCGACGCCACGGGGCATATCGTTGTCGACGAAGAGGGCCAGACCGGCCTGCCGCTGGTGTTTGCCGCCGGCGACGTCAGGTCCGGTTCGACGGAATATCTGGCCAACGCCATCGCCGACGGCCAGCGCGTCGCCAAGTCGGTGGTCGCGGCCCTGAACAAGTAGCGTGGAGGAAAGTCAGAATGCGTATCTTCAATCCGAGCTTCGGCACGTCGGCGGCCAGTGCGGCCAAGGTGACCCTGCAGCCGGTGAACTGGGCGACCGACCCGATCGCCCTGATCTCCAATTCCAAGCCGAACGCCCGCGAGCTGCTGGAAGGCGTCCGCGCCATGCTCGGCGCGCACCGGCCGGTGGACAACATCCACTTCCATGCCAAGAACAGCGCCAGCCAGCCGGCTCCGAAGGAGCTGATCGCGCACGTCGCGCAGAACTACAAGGCGGCCCTCGTCGCATTAGGTGATTGAGGAAGCTGTTCATCGTGGAGTTTCCACGACAGCCTCGAACTCGAGAAGCTCGGCATCACCGCTTTCGTGATCGCCACTGAGACATTCAAGCCGCTGGTCCTGGCCCAGGCGAAAGCCCGCAAGGTCGAAGCGCGTCTGATCGTAGTGAAGCACCCCGTCGGCGGCCTGAATGCCGAGGAACTGCGGGAACGCATCGAAGCAGCGACCAAGGGACTGACCGAGGCGACGACGAAATGAAGGACATCGCCGAACAGGAAGTGATCGACATCGGCGACATGGATGTCGAGGCCTTCAACGAGTACGCCACGGAACAGGGCTGGAGCGACGGGATGCCGCTCTTCGTCCCCACCGAGGCCAAGGTCGCGAAGTTCGTCGAGACCGTCCGTGGCGACAACCGGCCCTATGCGCCGGTGCCGCCGCGCCAGATCGTCCCCTCGATACAGGCGCTTGCCGCCAATGCCGTGATGGCGGGCTGCAAGGCCGAATACTTCCCGGTCGTGACCGCCGCTCTGCGCGGCGTGCTCGACCCGGACTATAATCTGCACGGCACGCTGGCCACGACGCACTCCTGTGCGCCGATGGTCATGGTGAGCGGCCCGATCCGGCACGAGCTCAACATCAACTGCGGCACCAACTGCTTCGGCCAGGGCCGACAGGCCAATGCCACGATCGGCCGCGCCCTCGGCCTGATGCTGCTGAACGTCGCCGGCGCCAAGCCGGGCGAGATGGACCGCTCGACCCAGGGCAATCCCGCCAAGTTCACCTTCTGCTTCGGCGAGAACGAGGAAGAGAATCCCTGGGCGCCCTATCACGTGCAGCGCGGCTTCGCGCCCACGGATTCGGTCGTGACGGTGATGTCGGGCGAAGGCCCGCATAACCTCAACGACCACGGCTCGACCACGGGCGACGGCCTGCTGACGACCTTCGCCGGCGGCATGGCCAACCCGGGCGCCAACACGGTCTACGGCAAGGGCCCGATGTTCGTCATCATCGGACCCGAGCATGCCGCGACCCTGAAGCGCGACGGCTTCACGATCGAAAGCATCCGCGAGGAGTTGTGGAAGCGCTCGCGCATCCATCTGTCGCGCGTCTCGAAGGAAAACCTCGTGACGTATGAAACCACCGGCCACAAGCCGGACGGCGACTGGCTGACGATCGGCCGCGATCCGAACGACATCCACATCACCGTGGCGGGCGGGCCGGGCAAGCACTCGGCCTTCATCCCGTCGTTCGGCGGCACCACGGTCGCCTGCACGCGCATCGCGCGATGAGCGACCGGTCGTGAGTGAATGGTGCGGCTGGCCGGTCGTCGATGAGTCGACGGACTGGGAAAGTGCACAGCAGATCCTGACGGAGGCCGAACTCTCGGACGGCCTCCCTCTCGTTCCTCCCACCCAGAAGCGGCTCGACGCCATGATCGCCGGCGTCGCCAACCGCACCGAATCGGTCGGTATGATGCCGCCGATGTTCGGTGACATCACGCCCGAGTCGGTCGCCTATCAGTGTGTGATCGCGGGTTGCGTGCCCGCCGAATTGCCGGTCGTGCTGGCGGCGGCACAGGCCCTCCTCGAACCGGACTTCAATCTCCTCGGCATTGCCACGACCACCGGCAGCGCCGCGGTCGCGCTCTGCGTCCATGGCCCGATTGCGCAGCAGCTCGGCGTCAACGCGCTGACCAACGCCATCGGTCCCGGTGTTCGCGCCAATGCCTGCATCGGGCGCGCCCTGCAGCTCTGCCTGCGCAACATCGGCGGCGCGCGCTCGGATACGGGCGACATGGCGACCATGGGCCAGCCGGCCAAGTTCACGCTGTGCTTCGCCGAACGCAACGAGGGCCCCTTCCCCTCCTTCACCGAGCGCCACGGCCTCGGCAAGGACGTGAGCGCCATCACGGTCATGGGAATCTCAGGCACCGCCGAAGTGCTGCCGGGCGACGGCGAAGGCGCCACGCCCGAGGCCATCCTCGATCCGATCGTCGCCGGCATGCGCGCCGAGATCGTGATGTCGAGCCAGAGCCGCAAGAAGGATCGCGGCGAGCAGGTCGTTCTCCTGCCGCTCGAACTCGCCGAGAAGATCGCGCGCCACGAAGGCTGGGATCTCAAGCGCGTCCAGCAATACTTGTTCGACAAGGGAGAGGACGTCGCTGCCTCTCCCGAGGCGATCCATCCGATCGTCACCGGCGGCGCCGGCTACAAGATGGCCTACCTGCCGATCTGGGGCGGCGGCTCGCAGACTGTGCTGCGCAGGCTTTAGCCCTTTGTCGTCCTGAGCGCAGCGAAGGACCTAGCGGAACGACCAAAGTTCTCCTGAGCGAGCGCTAGATCCTTCGCTGCGCTCAGCAACCATTAAGATTGAACTGTCATGCGACAGTGTTGCGAGCTGAGATCCACGGGGTGCCGCGAGCGACGA